>JAGVXA010000004.1 GCA_018304025.1 Candidatus Pacearchaeota archaeon | reverse complement strand
ATCCATTTTATTTTCTTGGTGTTTAGTTTTTTCATAAGAACCTGCTTTACAGCAGGTCTTATCTTATTTACCGAGAGGACATTATTTCTGGATAAGACAGGGAAATGGACGAAGAAGAAAGTTTAAATACGCACTTTCTGATTTTAATATATGAATATCAGAGTAGAACCTATTTCTGAATTTTAAAATGGAAGAATTTAAGAAACTTGGAATTGGAAAAGAAATTTTGGAAGTTATAGCTGAGCTTGGATTTGAAAAGCCGAGCGAGATTCAGATGAAGACGATTCCGCTTGTTGTCAAGGGCAAAGATGTTATCGGAAACAGCGCGACGGGCTCGGGAAAAACTTTGGCGTTTGGCGCGGCGATTATTGAGAAAGCTGAAAAGGGAAAAGGGGTGCAGGCTTTGGTGCTAACTCCGACGAGAGAATTGGCTGTGCAGGTTGCGGAAAGCTTGAGGATGTTTTCTGCGAAGAAAAGATTGAAAGTTCAGGAAGTTTACGGCGGAGTTGGGATGGGAAACCAAGTTCTTGGAATTGAGACAGCGGAAATTATTGTCGGAACTCCGGGAAGACTCTTGGATCATTTGAGACATGGAACTTTAAAATTAAACAAAGTTAAAGTTTTAGTTCTGGACGAGGCTGACAGAATGGTTGATATGGGTTTTCTTCCGGATGTCGAGGAGATAATCAAGCAAAATCCTGCTGACAGGCAGACACTTTTATTTTCAGCTACGAATACAGGGGACGTAGATTACATTGCAAAGAAATACATGAAAAATCCAGAGCATGTTGAAGTTGAATCGTTTGTTGATCCTTCGAAGTTAAACCAGATTTATTATGACGTTGAGACAAACAAGAAGTTTTCTTTGCTTTTGCATTTGCTAAAGAATGAGAAATCCAAATTGGCGATGGTATTTTGCAACACGCAGAGAACTTCTGATTCTGTTGCGAGGAATTTAGAGAAAAATAAAATTGATGCTGTTGCGATTCACGGAGGGTTGTCGCAGGCGCGCCGGACAGCTGTGATGGAAAAATTTCATGCGGGAAAAGTTATGGTTTTAGTCTGCACTGATGTGGCTGCGCGAGGATTGCATATTGAAAATGTTTCGCATATTTACAATTACGATATTCCAAAAAACTCCAACGATTACATTCATCGAATCGGGAGAACTGCGCGGGCGGGAAAAAGCGGGGCTGCTATTAGTTTGGTTACGAATAGAGATTATATGGTGTTCAGCGACATTCAAAATGAAGAGGGTGTTACAGTTGCGAATAAAGAACTTCCTCAATTTGAAGAAGTTTATGCTGAGTTTGGGGGGCGCGGGGGATTTGGGGGTTCGAGGGGTGGGGGAAGAGATAGTTATCATGGAAGACAATCTGGCGGAGGGTTTAGGGGCGGTGGATTTTCAAGAGGAAGAGGTTCGGATGGTGGATTTAGACGTGGTAATTTTGGAGGGAATAGAAGAGGGTTTGGAGGAGGATTTAATAGACGTGAAAGAGGAAATTCTGGTTGGTCTGGGCAAGGAAGTTTTGGCGAAGGAAGAAAAAGAGGATTTGGCGGAAGCAATAATCAGAGAAGCGACGGAGAAAATCGTGGCGGTTCGCGTGGATTTGGCGGAGGGTTTAGGGGTTCTGGCGGCGGGGGATATGGCGGTTCGAGGGGCGGAGGGTTTAGAGGAGGGGGCGGTTCTCGTGGGGGAAGTTCTGGCGGTTCGAGGGGTGGGGGATTTAACAGGGGCGGGGGAAGAGGTTTTGGCGGAAGAGATAATAGAAGAAGAGATAGTTCGAGAAGATTTGATAATAGAAGAAGATAATTTAAATAAAAGATTTTTGTGACTAGAAAAACAAGGACTAAGTAATTATTTCGAATAAAATGTACTACTAAAAAATATTCTATTAAATTCTAAAAAGAGATTAATAATTTAAGATTTCTTTAATTTCTCTTCTTATTTCTTTCACAATTTCCTCTTTGGGTTTAGTAAAGAAATCTTTTGTTGTATACTCGTCCTTCTTAATTTTCTTGTCTGTTAGATTTATAATTATAACTTTTTCGTTATTTAATGGAACAAATCCTTTTTTTAAAATAACTAATGCTTCAGCATTTTCTTTATCTTTGACCAAATCAAATTTCCCCTTTAGTGATTTTCTTAATTTCTTACTTAAGCCCCCTCCCCCATAAATAAACACTCTTTTTTTGTTTCGTATTTTCTGCTTAACAGCATTTACCCAAGATTCATTTAACAAATACCTCTTTCTAACCTCTTTTGAGATTTTAAAGATTTTAAAGAATAAATCGCCTAATTCTTTAGAGAGGTGTTCTTCTTTTTTTGCAGTAGCCACAGAATTTTTTATTTGGTCTAGGATTTCAATTTCTCCGAACAATCCTGAATCCAGACCGGCACACACCTCTATCGCATGTTGCATACTTTGAGGGTACTCTAAATTATCCATGCCATCGATACTATTAAGGGGCTTATCTGAATAAATTTCTATCCTTTCACAGGTAGAAATTCTAACAAAAGAATTTAGATTCTTACAAGACTCTTTTGCTAGTTTTTTATAAAGAAATAAATCTTTATCCAAATCTTTATATTTTATACAGTATAATCTAACTACCATCTTTCATTTTTCCATCTTAAAAAATGGTCTGGCGCATAACCGATTGTATACTCAGCACCAGCCCTTTTAAAAGCAGAATGCACTTCATTAAAAATTTCTTTTTCATCAAGTAATTTATTTTTACATGCGGATTTAATTAAAATATACTCACCACTTATATGATAAACTGCAAGAGGGAGCTTTGTCATTTGTCTCGCACGATATATGATATCTAAATAAAGCATTGCAGGTTTCACCATTACAATATTTGCACCTTGTTTTTCTGCCACTTTTATTTGATTCAGAGCTTTATCAGGATTAGAATAATCGGTTTGATAGGGTTTTTTATCTTTTCCTTCAAGAGGGGACTGCACTGTTGCCCTATATGGTCCGTATAGCGCGGAGGAAAACTTTGCACTGTAGTCCATTATTTTTGTTTTATTAAATCCTTTTCTATCTAACCCTTTTCGGAGAACCTCTACCTGGTTTGGTAAGGACAAACAAGGACAAACATAATCTACTCCTGATTTAGCAAAACTCAAAGCTAAATTTAAGGCTTGTCTATAACTTTCTTTTTCGTCAATAATTCCCTCCTTAATTATGACGCTATGCCCATTTGAAGTATATGGAGATAAACCAACGTCTGCAAATAAACTTATATTATTTCCAAATTTCTCTTTTGATTTTATTATAAACTCGTTAATTGCTCCTTTGGTACATGCGTGTTCAATAGATTTAATATTTGTAGAACCAAAGATTAGAAAATTAGATATTCCTTTTTTCAAATAGGTATTAATGTATTGAATACCAGAGTCTACTGTATGATAATCTACTCCTTCCATCGGCGATTGTTGTTTATTTTTAATTCCTTCTTTTAAGAAGATACAAGCAATATAATTCATTTTTCTTCCTCCCAAACCCTCTCTTTTTTATTTTTATAGGAAAGTTCTTCAACCCCTTTATTATAGGCCTGTTTAGAATCATTAGCAATTAAAATTAATTTAAACTCTTTAATAGCAAAGTCCATATCGCGCCTACTCAAAACATAGTTTATCTTTTGAATATTATACTCACTAAATTGTGTTTTCCAAAAAGATATTTCTTCGCCGAAAGTTTGATTGTTTTTTTCACTCCCGTAAACTTGGCTTCCAGATTTTTTAATAACCGCGCTCATACCTTCTTTTATTATCTGAAAACTATGCAGGTCAGGATGATTTCTAAGAGTATCATCTAAAACAAAAATGCTTCCTTCGGTTTTTAGTAAGTCTTTAATTAAAGAGGATAAAAGTTTCTTCTGTTCTTTATCAAAATATTGTGATACTACTCCTTCACTAAAAATTAAAACGGGTTTCTTTGAGTTAATAATCTTCTTTACCTTTAACCATGTTTTTTTGACCAAAATGTCTCCTGAAACAAAAAACAAATTTCTGCAATCAGCTTTAATACTTTTTATGATTTTTTCTTTTAATCTAGAATTTGATTCGAAGTCAATCTCGATATACTTACTCACTTTTTTTAGATTAAGATAATGGGGAGTAAATCCAGGTCCTAATTCAATAATTTGAATATCTTTATTTTTTGAAATTATATATTCAAGTAATCTTTGATTTGTAATAAACCTTGAAACTGGAAAAGCGCTGAAGGGTTTTATAGACAGCATAGGCCCTTTGGTATCCTTTTCTTCAAGCAACTTTTTAGCAATAGCTTTGGCATATCTAACGTTTGAATGTTCACTCAAATTAATAAGAGTGCTAGCTGTTTTTTGGATTTGTTCAGAACTTTCCATGATAAAAATATAATGAATTAGGACTTAAAAAACTATTTAATTAATTTTTCTGATGTAGTATCCGCTATTAATGTTACCTCGTGATTTCTATGCTTGGAACAAAATATAAAAGGCGGGGAGATGGAATATTAAGATGTTAGTTCTAAATCTTGAACATAGCAACTTTTATAAACTTCAAACTGATAAGAATATTAGAATGTTCCCTAGTGATCTCACGGGGTCACTAGATGACTTTTTTTTGGTGATTTGTTTGAATTTTTTGGGAGGTTTTTATAATGAATGAAACGCTGGTTTTTATTGATGAGGGATTTTTAGATAAATTAACTAAGTTTTTTGGGAAAGGGATTAGATTAAAATTTGACAAATTTGAATTTGCCAAGAATATTTCTAAAAAACAAAATCTTTTTTGTAAACATTTGTTTTATTATACTGCTCCACCTTTTCAAGGAACACCTCCGACAGAAAAAGAGAGAAATATGCGGGAAGGATACGATAGGTTTATCTCTGCATTATCGAAAAACAAAAATATTACACTCCGGGAAGGGAGATGCCAGAAGATAATAAATCCTGCTGGGGAAATTGAATATTCTCAAAAAGGAGTTGATACGTTATTAACACTTGATTTGAGCCACATAGAAAAAGATTACCCTCTGATTAAAAAAGTGATTTTGGTTTCTTCTGATACTGATTTTTGTCCTGCAATAAGAGATATTAAAAAACGCGCTGAAATTGAAGTTATATTGTACAGTTTTTTTGATAGAAAGAGAATGTCAAAGTTTTCTTTGTCTAATGAATTAATTTCTTGTTGTTCGAAATATTTTAAGCTAGCTAAGGAAGATTTTTGGGGGGCAAGGTATAAAAATGTAGGGAGCGAGGGATAAAGATGTTAGACTTTAACAAGGCAGAAGAAGCAATCCTGAAATTCTGGGAGAAAGAAAAGATATTTGACAAGCTCAGGCAGAAAAATCGCGGGAAGAAAAAATGGAGTTTTATCGACGGGCCGATAACTGCGAATAATCCGATGGGCGTGCATCACGCGTGGGGAAGAACTTACAAAGATGTTTTCCACAGATTCAAGGCGATGCAGGGGCATGAGATGAGATACCAAAACGGTTTTGACTGCCAGGGGCTTTGGGTTGAAAGAGAAGAAGAAAAAGATTTGGGATTGAAAGACAAGGAAGACATTGAGATGTTTGGTGTTTTGAAATTTGTGAAATCGTGCAGAAGAAGAGTTGAGAGATTTTCCAAGATACAAAAAGAACAATCTGTCCGGCTTGGGCAGTGGATGGATTGGGACAACAGCTATTACACGATGACTGATGCTAATAATTTGCACAATTGGTTTTTATTGAAAAAATATTTTGAAAGAGGAGAATTGTATAAAGGAAAAGACGCTGTGCCTTGGTGCTGGCGGTGCGGGACTGCGAGTTCAAAACATGATATTGCGACAGAAGGTTACAAAGAAGTCACTCATACTGCTTTATTTATGCAGTTCCCTTTGAAAGGAGAACATAATACTTATTTCCTGATTTTTACGACGACGCCGTGGACAGTTCCTGCAAATGTTGCAATTGCTGTCAATGAAAATATTGATTATGTGAAGGTTGAAAATGAGGGGCTCAGATATTGGCTTGCTGAATCGCGGCTTGAAGAACTTGAAGGAGAATATAAAATTTTAGACAGGAAAAAAGGGAGAGAATTGAAGGGGATGGAATATCTTATGCCTTACTCTGATTTTGAATCGCAAAAAAAATCTCCGCACAAGGTTGTTTTGTGGGATTTGGCGTCGGGAGAAGAAGGAACTGGAATTGTTCATATTGCGCCTGGGTGCGGAGCAGAGGATTTTGACTTAGGGAAAAAAGAAAATCTGCCGGCGATTTCGCCGTTGAACGACGCTGGAATTTATGAAGTTGGATTTGGAGAGTTTAGCATGAAAAAATATTCTGATGTTAATACTGCTGTCTTAAACGATTTAGAGCAGAGAAGATTTGTTTACAAAACAGCTAGGATAAAACACAGATATCCTCATTGCTGGAGATGCGGAGAAGAACTTGTATTTAGATTAGTTGATGAATGGTATATTAAATCTTCGGAAATGCGGGGGAAGTTAATTGACGAGAATCAAAAAATAAAATGGTATCCTGAATATGGGGGGAGAAGGCAAGAGGATTGGTTCAATAATATGGGCGACTGGCTGATTTCCAGAAAAAGATATTGGGGACTGCCGCTGCCGATTTGGGAATGCGAGTGCGGAGAAGTTGAAGTCATCGGAAGTTTGGAGGAATTGAAAGCTAAATCCGTCGACAAAAAGAAAGTTGATTCCCTGCCGGAAATTCACCGCCCGTGGATTGACGAAATTAAAATCAAATGCGCTTCATGCGGGAAAAATGTTTCAAGAATTCCTGACGTCGGAGACGCGTGGCTCGACGCTGGAATTGTTCCGTTTTCTACTCTGAATTATTTGAAAGACAAAAAATATTGGGAGGAATGGTTTCCTGCTGACTTGATTTCAGAAAACATGCCTGGGCAGTATCGGGGATGGTTCAATGCCTTGTTTTGGGCGTCGGTTTGTTTGGACGGGAGAGCGCCGTTTAAATCTATTTTCGGCTACGAAAGTTTGAAAGACGAGAAGGGAGATGAGATGCACAAGAGCAAGGGGAACGCGATTTGGTTTGACGACGCTGTCGAAAAAATCGGCGCAGACCCTATGAGATTGCTCTATTGCCTGCAGGATCCTTCGCAGGAATTAAGATTTGGGTTTAGTGTTTTGAAGGAGCCGAAAAGCAACTTGAATATTTTGCAAAATATAGAAAGACTTGTTGTAAAGAGCGGAAAGAATAAAATAAAAAACGCGGAAGACAAATGGATTATTTCCAAATTTAATTCTTTGATTAAAAAAGTTACTTCGGAGCTGGAAGAACTGCACCCGCATCTGGCTACTCGCGCGCTGCAGGAATTTTGGCTTAATGATTTGAGCAGAGGATATATCCAGATTGTTCGAGACAGATTAGCTGAAAATGATTCGGAAGTTTTATCTGTTTTGGAAGAAGTTTATGCCGGGCTGATGAAATTGTGCGCGCCGATTATTCCATTCAGCACAGAAGATATTTGGCAGAAGTTATTGGAAAAAAAGATTGTGGATGAGAAATCTGTTCATTTATGCGACTGGCCTGCGCCAGACGAGAAGAAAATTGACGCAGAGCTTGAAGAAAGATTCAAAATAATTTTTGAAGTTGTTGAAAAGGGGCTGGGGATAAGAGACAAAGAAGGAGTTGGATTGAGATGGCCATTGAAGAGAGCAACTGTGGCTGTGACAGAAAGTCTTGATTTGCCTGATAATCTAAAAGAAATAATTGCAAGACAATTGAATGTTAAAGAGATAGAGATTAAGCAAGGCAAAGAATTTAATGTTAAATTCGATTTTAGGATGACGCCTGAACTGGAGGCAGAGGGTTTTGCGAGGGAATTAGCGAGAAAAATCCAGGCGGAAAGAAAGAACAGAGGATTGAAGAAAGGCGAGATGATTTCTACCAAGATACACGTTAGTTCTGATGTCCAAGAGATGCTGGAAAAGCACATTGAATTCTTGAAAGAGAGAACCAACTCCAGCAAAATTGAATTTACCGACGACAAAAGTTTGGGGAAAAACGAAATTTCATTTGAAATAAGGAGTAAAAAATTTAATATAATTTTTTCTTAATTATAGGGTAGTATATGTTGATAAAGTTTAAATAGTATAGCGATTTAGTTTTTATAAGAGGTTAAAATCATATGATAATAAAGGATGAATTTTTAAGTCAGCTCAGAAAAATCTTCGATTTAAATTTATACGAAGCGAAAGTTTGGACTGCTTTGCTGTCTCGGGGTGTTTCTACTGCGGGGGAATTGAGCAATATTTCTGATGTTCCGCGTTCGAGGACGTATGATATTTTGGAATCGCTGGAGAAAAAAGGATTTATCGTCATGAAAATTGGGAAGCCGATTAAATTTGTTGCTCTTAAGCCGGAAGAAGTTGTTGAAAGAGTCAAGAGGAATTTAATTAGCAACGCTTCTGAGCGGTCTAAAAGACTGGAAGAATTGAAAAAAGACAGTGTTTTGGGGGAGCTGACTTCGCTATTTGACAACGGAATTAAATTTGTTGAACCGTCTGACATGTCCGGGAGTTTGAGGGGAAGACAGAATATGTACAATCATTTGGACATGATGGTTCGCGCTGCTGAAAAGAATATTACAATTGCTACGACTGAAGACGGGTTAAACAGAAAAATGGAAACGCTGCTGCCTGCTTTTGAAAAAGCCAAAAAACGAGGAGTCAGCATAAAGATTGCCGCGCCGATTACTGAGAAAAATATTAAGATTGCGAAAGATTTGATGAAAGTTGCTGAAGTTCGGGACACGAAGGGCGTGAATCTTAACGGAAGATTTGCGATTGTTGATTCAAATCAACTGATGTTCATGCTGATTGATGACAAGCACGTGCATCCGAATTATGACGTCGCTGTCTGGCTTACTACTGACTATTTTGCAAAGTCAATGGAGCAGATGTTTAATTTGGCGTGGGATGGGTTTGGGGAAGTTGAGGATGTGAAGAGTGCTGGGAAAGTTAAGGGATTGAAGAAATAGTCTCTCTGATTATACGATACTTCAACTGTGATTGAAGTCTAAACAAATTTTAAAAGGAGAAGAACGAGTTAATTGAGATGGTAAAACAAAAAACTGCAAGTGCAACGATTGTGGCAATAATTGTTGTGGCTGCTATTGCGGTTATTACGATAGGATTATTTTTATACCCTTATTCTCCGAATCAACCTCCTCGAGCAGATGACGACGGTTCGGCGCAACAAGGAATTCGGGAAGTAGTAACTGCAAATAATCGGTTTGCTTTTGAGGTTTATTCTCAACTAGACAAAAGTGAGCAAGGAAATATGTTTTATTCGCCTTATAGTATTTCTGCTGCTTTAGCAATGACTTATGAGGGAGCGCGAGGAGCGACAGCTGATGAAATGAAATCTGTTTTTCATTTTCCTGAAAGTGATATTTTAAGATCGAATTTTGCTGCTATTTATAACAACATAAACAAAGGGCAGAAAGATTATCAGTTAAATACAGGAAATGCGCTATGGGTTCAAAAAGATTATCCATTTCTTCAAGAGTACATAACAACTACGGAGAAATATTACGGCGGAAAAGCAGCAAATTTGGATTTTATTAGTGAAACAGAGAAATCGAGACAAACAATTAATAGTTTTATTGAGGAACAAACTAATGACAAAATCCGGGATTTGATTCCTGAAGGCGTGATAGGTTCAGACACAAGATTGGTTTTAACCAATGCGATTTATTTCAAAGGTACGTGGGAATGGGAATTTGATAAGAGCGACACAAGAGAGGGGGAGTTTAAAATAACTACAGATAATGTTATTCGGGTTCCAATGATGTACATGGATAATGACAAAGCAATGTTTAATTATGCTGACTTAGGAGACTTACAAATTTTAGAACTTCCGTACAAAGGAGAGGATATTTCAATGTTAGTTTTGTTGCCAAAGCAAGGGGAAGACTATGACTACGAAACCAACGAGATAATTACTTCTAATTACACTCTTGAAGATATTGAACTTTCTTCTGAAAAACTTGAAGAATATAAATCAAAAATGCAAGAAACAGATTTGGATGCTATTTATTTGCCTAAATTTGAGTTTGATACAAAATACTTTATGAAAGAAACTCTAAGTAATTTAGGAATGCCTAATTCTTTTTCTGACAGTGCTGATTTCTCTGGAATGACTGGCAAGAGAGATTTATTTATTAGTCAAGTGATTCATCAGGCATATGTGAAAGTTGATGAAGAAGGGACAGAAGCTGCAGCTGCAACAGCCGTTATCGCAGAGACTATTTCGCCAATGCCAAGAAATATATTTAGAGCAGATCATCCTTTTGTTTTTATAATTCAAGAAAGGCAAACTGGAAACATATTATTCATGGGCAAAGTAGTTGATCCGAGATAATTTTTTGGGATTTTAAGAGATTGTTGTTAGAGTCGAAAGATTAATCTATGATTAATTTTTCATATATTTTGGAATTATTTGATTAAATTATTAATTAAAAATAGAATATATAGTTAACCGGCACAAATAGATTTCCAGATAATTTAAATACCTCCTTTTTTCCTAATTTTTATGAACGGAAAGGCGATTGTTGTCGTGGATATGCAGGATGCGTTTGCTAGAGCGATAGCTGAAAGAAAACTTTTGTGCTATGCGCAGGGAGAGGTTTTGAGATACGCGGGCGACAAGAAAATTCCGGTTGCGCTGGTGGAATACAATAATATGGGGGAGACTGTCGAAGAGCTTCGGGAGCAAATTAGGAATTTAAAACGGAAGACGAGAATTGTTAAGAGGGGGGCTGACGGGTTTGCAGGAACGACTTTGGAAAAGATTCTTTCCAAATGGGGAGCGAAAGATTTGTATTTTATGGGAATTAGCGGAGCTGCGTGTGTTACTGCGACTGCAGAGGGCGCGCTGCGAAGGGGATTTAATGTTTTTACTTCTGATGACACGATAGCGAACGGGGGAGGCGAACTGAAAGAGAGAGAGTTTAGGTGGTATGTTGAAGGCGGAACTTATTTTTCAGATTATAGGGAGATGATTGCGCATATGGAGATAAATTTTTAACGACGGAGATATTAATAATATAAGATGACACGCAACGATTTTGGAAATTTCAAGAAGGCGCTTGTTGGCGGGGCTTTTGCACTCGCGAGTATGTTCGGGCAAACTTCTTTTGGCGGCTCGGAAAAATATGTTTCTGACAGAGTTGTTGTTAAATTAAATGAAAATACATTCGAGGGAAGATACGGAAAAGAAGTTCTCGATGATGTTGTCCGCAGGCACGGGATTCATGAAATGAAAGCGCTGCATCTGTCGGGTTCTAAAGAACTTTCTGGAACTTATACTGCTAAGATAGCGCACGGGGAAAAAGTTGAGGATGTGATTGGCAGATTAAAAAAAGATGCGCGGATTGCTTATGCTGAACCTGACTTTTATGTTCATTGTTTTTATGAGCCGAACGATAGTTTGTATAATGATTTGTGGGGATTGAAAAAAATTCAGGCGGACAAGGCGTGGGATAGTTTTCCTAAGAATGGCGACGGTGTTCCGCTTGCTGGAAATAATATAACTGTTGCTGTGATTGACACTGGCTTGGATTATAATCAAATTGACGTCGGGGATGTCTGGACGAATCCTGTTGATGGGGCGCGGGGATTTGATTTTGTGAATGAAGATACTGATCCGATGGATGACAACGGGCACGGGACGCATGTTGCTGGAATTGTTGCTGGACGAGGAAATAATAATGAAGGAATTATAGGAGTTTCGTATGGGGCAAAAATAATGCCTTTGAAAGTTATTGGCGCGAGCGGGCGGAACGGCGCTTCAACAGATATTGCGCGGGCGATTATATATGCTGCTGACAACGGGGCTAATGTAATTAACATGAGCATTGGGACATCGGGAGCTGCGCCGTCGCATCTTGAAGAAGCTGTTGATTATGCTTTTCATAAAAATGTTTTATTGGTTGCTGCGGCGGGCAATGAAAGTGCTGACGTGTCTGGAGTTTTTCCTGCGAACATGGAGCACGTGATTGCTGTTT
This sequence comes from Candidatus Pacearchaeota archaeon, assembly GCA_018304025.1. Lineage (GTDB taxonomy): Archaea > Nanobdellota > Nanobdellia > Pacearchaeales > GW2011-AR1 > UBA73. The sequence continues at coordinate 65,870 of JAGVXA010000004.1, read as the reverse complement.
CAAATTTGACTTCAGAGGATGTCCGCAGTGCTTCTTCTAATTATGGCGCGGGAATAAGTGTGGGCGCGCCGGGGACAGAAATTCTTTCGTTGAGCGCTGCGCAGAGAGATGCTGATTTTGACAACAATACTGTTGCTGTTGGCGCTGATTATCGAATTGCTTCGGGGACTTCGATGGCTGCTCCGCATGTTTCTGGGTTGGCTGCGCTGGTTCTTGGGCGGTTTCCCGGCACTTTTCCAGACGCGATGCGGGCTCATTTGGAAATGACTGCTGATATTCCCAGTGGGTGGGATACTGATTCGGGGGCGGGGAGGGTGAATGGGGCGGGGGCGATGGGGACGCTGCCACAGGGCTTTGTTAGTGCTTTATCGACTAGCGATTTAACAGAAGATAATCCGAAAACTGATGGGAATTGGGTAGCTTGGAGAGAATTGAATAATGGTGTTTATTCGATAAAGGCGAGACAGATAGATGGTGGGGAGGAGATTTCAATTGATTCGGACATACTGTCAAAAAGGATGGGTGCATACAAATGTATCGAGAATGGTTGGTTGATTTATTCAACAAATATGAATCCTTATTCTAATTCTCGTGCAATTCTTTACAATTTGAATACAAAAGAAAAAACGCAATTAAGTAATGGTGTATTTAGTGTGGCCCAATCAATCGATAATGGGCGCGTGCTTTCTTTAGTCAATAACGTGTCTGAAGCGCACATAAAAGATATTAATTCTGGAAATGAGAATGTTTTAACTCTTCCGTATTCTGCTATAACTGTCTTGGACATGTCTGGAGATAATTTTGTATATGCGGCGAAATATGCTTTGCAAATTAAAAATATTTATGGGAAAGAAATTTCGACTAATAGAGACTTTACTATAGCACAAAATCTTTCTGATAGCTCTTGCAATCCGCAAATCTCGGAAAGAATGATTGTCTGGCAAAATGGAATTTCTGGGGCTAGAAATATTTATGGTTATGATATCGGAGTTGATTTGAAACACGGAACAGGCGATGATAGGGGGCCTTTTCAGATAACTAAGAGTGGGAAAGTGCGTCTTGGTGATCATTTTATTAGAGATAGATATTTATTATTTTCGGATTGGAGAAATAATAATAATCCGCCAGGTTCTGCTACGGCGGATGTTTTTGCTTTTGATTTTGGAGAAGATAAAGTTTTTGGCACAAATGACGACAGAGGAGAATTTATTATTACACCAAATAATGAGCACCAATATGAACCAAATCTTGGTGGGAACATTCTTGTCTGGACAGATACTAGAAATAATGCAGGCACATACTACGGAGATATTTACATGGCTCGCCTTCCTCAAAACGCTCCGCTGCTGCAGAAAAAACTAAACCTTGACTATGACAGAGACGGCGATATTGACATGATTGATTTTGGACATTTGCAATCTTGTTTTTCTGGGCTTGAAAATCCGCTAACATTTGAATGCTCTGATGTGGATTTCGATAGAGATAATGACGTCGACAAAGACGATTTGAATAAGTTTGACATGTGCTTGAGCGGACCTGGCATTCCGACAAACTGTAATTTTTCCAACTAATAAAATAGAAAAGTTTATGAGTTAAAGATATTTATTGTTTATATGATAAAAAAAAGAGGATTGTCTTCAATTATAACTAGTGTGTTAATTGTTTTACTTGTGATTGTGGCTGTTGGTGTTGTTGCTAGTTTTTTCTTTCCAATGATAGATGATTTGAAAAGCTCGATAGAGTTTAATGAAGCTTGCAGAGATTTTGATATTGAAGTTACGAAAGCTGAATTTAACAGTGATCCTGGTCCGGGCGCAGATCCGATTCTGACAATTATTGTAACAAGAAATAACGGTGCAGGAGCTCTATCAAAAATAAATTTTATTATTGATGATAAGACTATAAGTGTCGATGACGATGACGCAACTGATTTAACTGAGTTTGGTTCGAAAGAATTCAAGAATAATAATGCGAATCCGAGTAATGTTGGTATTGATTTGGCTACTCAGGGACTCGCGATCAAAGCAATCCCGGTAATTCTCGTCTACGGAAAAGAAATTATATGCGAAAATGCGATTAGCGAACCTAAGAAAATAGATGTAATCTAAAATGCTTGGCTATATTTTTAAACTCTCCCTACATTGAAATAAAATGTTCATCGACGTGCATTGCCATTTGGATTCGCGGTTTTACAGCGCTGGAGAAGTTGGGGAAGTAGTTGAGAGAGCGAAGAAAGAAAATGTCAAATTGATTGTTGCCAACGGAATTGGAATTTCGGAGAATAAAGAAGTAATTGAATTGGCTAAGAAGTATAAAGAAATTAGGGGCGCTTTGGGCGTGCATCCGACTGAAATCTTGAGAGATATCGACGAGGAAATTGAGTTTATTCGGGCGAACGCCGGCAAGATTATTGCTATTGGTGAAGTGGGACTGGATTTTCTTGAAAGCGGAGCTGATAGGGAAAAGCAGAAAAAAGTTTTTCAGAAATTTATTGAGCTGGCTATTGAATTAAACAAGCCGTTGATTGTGCATTCGCGAAAAGCTGAGAAAGAATGTGTTGAGATGCTTGAGGAATCTGGCGCGAAAAAAATTGTGATGCATTGCTTTTCGGGAGGGTTCAAATTAATTGACAGGATTTCTGCTAACGGCTGGAGTTTCAGTGTGCCTGCTTCTGTTAAATATAATGAGCATTTTCAGAACTTGGTTCGGCGCGTTGAGCTTTCGCAGTTATTGTGCGAGACAGATTCTCCTTTTTTGCATCCTTTGCGAGAGGGAAAGAACGAACCGGCTTTTGTCGTCGAGAGTTACCGTAAAATCGCTGAAATTAAGGGGAAGAGTTTGAAGGAAGTTGAGAGGGAGATTGAGGGGAATTTCAGGAAATTATTTTAGGGGAATGGGGTGAGGATTTAAAGATGGGTGGGGAGTTTTGGGGAGGGGAATAATTAATGGGGAGAAAAATTCGAGAGGGGTTGGGGATTTATTGCGATAGACAAAAATAAATTGGGGAAAGAGTTCGGTTGGGTTGTGAGATAAAATTAAATGGGGAGGGGAATAATTATTGGGGAGAAAATTCAAGAGGGGTTGGGGATTTATTGCGATAGACAAAAATAAATTGGGGAAAGAGTTCGGTTGGGTTGTGAGATAAAATTAAATTGGGAGGGGAATAATTAATACAAAATGAATCTTGAGAAGCGCCCCTATTTTAATGAACATAAACTAACAAATTGAATTGAATCAATTCATTTTTTTAACAACTCTCTTCTTATTGAAATCTTTGAATTTACCGACGGCAAAATCAAAAGATAAGCCAAGACAGAGACTATGATTAGGCTTATGTTAGATAAAATCATCATATAGAGAAATGTCTTTGGTTTTGTCTGCTGGGAGGCTACTGCTGGTTGGTTTTTATTCAAATTTATCTGCGTTTGTTCGTCAGAGAGAGTTTCAGCTGTAAATGAAGTGTTTGGTTCTTGCGAGCTGCATTGTATCTTAATTTCTTTTGTCAGTGTTTCTCTTAGCGCGCCGTAAGAAAGCGTTGCTGTTATCACATACGCCTTTGTTTCCGCATCTTCGGGAATTTTTAGGGAAAATTCCATTGTTTTTTTATCATTGTCTTCGTCATATTCTTCAATTGTGAATTTCTCTGATGTCTGCGAAATGCCCAAGTCTTTATTCTTTAAAGAAATTGCTGCTTCCTGGCTTTCTGAACCAAGATTTTCTAATTTTATTTTTGAGGATATTACCTGCCCGCATACTGCTGTCAAGGGCAAATCAAATGCCGAGATTATAACATTTTCATTCGGCCTGTTTAATTCTATTTTCTTGTAAATCTGATTACATGTATCTTTATCGTCTTCGGAATACGCCTTTGTTAAAATTGCGTATTTGTTTTCCAAGTCCAAATCATTTGGAATTTCGAAATTGAATTTTAATACTCTTGAGCTGTCGTCTCCGACTGAAATTGAAGCGCTGTCTTCCATTAATACTTTGTCGTCGGTTAAATCATAAAGATACGCTTCTACTTCAATGTCCTGCTCTTCATCCTGATTATTTGTTATGTCTAATTCTATATCTAGTGTGCTTCCGAATTCTATTGCATCACCGTCTTCTGGATTTTCTATTTCTATCTCTATTTCATTGCTTAAAGATTCGCAAGTCTTTGCGTCTCCGAATTTTGGTTCGGGAATGGTTGAGCAGCACGATTCAGGGTAGTCTTTTACGCCTAAGAATTCCCCTCTGCAGATTTCGTTTTCCTTTGTAATATATCCAGAAACTTCAGAACAAGTGTAATCTTCGATATTACCCACTATTACGCTCCAGATTTTTTCATTTGTAAATTGTCCGTCGGAAACTTTGGCGGAAAGAATGTAAGAGCCTGGAGATTGCAGGAAGGTGTATTGCGAAGCTGTTGTTAATTGCAGGATATCATCTAAAAACCACTGGAGCGTTTTTTCAGAATCTATGTCTTGCGTTTCCAATGAGAAAATTTGAGATTTTCCTTCGAATAAATTAATTACGCTTTGGCTTGGGGTGGCAGAGATAATTTCAGGAGCGTCGTTAATTGGCTGAATGTTTATTTCTAATGTTTTTGAATCTGCTGAAGTTCCGTCGGAAACTGAGATAGTGCAGGATGCTGAACCGTTGTAATTTTCTTCTGGGGAGTATGTTAGGGTGTTTTCATTTATTGCGCAGATTAAATTTGCCTGCGATTCAACTTCAAATGTTAATTCGTCGTTTTCGGGATCAGATGCTTGCAGAACGCAGGTTTTCTCTTCTGCGTCTTCGTCTATTTGCGTTTCGCACTGAAGAGCTTGAAAAACAGGCGGCTGATTTTCCGGCGGAATAATTGGAATTACTGACAGGATTATTGTGTTGGTTGATGTTCTGTCTTCTCCGTCGTCGGCGTAAAAGACAATCCAGTCTTCTCCTGTGAATTCTGCGTCTGACCAAAATGAGAAGATACCGTTTTCTTCTGGCGGGTTAATATGAATTCCTGTATTCTCCGGATTATATGCTGATATTCCAAAAGTTAAATCCTCTCCGTCTAAATCATCAAAATAATTATTTAGATTAAGAGGTTCAGATGCTGTTCCTTTTATCCATCTAATTTCTGGGATTGGGCCTGTGAATGTTGGAGGGTTGTTTTCAGGGGGAAGCAAGTCGTTTGTGCAATAAGATGTTTCTGCCTGCGGTTCGTGGCAGATGTCTTGTGTTAGGGGATTACTGTCGTCGCATTCTGAGTTTAAATTACATTCGTCTGGTAATTGAGTCATCCAGGTTAATGCGTTTTCAAATATCTGCTTTCCGTTGCTGTTCCAGTCATTGAAGAAAGGGGCTCCGAAAAAGAAATTTTTTATTTCATTTGATTCTGAGTATGCAATTACTGGAACGTTTAAATCAGACCTAATTGCCAGCGTAGTAATATATGATGGTTTAATTTGTAAAAAATGTATTTGATTTGTTGTACTATAAATTTCCATTGTCCAATCTGTTGGAAAAGTTATTCCTTCGAAAACTTCATGGTTAATATTTGTTGATTTTATTGTTTTTCTGTTTGTTGTATACGTAGCGCTAACGCCCTTCCAAACATCTTCTGCTACTCTATCATTGAAAAAGATTTTATTTTTTTGACTTACCCGCGAATAATCTAGTTTGTCAACGTCTTCTGCGATTAACAAGAGAGAATACTGGGAGAAATCTGTCGTCGGAATTTGGGAATCTTTTATTACGTCGTATGTTAATCCCTTATTATTTAATGCTGATATAATTACTAGATTTAGTTGGGGACTTGTTTGACCTGATGGAGGGTCTTCCAAAATATAAGCGACGTCTGCTGCTGATGCCAACGGAAGAATTAAAATCGCCAAGAGAAAAATAAATTTCCATGCTTTAGGCATTGGACCTCCTCACCTTTTTTTTCTTTTTGTTTATTGAATAGATTATTAATGCTAACAGTGCGAGAATCAAAACTGCTGCTGAAACTGTTAAAATTGTTGTGCTTGATATTTTTGAAAGATTGTCTGATATCACTGAGCCTGTTAATGGAGAGCCTGCGCCTGAATCATCTGTTTCTGAATCGTCTAATTCTTCTTCGCCCTCGCCCGAAGTTATTACAATTACCGACGAGGATAATCCGACGCCGTTTCCTTCTTCGGGCGTGAATTTGACATTAATTTTTGTTTCTGTTGTTCCTGATTTTGCAGCCGTGATTGTGAAGTATGCTTTCTTTTCTTCTTTTGGCTGCAGAACAAACGACTCTTCTTCTAATTCAACTTCGTCTGCCAAATCTCCTGTTATAATCAAGTCTATTGTCAGAGGAATATCATTTACGTTTTTTACCAGAACGTATTTTTCAATTTCCTCGCCCTGCTCCATTCTTAAAACCATTCGGGAATTTCCGATTGCTCCTGTAATTGCTGCGGCTGCTGTTATATTGAGGATTAAAATTATTGCTAACGCGGCTGGCAAGAAATTTTTTACCATGTTTAAGTGGGAGTTATTTTGTTTATAAACAATAATGTAATGTTATATATGCTTTGCAGAATAAAGGTGTGTATCTACTATTCAAAGTGACAGGATTAATCTTGTGAGTATGGAGGAAGAGTACGAGGAACAAAGCCCGAGCCAATTACTGGATAGATAACGTCACCATCTTTTGTTGTTAAAGAAACTGCAAATCCTGCAACTTCATCTTGCCTGCAATTTGGAGCAACATTGAAAATTATTCTTGTGTCATAAGCTACTCCGGATAAATTATTATAAGTTGCAGAGCCCTTGAGCTGGGGCTGCGAATAATTATTCCTGATATCGATGCAGTCACTCTGTCCATTTTCTTGAGGGTCAACTATGGTTGGCCATGCTGCTTTTCTATTATCTAGCTGGTTAGAAACCCAGATTCTAAGTGTTGCGGGGTTTGTTGTAACAGTGTCTATTCTTTCTCCTTGCTCGTTGACAAAATAAGATTTTATATGCCCTGATTTAACAAGTTCGTCTGTTGTTGGAGAACAGTCTGTTGAAGAATAGGGCTCGCCTAAATTCGCGTCGCATTTTCCGTCGCCGTCTTCCCAAGGTTTAGGAATTTCGTGGTTGTTAATATTTGTAATTACTGCAACTGTTTTTCTTTTTGGAGGCAGAGGATCTCCGAGATTATAGAAAACGCCTACTCCGCAAACTACTGCGCCAATTCCGATTGAAGGACGCGAGCCGTTATATCTGTCAGATGCCCATGCGCCTGCAATTTGTCTTTCTCCGTCGGCAACTGGGCCTGTTTGATTTGCTTGAAGAAGCCATTCCAAACTTCCTTCTCCGCTATTCAGTCTTGAAACTTCTGTTCCGAGATTTGCTGGAGGATTGGTTTGATATGGCTCAACATGTCCGATTAATTCTGGGCCGTCAGAATCTTCAGCTCTTACAACAAGCGGGAATTTGTCTAATGAAGCTTCGTAAACTTCGTCGACGCCGTATTCTTCTGCTTTTGCTCCTGTAATTGCTGCGACAGGATTTCCAGCGTTATCTTCAAGATAAAATTCAGGGGCATAATTTTCTTGCGGGGCGCAGCCTGGCATAACTAGAGATGCGATACTTGCTGCAGTTCCTAAAATTCTTCCGCGTATTGTTTTTGCTGGGTTTTTCATTTTATTTTTTGAGCTGAATTTAAGTTATAAACATTTATGTCTTGCGAGAGGGGTTTTTTGTTTCTACCCGGTGTTAGTAAAAAATTAAGATTAAACACAGTAGCCTCCTGAGCATGTTGAACCCAAGCCGCATTGAGTTATCAGAGACCAATCAAGGCATGAATCAGTGTCGAAGTTTCCGCAGACTCTGTAACCGCCACTTGTGCATTGTCTTGCTTCAAATACTGGACATTCGCTTGTACATCCAGATGCGCAGACATTATTTTCGTCTGTTGAACCGTCGCAGTCGTTGTCTTTTCCGTCGCAGATTTCTGCTGTTGGTGTTCCAGCAACCGCATTACAATTTGTTGTTAATCCATTTGATGAACAAACAAAGTTTCCAGCTTTTCTGCATTGTCCTGTTCCTGAATAACAAACTTGCCCGTCGTTGTCTTTTCCGTCGCAGATTTCATTTGAAGGCAAAACTTCACCGACGCATTCGCTGTTCCAAGAACCGTAAGAATTACATGTCTTTGTTCCGAAATCGCATTCTCCAATATTAGAAGTTCCACATTGCTGAGTTTGTCCTGGAATACATTCTGATATTAATTCGTTGGTGCAGTAAGATTCTGGTGTTGCTGGATTGTGGCAAATGTCTTCTGTTAGAAGATTTGCGTCATTGCAATCTGCGTTGTTATAACATTCTATATCGGCGCAAATTCCTGCAATGCAAGCATCTGAACATAACTGCTGGATTTCCTGGCAGAGCGAGAAAGAACAAGATGATTGCGGAGTTCCAGGATTATTGCAACGGAATATTTTAAAATCTTGAACGACATTTAGTCCTGAGCAAGTTGGCTGGTTGATTAATCCGTCTGTGCCGCAATCTGCGTTGTTGTAACATTCTATATCTTTGCATTCTCCATTAACGCAAATGTCTGAGCATGTTTGGATTATTTGGGGAGTTGTTGAAGAAGAGCAAGAGGATTGCGCTGTGCCCGGAGAAAGACAAATCCAAGACTGGAATAATTGCAACACATTTAAATTATTTGAAGAACAAAATAAATTGCCGATTAATTCGTTAAATCCGCAGTCCATATTTTTCAAACAAGCAATAGGATTGTGCTCGCAATAGCTTTGAGATGTGCCTGGATTTTTGCAGATGTCTTCTGTGTAATTATTGCTGTCGTCGCAGTCTGTGTTTGTGCTGCAAGCCGGAACAATGCAAGTTCCGTTAGCGCATCCGAAGATACAATCTTGAATTAATTTAGGGGTTGTTGAAGAAGAGCAGGATGAAGATGTTTTACCGGGATTATTGCAAGTGTGATTTTTGAAATTTTGATAGACGTCGCCTGATTGGCAAAATCTATTTCCTGTTAATGCGCCTGTGCCGCAGTCTGAATTAGAAGAACACTCTATTTCGTCGTCATCGTCGTGACTGTTTCTATTTGACCTTGAGACGTCGCAGGCGTCTCCTTTTCCGTCTTCGTCTTTGTCCTCTTGGAACGGATTAAAATGGAGCGGGCAGTTATCCTCGATGTCTTCCACGCTGTCCTCGTCTGTGTCTATTATATCTTTGCTTATTGGAATGAAAACTGCGTCTTGTTCAATTTCATTGTAATTTGAATTAGTGATTTCTTTTTTTACAGTTGAAGGAGAATAAGAGAATAATAAAAAGACGAGAGCAGCACTTGCAAGCAGAAATAAAATGAGTATAAATAAAAATACCAGAATTGAAGATTGTGCTTTTTTGTTATCGCTTAGATTTGGTGTCATTTTTTGGAGTAACAATTAGGATTGCAAGAGGTTTTTAAATTTTGTTGGCAAAATGTCATCTTCATGAGTAGCAAATTAAACGCAGTATCCTGAAGTGCACGCGGCTCCTAAACCGCATTGAGTTATCAGAGACCAATCTAAACATGAATCAGCGTCGAAGTTTCCGCAGATTCTGTAACCTGCGCTTGTGCATTGCCTTTGGCCTGTGAAAGAGCATTCATTTGTGCAAGTAATTGGGGGTTGTGGATTGCAATTTCCATTTGCGCAGCCGTAATTACATGTTGTTACCGAAGACCATTCAAGACATGAATCAGCGTCGAAGTTTCCGCAAACTCTGTAACCTGCGCCGTAACATTGACTTGTTCCTGATGAAGAGCATTCGTTTGAACAGACAGGCGTCGTTGTCTTTTCCGTCGCAGATTTCATTTGAAGGCAAAACTTCACCGACGCATTCGCTGTTCCAAGAACCGTAAGAATTACATGTCTTTGTTCCGAACTCGCATTCTCCGACATTTGAATTTCCGCATTGCTGAGTTTGTCCTGGAATGCATTGTCCTATACAACTTCCTCCTGCGCACGCATAACTGCAAATTTGAATTAACTGCGGAGAGATTGAGGAAGAGCAGGATGACGACGGTGTTGCTGGGTTGTGGCAGGTAAATGTTTTGTAATCCTGGACGATATTTAATCCTGAGCAAGTTGGTTGGTTGATTAGTCCGTCTGTTCCGCAGTCTGCGTTGTTGTAACAAGTAATTCCGATGCACTGCCCGTTTTGGCAGATGTCTGGGCAGGTTTGGATTATTTGCTGCTGGAAGCTTGATGAACAGTATGATTGAATTGTCGCAGGATTATTGCAAGTCCATGTCAGGAATAATTGATTTACGTTGTTGAGCGAGCAGAATAATTGGCTGACTGGGGAGTTTGTTCCGCAGTCTGCGTTGGTGTAGCAGTCTATGTTTTGCGGAGTTGTGTTTTGATTTTCACAGTACGAGTTTAATTCACCTGGATTGCGGCAGATGTCTAATGTGTCTGAATCTTGGTCGTTGCAGTCTGAGTTTCCGTCGCATCTAATGCACGCTGCGTCGTGGCATGCGTATGGGCAAGAGAGGATTGTCTCTTGCGAGATTTGCAAATCACATGATGAACTCAAAGTGTTTGGGTTGTGGCAAACTGCAAGCTGATAATTTTTTACGATGTCGTCGTTAGAGCAGAATTCATTTCCGAAAAATCCTGTGAATCCGCAGTCCAAATTGTTGTTGCAATTAATCGGAGTGTTTCTGCAGTCGCTTATTATTGTTCCAGGGTTGATGCATTCGTCCAGCGTTAAAGGATTTGCGTCGTTGCAGTCTGAGTTTTCATCACATTCTACGTCATGGCATGCACCATTGACGCAAATGTCTGAGCATGTTTCTAAGATTTGCTGTGTGATTGAGGAAGAGCAGGATGACGACGGTGTTGCTGGGTTGTGGCAGGTAAATGTTTTGTAATCTTGAACGACATTTAGTCCTGAGCAAGTTGGCTGGTTGATTAGTCCGTCTGTGCCGCAATCTGCGTTGTTGTTGCATTCTATATCGACGCAGATTCCTTCAAGACAAGTCTCTTGGCAAGTCTGGATTAATTGCGGAGAGATTGAAGAAGAGCAAGAAGATTCGGGTGTGCCAGGATTATTGCAAGTAAATGTTTTGAAATTCCGGAATACGTTGTCTCCGGTGCAAAATAATTCTCCAATTAATCCGTCTGTGCCGCAATCTGCGTTGTTGTAGCATTCTATATCTTTGCATTCTCCATTAACGCAAATGTCTGAGCATGTTTCTAAGATTTGCTGTGAGATTGAAGAAGAGCAGGATGATTGTGCTGTGCCAGGATTATTGCAAGTAAATGTTTTGTAATCTTGAACGACATTTAGTCCTGAGCAAGTTGGTTGGTTGATTAGTCCGTCTGTTCCGCAGTCTGAATTATAAGAACATTCTATTGGTTCGTTAGTGCAAAATGATTGGGGTGTTTGAGGATTATGGCAGATGTCTTCTGTTGAAGAGTTGCTGTCGTCGCAGTCTGCGTTGTTGTTGCATTCGCCTGCGCATTGCCCGTCAAGGCAGCTGTAAGGGCAGGTTTTGCTGAATATATCCTGCTCGTGCGCAACGCAGCGCGCCAGCAAAGTGTTTTCACAAGTGTTTGAATATTGCGTAAAGTAAACGTCATTTCCGACGCAAAACGGCGCGGAGGTTGTTGGCGCCGGGCAGTCTGAGTCCTGCGAACATTCTGCTGCCACGTAATTCACGCAATCGACGAACAACTCTTTTGCTGCAGGTGTCCAGTAATCTGATTCGACTATCCCGAAAAAGCAGAGTTCTGCCTGCTGTGTTTTTCCATTTGACATCTGGGTTCCGATGGGCGCGTAAGAAATCACGTCGCCAATTTTGAATCCAGATTCTGTTGTTTCTGTTGCCGCTACCTGCTGCATTCCAGGTGTTTTGTCCTCGATGTCAAGATAATAATAAGGAACTGCAACTGTCTCTTGAATTAATGCCTGCGTATAAACTTGAGTTTGATGGCTGTTTATTACAACACTCATAGGGGCGTTTGCTCCCATCTGGCTGATTCCTTCCTCGTCTGTCAATCCCCATCTTTCTGCGTCGTAGTAGCTTACGATTACAGAAGGGTAATTGTTAACTGGAATATTTGCCCTGAAGTTTTCGTCTCCAACAAAAATTAATCTGTATCCGCTGTAACTTGACGGCTGATTTTTTTCCTGAATATAATCAACTGTCAAACCGAGCTCTTCGAAAACATCAATTATATTCTTGTCTATTTGAAATGTTTTTCTGTAAAGATATGCGACGTCTCCTGCTGACGCGATGGCAGATGTTAAAATTAGAAGTGTGAAAGATACTGCGAACAGCTGCGTTCTCTTTTTCATGGAAAATCAAGGGATTGTTTTTTATTTAAATGCATCTTACTACTTTTGTTTGGTGAAGGAAAAGATTAACGTGTTGAAATGTCCAAGGATTCAACTGCTTCGTTGCCTGCCTTGTCTACTACGTGAATCGTGAAAGCGTAATCACCGGGGCCAAAGGTTTTTGTCTTGAAACATCTGCCGTACTTTAGCACGCTGCATATTCTTCTTTTTGTGCCTGCTGCATCGTTATCGTCGGTATAATAAACTTCCTGAAAGTTTTTTTCGAAGATGTCAAGAACAAAATCAACTGTTCTTTGCCTGACGACATAATCGGAGAATTTTATTTCCGGAGCTGTCTGATCAACTTCGAAAAATTCTGTTTTTGAAGCTTCGTTGACTGCCTTGTCTGCGACTATGATTCGGTATTTTATTTTTTCCCCTTCGTAATTTGCCATGCTGCCAGGCACGCGGAAGACACATCTCTGATTATCTTCGCCTGTGCTTTCGCAGTCTGAGTTTGTATCAGCAGAGATTTCATTTGAGTTCATTTCTGCTTCATTTGAGCCATACTGCAAAAGAACCTCATCTAAATTTTTTTCCTCGAAATCGATTCCAAATTCTTCCTCTTGAAGAAGGGAATTTCTTTGGTGCCATATCTTTTTTATAATTGGCTTTTTAGAATCAACGTATACAATTATTTCCTGGTAGTCCATTTCGCTTACCACCACGCCGTCTGATTTCACTGCGACATTGTTTTTCCCTTCCTGAAGCTTTACTAACTTTTCGCAGGATTTAACATTGCTGCAAAGTTTAGACCATCTTTCTCTGAGTGCCGGCTCTTTGACATAAAAAAAATCGCTGGGGTTGTCGGATTTTAAGCTGAACATCACAGAACGAGAGTCATACCATTGCTCATCTTCCGGCGAAATTATTTCCAGGGCGGAAACAAAAAGACAAGACATGACGAGACACAAAACAGATATTATGAGCACTCTTTTTTTCATGACTTGGAAAAATAGATTTTGTATTTAAATGTTGGTTACCACTTGGAATTAATGAATGCGTAATTTATGGTTTATGGATTACATTGCCTAATGCCGACGGAAAAAAGATTTTTTGACAGATGGGGAAGAAATATTTATATATCTATGAAATTGCTAAACTTTTCATGGCAGAAGAAGATGTCTTAGCAAGAATTCAAGAACAAATGGAAAAAATTAGTAAAAGGGCAGAGGAATTAATTGATATGCATAGCATGACTTTTGTTGAAATTCCTCGTCCTGATATTCAAGATGTTAAAGAGTATAGAATTTGGTTTATTGATGAATTAGAAAATAATTGGATGACGAGGTTTAATGCAAATGAATTTTATAATCCGCGTTGGAAGTGGAATAATGAAGAGGGAGGAATTAGCGGAAAGTTTGGAGAATATTTTTTCCCCCACTGTAAGTTATATCGTTATGACGGAACAATGCCAGGATTTACTCAAGGAGACTGGAGAGCAAAGCGAGGGATTCTGTTAAGAGATCATTATTCAGAAATAAATACGGCAAAAGTTCATATAATTACAGATAATTTATGTGCATTTCTAACTCAAGAAAGGACAGAACACAGAAGAATAAACTTTAATAGAGAAATAGAACCTATTGAAGCAAGCAAATAATTAATTTTATTAACAAGAAACAAAAATTTCTCTTAGAGCTTTATTGTTCGATGGGTTTGCGTCTGTGAATCCGTCAAGGATTGCTTCGATTGAGATGTTGTAATATCCTTCTGTGAGAGTCATGTTTATTGTCTTTGACTTTGGTGTTGTTGTTTTTTCTCCGGCTGAAAAGTTTGAGATTGAATTGTGATTTAATTCGAGGGAGCCGATTGAGCCTGCGAAAGAAACATCCTCTGTGAAGTTTCCTTTGTTCTCGGCGCTTATTTCAAACTTGTATTTTGAATTGCATTGCAACTGGTTGTTTGAAATAATTATTCCTGCTGCGTCTTTGATACGGATTTTATTTGTGGAGTTTGCGAAGTCGATTAATGCGACGTCGTGAATTTCTGGTTGAAGGCATTGGGCTTGCGAACAGCCGTAAGGGCATACTGTTATTAGGATGCTTTGATTTGATGATGCGACGCATTGTCCTGCTACGCAAGAGGAATTGAATTGTGTTTTGTAAACATTATTATTTTGGCAGAACGGCTCTGAAAATGTTGAATTGCAGATTTTGGTTGCGTTGCATTCTTCTATTGGTGTTGGAGCTGGCTTGCATGCGCCTGATTCACAGCCGAACAAGCATGTCTCAACGGAAACATTTTCTCCGGAAGGAACGCATTTGTTTTCTACGCAAGAGCTCGTTGTTTTTGTTTTGTAAACATTATTATTTTGGCAGAACGGCTGTGATAATTGTTCTGCTGGGCACTCTGTGTTATTTGTGCATTCTGGAGCTGGCTGAACAGTGCCGACGGCAAAATTAATGCATTCCTTGAACAAGTTTTTTGCTTCTGGCGTCCAGTAGTCTGATTCGACTATTCCGAAGAAACATAGGTTTTTCTTTTGTGTTTTTCCGTTGAGCAATTGCGCTCCTGCTTCAGCGTAGGAAACAACGTCGCCAAATTTGACTCCTGATGAAGTTGTTTTTGTTGCTGCGATTTGCTGCAATGATTGCGCTTTGCTGTCTTTACCTAGATAATAATAGGAGACTGCGACTTTGTTTTCTTTTAGCCCCTGCGTATAAACTGCAAGCGAGTTTGAGTTGACTACTACGCTTAAAGGAGATGTTGAACCCATCTGGCTGACTCCGTTGCTGTCTGTCAAGCCCCATGACTTTGAAGGGTTGCGATTTGAGATTACAGAAGGATAATTGTTAACTGGAAAGTTTTCATTGTTTCTATAATTTTCTTTTCCGACATAAATTAATTTGTAGGAATTGAAATTATTTGGGAGAGAGTTTTCCTGGATTAGATCAACTGTCAGAGAAAGCTCGTTGAAAACAGCAAGGACATTATCGTCCACCTGAGAATTTTTTTTGTAAAGATAAGCAACGTCTGCTGCTGATGCGAGGGAAACAAGAAGAAATATTGATAGAATAGCTGTTATGACGACACCACTTTTTTTCATAGCGGGTAAAAAATGGTTTTCTATTTAAATGTTCGTGACTACTTTTTTTTGATGAAAAATTAGTTGGTGAAAGAATCTTTGGCGGCAAGAAGAATGCATCGCTTTATTTTACTTACAATAGAACGATTAATTTATATACTTTACTGCACAAGATTTTATATACAAAAAGAGGCTGAATTATTTATGACAAAAAAAATTTCTAAAAGGAATATTGAAATAAAAGAAATTTTAGAGAATGATAAAAATTACAGCAAAGAGACGAATTCGAGCATGACTCGTGCAAGAGCAAATGTAAATAAAATAGAAAAAGAAGTTTTAGAGATACACAATAAGATAAGATTATTAATTTAATATTACAAATTTTTTCTGTTCTTTTTTATAAAATTTCTTAATGCTCTATTTTCCTGCTCAAGCTCTTCTACATTTATTCTAACTTCGTCCATCAATTTTTCATATTGTTCTATTGCAGAAACAAACTTCTCTAAGGATTTATCGACGAGTTGATTGATTTTCTGAGCTAGTCTTCTGTTTTTACTTTCCATCATCAATTTGTTGAGGGCAACTGTCGTCAAAACAACGAGTGCGAAGAAGCCTACTAAAAGAGTGTTATACTCTTCATAGAAATAAGATAGCCCTATGAACGCTGCTTGTTCTAAAAAATATAGGGCTATAAAAACAACTTCAAAATAAGTATATGTTTCTTCAACAAAAAAATTTCTAATTTTTCTCCAGTTTATACCTAGTATTAGAATTATGAAAATATTTATGAAAATCAACAAAAAAACTTGAATTATCATAAAATGAAGTAATTTTGTTTAATTTTAAATAATATATATCTTACAAAATATAACTCAAATTTTGTTCAAGTTAATCGGACTCGTCTACTATTATTAAAATTTAAGCTGTGAAAAAAACCTGTTTGACGTCGGAGTTTCCAGCCTTGTCTGTTGCGCTGATTAGAATGTTGTGATTTCCCCTGCTGAATCTTTTGTATTTTATTTTCTCGGCGCCGTAGCTGTCGCAGTTTGAACAGAGCTTTATCCATTTTGCTCCTGATGAAATATCGAAGTATTCAATTTCTGCTTTTTCTGAAACTGTGAGGTTGAATGGAACCTTGCTTCTGTAAACTGTTTCGTTTTGTGGAAGGTTAATTGCTAATCGGGGAGAAGTTGTGTCAACAAAAACTTTATTAGTTTTTGACTTTACTGTGTTTATTCCGTCGGAGATTTCAAAATAATAATCAATCAATTGGTCATCAAAGTTAGAGAGATTTATTGAAGTAGAACAGACTTGGTTTCTTCCTGATGTGCAATTTTGCAAGGTTATGTTTGGATTCCAGAATAATTTTATATTTGCAGGATTTTCTTCTGTGTATTTTACCCGGAAGAAAGAGCCGTTGATTATTTTATTTCTGGCTGGTTCTGTTTTTGATATTACCGGCGCTTTTGAGTCGATGAATATTGAAATATTTTTTTCGTCCGTGCTAAATTCTCCTATTGCTCTAATTGTCAGATTGTTCCATCCTTCTTTGAGGATTTTGGTTTTTATTTTTTCGGCGCCGTAGCTGTCGCAGTTTGAACAGAGCGTCTGCCATCTTGGCTTGTTGTCTGCGTAATTTATGTATTCTATTTTTCTTGATTGTTCTGAAGTTGTCAGATTGAACGGAATTCTTTTGATGTTGTAATCTTTTGATTCAGGATAGTCAACTGCTAATTTTAGCGTGAAGCTTTTTACAATTTCAAATGTCCAAGTTAATTGCGAGTTTCTTCCTGCCTTGTCTTCTGCGCTGATTGTTACTTCGTGCTGGCCAACTGACAAGTTTTCCACCGGAGAATAAGTTATTGCTGCGTCGATCGCGTCTATCGGAGAGATTACAGCGTCTTTGGTTACGTCGGCGTTGTCTAATTTTATTGTTATTTTTGAGATATTAATTCCTGAGTTTTGCGAATATTTTTCATCGATGTACGCGCTTATCGTAGGTTTTAGTTTTGTTATCTGCCCTGTTGGAGATGTTTGTTCTATTATTGGGCTTGTGAAATCAAAATGAAATGTTTGATTTTGTTCTGGCTCTCCTGAACAAACATCACTCCAATATTTTAGCATGCTGATTCCGCCAGTGAGGCTTGCGTTGTTTGGCGTGCCTTCGAGTTTGAATGGTTTTGAGTATATGAAAAAGTTTCCATTCCATCTGTATTCTATAATTGATGCGTCAGGATTTTCCAAAGTGAAAGTCGGTTCGGTGATGTACCAGTTGTTTTGTCCATCTGGCTGTGATGGGGAGATTGAGAGGAGAGTTCTTTTAGCAATGCTTTTGCTTTGCTCTGTTCCGTAGGTTAAATCTCCGGCGATGTTTTCGACAACAAATTTCCAAGAGACCGTTGATTTGCCATTTAATTCTGAAGAGGGTATTGCTGCTGAATAAATTCCTTCGGTATTTCCGGGGAGAGAAATTTCTTTCCAAGCTCCGCCCGTGCTATAAGAGAGAGAGATTTTTTTTATGCTGCCTGTTATGTTTGCTGAAACTATTAAGCTGTCTGTTTCCAAGAGGCAGAAAGGAATTGAAGGAATATCTGTTATGACAACTGGGATGAGAGTCATGTTCCAGGCATTATTGGACTGTTCGTAAGTGCAAGTTAATTTTGTAAAATCAGTATTGTCTGTGTTTGTGTCTTTTGCATTCGGCAATCTTGAGAGACATTCGTTTGTAATGTTATTTGCGTTTCCATCCGGCGCGTTGTCTGCTGTGTTTCCGTCGTCCCAGTCTCCGTATGCTACTGCGTCGATAAGAATGCTTGAATTGTCGTAAAGAAGCAATTGCCCGTCGTTATTTTGGGATCCGTCTGGATAGATAACTAAATAACTATATGGCGGAATAATTCCTATTAGGGATTCGAATTCGTCTGTTGAATCGTTGAGGACTAAAGTCCAGCTGGTTAAATCAATTGGGATTGGCTGGGTGTTGTATAATTCCACCCATTCGTCTGACGTAGTTGCTGAGCCGCTTCCGTCCCAGTCTGTCTGCGGGTCTACTGTGAATTCATTGATTAAAACTTTCGGATATTCTAAAACTGTTGCGGTTAATTGCTGTTCAACTAAAACTGCAAAGACAGTTGTAATTAAAAGAATTCCTGCGAGCGCGAGAAAATATTTTTTCATATGGATTTTGCCTTTTTTTTATGTAAACTACTGCAATGGCGAGTGCTATGATTATTAAAATGATTATGGCAGTGGAGTATCTTAGTTTGTTGTTTGATTCAGTAACGACTTTTCCGGTTATTCCTATATTGGATACTTTCTCTTCTTGGGGCTGGGTTTTTTCGGCTGATAACTGCCTGATGCTGTTTTCCGTCGATGTTTTGTTTTTTTGAGTTTGGTTCTGGGGGATTGTTTTTGGCGGGGAGCTGCTGCCTCCGCTGCTGCTTGGGGTGGTTGTTGTTTGGGAAGTTGTTTGGGAAGTTGCTTGCTCTATTGGTTTTTCTTTAATGATTACTTTGAGCCAGACTCCCATCTGAATGATAGAATTTCCTTGTTGTTTCTGACTCATTATTATTACGCCATGAAACTCTCCCTCTTTTGTTCCAGAAATACAGACGTTAACTTGCCTTTCGTTTATTGAAAGAGTTTTTGGATAAGAAATTGCCAAGCCATGTTCTTCTGCTGTTGTGTTGAATAGGGTGATTTTCCATTCATCACTCTCGTTCTTCGTCCAAGCATCTGAAACAATTATCAGTGAAGATTCTGAGTTGAGGGAAATCATTTGACATAATTCTTCGTTTGGCTCTAACATATAAGTCAGACTTGAAGGAGAAAATCTGACTGCTGTTATTGTTTGGACTGATATTAATATAAAAAAGAAAAAAAGAAAAAAGCGTTTCATCTTAATGTGGTTGTGCCGCAACGAAATAAGTTATTACCCCGCTCTTTGCTCCGACTGATGCTCCTGCAGGAATGTTCAGAGTTGGAATAGTTGTTGCTGAAGTATACGCACAAATGTTTGTTCCTACACAATCCATATTCCAAATTTTTCCAATAGGATTATTTCCATCGAGTTTAAGTCCTGTTTCGAACGGGAATCCTGCTACATTCGTTACTGTAACCTGCACATCAACATTGCTTCCTGTTGGATTAATTGTTATTGGTCCATTAATCGCAGGATTTCCTGAAGTTCCTGGTAAGAGGGATCCAAAGTTAAGAACTGCTGGAGAAATTTGAACCTCTACATTTTCATTAATTTCTCCGATGATTTGCGTTGAATCATCAAAGTTTGTGATTAAATCGTCATTTATTTTTATGTCATCTATATATGCTTCAGATTCTGCTACCCATCCGTCTACTTCGATTTCTATGGCAGTTACTAAATTGGTTCCGATTATATTGTTCCAACCTTTTTTGTATTTTTCTAAGGACTGAAGATTTGGACCGTCGGTTCCTGTTCCATCCGTCCCACCACTATCTTTCCAAACATTTGTCCAGTTATTAACACTAGTTAAATCAGAAGGACAATCTATCCAGCCATCAGCCCAGTGTGTGGACATATCACAATTAACTCCATTAAATGTTTTAATCCAAGTATTTTCTGGCCAGCCAGTTATAAGATTACCGTGTTGATGGGCTCCTTCTGCTACTAGAACTTCTCCTGATTCTAACAATATATCGACGTGTGTTAAGTATCCTTTCGTTACATACTGCATCCAAGAAATTTTTTCTAAATTGTTAAGAGGCATAGGCGTGTCAAAAGTTATTCTAATTCTTCCTTCATTTGAGGGAGGATAATTAGTAATTAAGTCTGCATTCGTATGCAACGAATTAGGAATAGAACTTGATTGCACGTCGCTTGTAACAGAATATGCTGCGCCTGTTGAAGAACGACTAATTGATGCACTGATAGCAAAAACTCCACTTATAGAAAGCATCAAGCCAAACAAAACTGTTAAAACTAAAAGTTTTTTCATCTCTTTTTTAACCTCCTTTCAATAAGTTTAATAGACGAGGATTTATTTAAATGCGTGTTACTCCTTTTCTTTGGTGAACTTGGATTTTTTCCCGAAGGGTTTATTTTCGAGTATACGAAGAATACCAAAACAGCGAGGATGAAAATTATCGGGATAATTGGTTTTAATTTGGAATTTGTGCTGACTGCTGCGCCGGTTATTTCTGAAGCGTCGTGGGGAGACTCGTTATTTGAATTTGAAATTTCCTTGGTTTGGACGGAGAGTGATTGAATTGTTTTGTTGGCTATTGTTTGATTTTTATTTGCTGTTGTTTTTGGTTTTGCTGAACTGCCGCCGCCACCCCCACCACCTCCCCCGCCGCCTGAACTTGCCGAGGGGGAAGAGATAATTTCAGAAGGAGATTGCTGAATTTCTGAAACGTCGACGAAAATTTGGACAGAACCGGCGAACAGACTAGTATTTTTTTCTGCCGGATCTCTGAAAAAAACCATTCCGTTGTAAATTCCGTTCTGGTTTCCTTTTATGCAGATGTCAATTATTTTTTCTCCCTTGAATCTGTCTATGGTTTTTGTGAAGTTGATTTCAATTCTGGAATTTTCAGACAATCTGTCGGAAACTTCAAATTTTTTTAATGTTTCAGAGAAGATTATTATCTGCTGGCATAGTTCTTGATTTGGCTCAAGACTATAAACTAAAATATTCGGGCTGAATTCTGCAGAGGACACCAGCGCAGAAAAAATTACAGCGAAAAAGAAAATACAAAAAATTTTTTTCATCTTAACATTTGGCGAAATTAACATCCATTTCCTGAATTTTAAGCGACTCTCCGTCGACAATAACTTGTGTCTTAAAGGATTTTGTGTTGAATGAAATCAGCGCGGACTCTGAAGTTTTTTCCTTATTATGCTCTAAAACTCCCGACGTGAAGAAAAGAATTGTGTCTGCGCTGATTCTAGCTGCTTTGTCTACTTTAAACTGGTAAGTTATTCTGTCTCTTCCTCCCTGCGCTGTTATAAATCCTTTTCCTTTCTGCGCCCTGTTTTCTGGAACACCGAGATTAAGTTTTGTTCTTGGAGATTCCAGGGATTTGCCATCGATAGATATTTTTCCTTTCTCTGCACGTATCGAGCATTTTTCCACTGGCGCCAACTCCTTGAATATTGTTAATTCTTCTTCTGAACTCTGGAATCTCTCCGTCGGTGTTGCTGCGAAAAGTTTTGCGGTGTATTCTCCTGCGGGCAATGTGTTTGAGTCGAGAGTAATATTATATTTTAGAAATCCTCGGAGGAAACCATTTTCGCCGTAGCCGTAGCCGTAGCCATATCCATAACCGTAGCCGTAGCCATATCCGAATTGAAATTCTGCAGATTCGATTTGTTCAATTTTAATTCCCGGACAAGAAGTTAAAATAGTTCCGTTCGGAAGAAAATCGCAGGTTAAACTTTGTGGACCTGTTAATTCGAAAGTGAAATTTTTTATATTTAAAATTTCATCGTGCTCTATTTCAGCTGAAACTAAAAAATTAACTGGCGCGCCGGGAATTGGGATGTTATTCAACACTGAAAAACCGAGGACAAAAGCTCTTGCAGGACCAGTTATAATCAAGATGGAAAGAACTAACAAAGTTATTGCAGTTGCAGAAATTTTGCTCACATCCCCCATTTTACTTGATTTATAGAAGAATAGCAAATATATAAATCTCTTTCATTATATTCCAGTGGTAAATTTTACAATTACAAGACTCTTCTCAGGAAAACAATCAAGAAAAGCGAGCCCAAAACCACGACAACAAAAATTATAATTCCGCCGTAGCCGACGTCGCCAGCCACGCCTGTAACTGCTCCGGTTATTGCTGAAGCTAATTTTTGAGACGACTGGCTTAATGTTTCTGTCTCGTTTAATTCTATTTTGCCGTCGCTATTCTTGTTTTTGCTGACGGAAGCCAAAGATTTTTGATTCAAACAAGTTCTTTCCAATTCCGGCTGCTTGGCTGCGGAGCAGTAATTTATTTTTTTAGAACATGAACGGAATTGCTCGCCGTCGACGCATTCAGTCCAGTCTGTGCATTGCCATTGAGTGTAGCATCCTGAACCGCCGCTTGATTGTTTTGCTATTATATTGAAAGACGGACCTGACTGAGTGAACAAAGGATTTGTTTTTACATTAAAACTTGTCGAGTATTCTCCTGTCTTGTATTGTGAAGTATCGACGGTAATTGTGTAAATTAATTTTCCCGATTGGTAGCCGTATCCATATCCGTAACCGTAACCATAATTTGAATTTTGATTTAATGAAATTGTTATTCCCTTGCATCCACTTATGATTGTTCCGTCTGGAGAAAATTTGCAAGCGCCTGTTTCCGGGCCGGATAATTCTAATGTTAGATATTCCATTGGAAGCTGCTCTCCCGAAGGAATATTTATTTCGGCTGTGAAATTTATTTTATCTCCGATTGTCGGCGAGGAATTATCCAACGCAAGACTTAATGTAAAACCCTGCGCAGGGCCTGCGAGAATTAGCATTGCTAAAATTAATCCTGCTGCCAGTACAGAGAAAACTTTTGTTTTCATAATTATTTTAGAGTATAATGGTATTTAAACTTTGCTTTTGTAGTAATTTTAAAGTGATATAATTTATCCTACGCATATATGCTTATCGACTAGACAATAATTATCCGGCGGGCAGTCTTCGTTTGATTCGCAGTAAATTTGCTGTATGTTATAAGTGACGACGGGCTTTTGGCATGGGAACCAGATTTGGAAATCTTTTCCAGGAGCGTCGTTGCCGTTGTAGTACTCCCATTTCAAATCGAAATTTTTTGTCGAGGGATTGTAAACGCCGTAATAATTATATCCTGACTGGAGCATGTTAAACCGAGAGACATCTGCGTTCTGCCCGTTGAATTTTATTCCTGCGGGCCAGCTTCGTATTAAATTTCCTTTCAAAGTTATTTTTACAAATCTGTCTGAAGACCAGTCGTCCTGCCATATGTCCGGATCTCCGCTAGTCCAAGGCGGCTCGATTGTGTCGTCCTTCCATCCGCTATCGCTTGTTGCATCTGACTCGACTAATCTATTTTGATTTCTTCCGCCGCTTTCAAGGAAGGAATGATCGTGTTCTGGGAAGTTTATTTTTGTGTAATCTGGATAGATTGCCTCTCCTTCGAAAGATTGGGGAAGGCACATCTCGTATCTTCTCGACGGCCACCAATTTAATTTTATATTTAATTTATTCTTGTAATTTGCGCTGTAGGCATTTGTCTGCGCTGTGCTCCAATTTATGTCGTACAAATTATCCGGATTAATTGGCAAGTTATATACCTGCTTGAATTCGCTCAGCGCTTTCAGAGAATCAATTGAATATTTTGGATAAGCAGATTCGTAATAATTTAGCAATACGTCCGGGTTTTTTTCAAAATCAGCGACGCAGCCGGTGACATCTACTTCGACGGAGTTCGGCTCGGGAAGAATCGGCGTGTTAAAATTAATTTCGATTTCGTTTGACATGTTTGTGTATTTAACTTGGTATCCGTATTTGTTGCATCCTTCATATGGCTCTGTTTTTTTGCTGAATCCGGGGCCTGAAACAGACGAGACTCTTGGCGCAACTTCCGGCTGGGGGCCTGTCCCGCCGTGGTGAATCATCTGGCAGAAAATATAATCTGTGAAAATGCTTGCTGAAGAAAACGAGCGCTTTGTAAGGCAGGGATTATTTGTGTCGATACTACCGTCTAAAATTATTGTGTTTCCGACGGTCAAAGTAGTTTCTCCGTCGTAATACGCTTTGGACGAAGCATATTTTGTTCCGACTTTATTGAAAATTAATGAAGGCGTTCTTAACAACCCGCTTGAAATGTACGGAAAATCTTCCATCGGGAAACTTCTTTCAGTCAGGAAATAATCTGTGAAGAGAAGAACATCTTTCACGCCCGCGGAATAAGCTAGTTTTGTTATTCTGTCGGGGACTGAAATCCAGCTGTTCACTGCAGAATTCGGAACTAGGTGGGAAACTCCGCCGAAGCAAGTTGCCTGGAAGACAATTGATTTTCTGTTCTGCCCGTTGGCATCCATCCGGTATAGCCAGATTGGAGAAACTGTAATTCCGTATCCTTCTGTTTTAATTTTTCCGGTATGAACATCAAGATACTTGCAGACAGAGTTAATTGCTATCTGGTAGTTGGCGTATCTTGGGTCGTTTCTTAATTGCTGGACTCTCGCCATTGCTGCGTTGAAATCAGGGCCCTGCATGAAAACAGCGTCGTCGCTTTTCCAGCATTCTATCAACTGAGGAGTTCCGGAAGAAGCGTGAACATCTGAATAAATAATCTGGTATTCAGGGTTCTTTACGTATTCTATAAATTTTTCAATTGCTTTCACATTTGGATAAGGGCCTGCGGAAAGAGATTTGAAAGTGTAGCCAAATTTTTTGAATCTCATCAGCGTGTTTTTTGTGCTTAGTATCTGAGTTTGCTCGATTTTGTTCAATCCGAGCATCGGGCCCTGGAAAAAGAAAATTCCGTTTCTGAACGGGACTGTTCCCTGAACAAGCCTGTAATATTCGTCGGTATTCATGCCCTGAGGGATTGGAATTGGGGAGGGATTTGGATTTGCAGAAGCCTGCAAAATTCTTGAGGGCTCTGAAGCTGGCTGTTCGATACAATATAATTTATTTTTAACGTGGCATCCCGAAGACACTGCGCTTGACCATTGCGCTTGCCTTTCACTTTCCCAGTTTATAATTCCTGCGCCGCCATAATTATTCCAAGAAGACGGCAGAATCCAATTTCCGTTAGAGAATACAAGATTATTATTTGTCCAATCGTTACAATCAGCTATTTTGCCGTCGGAGCCGGCAGAACCTGTCCATGCAAAAATAAAATTTGAATATTCCGGCGCAGGCACTGATTCGTTGAACTCGTCGATGTTAATCTGCGATTCAATACTGCTGTCTGTTAAATCATTGTAATTGTTTGCTATTAAAGTTCCGTCTAATTTTTTGTAAGGCAGGGGGGAAGGATAAATTCTTGATTCTGCGGGAAGTATTTCTGTGCCGATGTAAGCTTTCCAGATTCCTCCGAGATTTGCGGTTTTTGCAGCTTGCCTGCATTTTTCGTCTGCGCCCGCCAAGCCGCCGAGATTGCCGTCGTAAATCTGGCTTGTCACGAAAACTCTTGCGCCGCAATCTTCTATGCAGGTTTCATCTGAATCGCAATAACCATCTCCGCAAACTCCGTAGTCTGTTAATTCTGTTGAAGAAATTATTTCAATAGCTCTTGCGGTTTTTTCTTTG
Source organism: Candidatus Pacearchaeota archaeon (assembly GCA_018304025.1). Classification (GTDB taxonomy): domain Archaea; phylum Nanobdellota; class Nanobdellia; order Pacearchaeales; family GW2011-AR1; genus UBA73. The sequence continues at coordinate 40,235 of JAGVXA010000004.1, read as the reverse complement.
TAATTTGAATTTTCTGAAATTGATTTTAGAGCTGAGAGAGGAGTTTTGAAATCTGAGACATATTGGTAATTTTCGCCCAAGAATAAGAATACGTCGTCGTTGATTAGCTCGTTGAATAAATCTTTATTCAGAGTCATGTTTGGCTCTGGCGCGAATTTGTCTGCATCGTGCATTGAAACAGCAAAGCTTAATTCTGGGAAGTCTGGGCTTGGAATTGTTAAGACGACTAATTCATTCGGGTCGTCGTCGAGCGCGTGCAGGACGTAGTCTGTTATGACTCCTTCTGTTTTTTTAGCTGAGAGATAAGAATTAATCTGCTGTATTGCTTCCTGATTCTCTATCAAGAACGGGGGGTTTCCTTCTGAAACTGTTGTTTCAAAAATGCAATTCACGTCTTTGAAAATTTCAAATGGATTATTCGTGTTCGCGACTGCGCAGGGCTCCCAAGAATTTGATTTTTCTAAAAGCAGGAATTTGTTTCCGTCGGAGATGGACAAGTAATAAAGAGTTGAGTCTCCTGACTGGACTATGTCTGCTGAAGGATTGAATGTGAAAAGATTATTCTGGACAGGGTAGTATAATTTTTTGCTGATTACAGCCAGATTGTTTTTTGACGAGGGGGATTTTGTTGATTCTATGAAATTATTTATTGAGATTATCTGGGATTGGGAAAGCGCGAAGGGCTCGCTGACATCTGCGCCTAAAATTGATTCTTCTAAATTTTTTAATAATATTGTTGAATAATAAATCTGCGGATTGAAATTTGGATAAAGAGTTTGCGGGCCTGAGAGGCAGGTTTGGAAAACAGCGCTGTCTGAAGAATCGACGTCGTTATCTGAATCTGAGTCGAATCTTCTGCAGGATTCTACAGAGATTGGGCTGCCTTGTCCTGTCAGACAAGCTGTGAATCTTCCGAAGTCTGATTGGTCAATGTCTTTGTCAGTGTCTGCATCAAACCAGAAACATTCTGTTTCAATGGGAGGGGAGCTTGCGGGCTGGACAGGTGAAAGAAGAGAATCGTTGATTGAAATATTTTTTTGTTTCAACTTGGCTTGAGCAGTTTTTAACAATGATATGCTTGATTTTTCTGGAGGGGATTTTTTTTGGATTGAGTTTTTTAGGACGATTCTTTCCTCAGAAGCTGACTCGACAAAAGCGATGGAGGCGAAGAGAAGCGCCAGAACTAATGAAACGAATAATATCTTTTTGTTTTGGATTGAAACCATATTATTTTTCCGGCTTGAAATATTTTCTGAATGTCTGGATATTATTTTTTGTGTCTGTCACTTCAATTGTGTAATCTCCTTCCCTTAATGGTTTTTCAAATATGAATGTTTGGGCAATCGGAGACACGATTTTGTTTTCTGGAGAGAGTGGAGGAGATTGGGAGTTGTCCCAGATTTCCGGAGAGATTTTTTCATCCAGATAGAATTTTCCGTTCTCGTCCCAGACTCTGACTCTTTTCAGCCCGTCCCTGTCTGCGGCGAGGACGTTTTCTCCTCTTGGGGAAAAGCCGATGTAATCGTGGGATGCGTCGTAGCTTGAAGGGTTGTTAGAAGGAGAACCATTATAATTTCTTGCGGTATAACCTGCAGTAAGCAAAACAGCTGCGCCGCCGCACAAAATGCCCACGAGAGTACTTCGCTTCATTTTCTTTGGGATTGAAAGATGTATATAAATTTATTTGTTTGCGGATACTGTCAAATTATCATCAACTTTTAAATATAATTAGAAAGAAACCTCTTCGTTTTTCTGGTGCTTTTTTATAATCTATCTCGCGATAACTGGACAGCATCTTAGACTGCAAATGTTGTTTTTGCAAGTAGCAATAAATTATAACTAAATGTAACAACTTGGAGGAGTTATTCTACGGAGCCAATTCTGACAAGCGGAAAGTTTAAAACTATTGATTGGAGGGATTTTACATGGATAGAAGAACAGAAGAACAGCTAAGGGAAAGGGCAGATGACATTCTTTATTTATTTGGAAGCGGAATACACGACGACCAAGACAGCGCGATTCTTGAAAGAATGTGCCGGGACAGCAGAAGATTGAGGAGATTAGTTTGTGATAAAAAATTACGCAATCAAAATTATAATGCTTATATTTCTGCATTGAAGTACCAGTTGGATGAGTATGAAAGGAAGTGGAAGATTGAGAGAGAATGAAGAGGAGATTTTTGGAAGAGAGATTTGAGAAAAGAAAAAGGGATATTGTTAAGATAACGAGACATGACAAAAATTTTCTGTTTCGTTAATAACTAAAATAATTATCTGGATTTGATTTATCTTCGTTATTGATATGTTTTGAGGTTTAAGATAGATTAAGATATAACAACTTGAAGGGTTTATCCTGATAAGTTTACAGTATCAGAAAAACGAAAATTATATAAATGTAAACGCGCTAAAGCGATTATGGAACCTAAAGAAATAAAAGTTAAATTTGTGAACGGGCATTTTGTGCCTTTGAGTAGAGTGAACTTGAAAAATGGAATGATTATTGAAATTGAAATTATCCCGGAAAAAGACGAGAAATTGTCTTGGCGCGGCGCGTTAAAAAATGTAAATAAAAAGTCAGTTGATTTACAGCACGAAATAAAAGATAAGTGGTAAAATGTATTTAATCGATACAAATATATTCTTAGAGGTTCTCCTTAATCAAGAAAGGGCGGATGAATGCGAATCTTTTTTGAAGAGCATTGACAAAAGCAAAGACTCTTTTTACGTCAGTTCTTTCACCTTGCATTCTATTGAAGTAATCATGGCTAGAAATAACAAGACAGAAGCGCTGGAGAGTTTTCTTTCATTTATTACCCGAAGTAAAATTATCCGGGTGGATACTGTAACTTCTGATGAATCAACTGCTGTTAAAGATATGAAAGAGTTTCAGATTGATTTTGATGATTCTATTCAATTAGCTGTTTGCAAAAAATATTCGTTGTCTATTGTAAGTTTTGACAAGCATTTTGATAAAACCCAAGTAAAAAGATTAGAACCTGGGCAGGTTTCTTTCTGAATGTTTTGTAATCTCTTTCTTAGACAATAAACGGAAAGTTTAAAACTATTGATTGGAGGGATTTTGTATGAAAAGAAAAACAGAAGAACGGAAATTGCTGATGAGAGCAAATAGTTTTCTGGCTTTTTTGAGCGGGAGAATCTACGACGGGCAGAATGATGTTATTATTCAAAACGCGTGCGAAGATCACAGGGCGCTAAGGAGATTGATTGGTGACAAAGAACTGCGCAGCCGGAATTATTCTGAATATCTTTTTGCGCTGAGAGAGCAATTAATTGAGAAGGAATATAAATGGGAAGTTGAGTGATATGCAGACAAAGAATATTAATAATAATGGTAAATTAATGTAAGTGAGTAGCGGCCTTCCCAACCAATCACACGCATACGCGCTGGCCAGTCTGCATACACAAACCTTTTATGGAGCCGGTTCACTTACAAGATACTTAGATTATGAGAACATATAAAACTTTTGGTTTGGTTTAATATGATGAAGAGAAAATTTCTTGGAGGGGTTGGGGAATTTGGGGGGATGGGGAGATGAGATTCAAATGTTCAATCAGATATATCTATTTCGTTAGGAAGGGTTTTATTTAAATTTTGCAATAATTTTTTAAGAAGATACGCTCTCTTTCCGAAGGAAAGTATTCCAACACTTTTTACTTCGTTTGTGTTTTCATCTTTTCTTATAAAAACGCCTTCTTCTGGTTCTTCAGCATAACACGGTGTCGGCTCTCCGAAAAATACTTCTAAGAAATCTGCTTCTTTATCATAATAAATTTCGTATATTGTGTCTGTCATTTTATTTTATCCTCGTAATAAGAGGTTATAACAAAACCTTCGCCGTTTAAATATTTAACTAAAACGAGAAGATATTTGTAAGGTGAGTGTCTGTGTTTAAAATATTTGTAATACAAGCCAGCGTTTTCGTCTAATTTAGGAAAAGTAACTTTATCGGGATTTTTTAAGGTTTCTTCAATTTCGTCTATATCTACAACTTCTGGATGTTTCTTTCTTATATGCGTCCATCTTTCTTTTGACAAATGTATTTTTCTGCCGGTTTTATCAACTGCTTCAAATAAATAAACCATTTGTTGAACAAACTAAAGAAGTTAATAAATGTTAAGACTGTGCTTTTGATTTGCAACTCCTTTTTTAGATGACAAACGCAGGGATTAAAACTTTTGATTGGGGGAGGTTTTGATTTTGGGGAATTGGGGAGTTTTGGGGTTGGGGGATTTGGGAGGGAAGTTGAGGGGGAGAAATTGTTGGTTTTTGCGTCGGCGTTTCCTGGGGAAAAGAAGAGTAATGAAAAAATCACTTGAAAATAATTTTCTTTGTTTGATACAAGCAGTCTTTGCATAATTGGACATTTTTCTCAATTTCGCTGTTGTCTGCTGAAACTGTGGTTCCGTAAGTAAATAATTCTCTTTTTTCAATTATATTTGACTCGTGCCGCCCCTGTTCGTCGTAGATTTCCAAAGCGCTGATAAATCTGTCTTCAATTTCTATTTCTTCTTTTTCTTTAAGATATTTTATCAGTGCAATTGTGCATTCCTGGTTTCTGCTTTCGTAACCTAAGTTTATGCTTATTGCCAAGAAACAGTGATAAATACAATAGAAGGCTGCGCTCATACTCCAGTCAGAGAATCCTCCGACGCTAAAATAACTTATAGCCCGAAGATTGTGTTCTGCTTTCTCGATATGCTTTCTGGCTTCTTCGACATCGGGATTTATTTTGACTAATCCTCTGTGCTTCTTTTCCTGCTCTTTCTCTTCTCTGGCTTTTCTTAAGCACCATTCAACTTTGTTAGACGCGTGAGTCATTATTTTATTTTCCGTACAAAATTGTCCTGTCCAAACAAAACAATTCCTGTTTTGATTATTTCCAAGATTGCTTTGTTTCTGCTGTCTAAGTCTTTTTTAAATTCTTCCGGCTCCTGCAGAATCAAATGAATCTTTTTATTTGAAACTTCATTTCTCTTTTTGATTATTTCTTTTATTTTGCTGAAATTGCTTCTTTCTGCGACGACTAATACATCTATGTCTTTTGCAGAAGATTCGCTGCGGATAACAGAGCCAAACAAAACAACAAAGTCAGAGATATTTTCTAAATCCTTGAATTCTTCCAGCCAGCGTTTATGGTTTTGAGCATCTATCAGGAGAGATAATTCTATTTCTTTTCGTGCGAGGGGGTTAGCAAGGTTTAACGAATAGATGACGGCGTTTCCTATTTTTTTTGAGGATGCAATTCCTTTTTTTTCTATTTTTTTTAAAATTTTGAAAGCTCCCACGTGGCTAAGTCCAACTAGCTTGCTAATGCTCCGGCTATTGTAGGAAGTTTGAAAGTCCTTGAATATTCTCCGAATTATTTCCTGTTCTTTAGATGGTTTCATTTGGTTATATTAACTATTAGTTAATGTATGTTAACTTTTGGTTAATGTGCTATATAAAACTTTCTTCTGCAGCTTTTTTGATTTTGGGGAATTTGGGTTTGGGGAATTTGGGGGGTTGGGGGTTTTTGCGCCGGCGTTTTTGAGATGGAAAAGAGGATGCGATTACGCCGTTTGTTTATGAATTGTCTAAGAGAAGTTAAGCTGTTAAACCCATATTTTTCTTATACTGGCTTCTGACTAATTTAAACATGGAGAGAACAGTTGGGCTAACATTAATTTCCGTTATGTTTTTTTTAAAAATAATTCTTCTCCGGATATACTCGTCTGCACAGGATCGGGAAATAAACTCAGTTCCCTTAAAATCGACGATAATGTTTTTATCTGAAGCGCGGCTAAGTTCATCCAGAAACCTTGACATCGCGTTTCTAGTGACTATAAATCTTCCAAAATATTCAAATAAAGAAATTTGTAAAACCATGTTATTCTACATACTTGTAAATATTTAAACCTTTTCTTGGGTCTGAAAAACGCATGTAAATTAAAGTTCCTTTGAAAGATCTTCCGCCGAGTTCGTTAAAAATTGTTTTCTCTCCTACTGCTTTGACAAATCCCTTTCGTGATAAAATAAAAAATTCTCCGTTCAAACCTTTCTGAACCAAACGTTTAGATGTTATCAGCCCCTTTCCCCTTCCTATTTCTCCTTCTTTTGTTGAGATTCCCTGCAAAGCCATTTTAATGGCTTCTTCATCTCTCTCGAATTTTATGCCATTTTTTTCGAATACTCCTGGAATAGTCTCGCCATTATCTAAAACCCCAATATCTATATGCCCCTTCTTTTTGTAATACTGCACCATTATAGACACAATGGTAAAATTTGAATGCTGGTCAATGTTGTCAGAAAGTTCTCCAAGCAAATAATAAATTCCGCTGCTTAATTCGGAAGGCAAGTTTTTTTCTACAACACTGTAAATCTCTTCCATTTCTTTTTCGATTATTTTGGTTGAGTCTTCGCCTTTTTTTCTGCTAAAGTGATGTATCGGCATGTAAGTTGCATTTGTGCCAACTCCTCCTAACGGAAAGCCGACACTTTCGAGATAATTTTTTACCTGAGGTTTCTCTGGTTTGATGAATGTTATTGCACATCCTTTCCCTGCGACTTCGCTTATTTTATTGCTTAGAATCAAAGCAGAACAGGGCAAAATCCATTCCAGTCTAGATAAATCAAGAGTTATCTTTGAATTTTTTTCACACTCTTTTTCGATTCGTCCTGTTACATCCAGACATTCTGTTATTTGTTTGAGGGGATCATCTGAGCATGCTAAAATAAAACTTATCATACAATTAATTGCCGTATAGGATATTAAACTTTTGGGATGATTCTGATTTTTGCAACTCCTTTAATTTGACGACAAACGCAGGGATTAAAACTTTTGATTGGGGGAGGTTTTGGGGTTGGGGAATTGGGGAATTTGGGGGAGGGGTTTTGAGCGAAGCGAAAAAGGGAGGGGAGAGTTTTGATTTGCCGTAATTGTGTAATTATAAAATAGTAATAAGCGGAAAGTTTAAAAGTGGGGGGATGAAAAGAATTATATGAACAAGAAACTTAGAGAAATCGTGGGAAACAAAAAAGTTATCGCGGTGATTCCCGCGTACAACGAGTCGAAGTATATCGGGGATGTTGTCAGGGAGACGAGGAAATATGTTGATGAAGTCATAGTTGTCGACGACGCTTCAAAGGATAATACGGGGGAGATTGCAAGGAGGATGGGGGCGGTTGTTCTTCGGCACTGCATAAATCTTCATAAGGGAGCTACTTTGAAAACAGGATGCGAAGCTGCAATCGGGCTTGGCGCTAAAATAATTCTGACTCTCGACGGCGACGGGCAGCATAATCCTGATGAAATTCCGCAGCTGCTTGAAAAGCTGGACAAGTTTGATTTGGCTATCGGCGTGAGAGAATTTAACAAAGAGATGCCGTTTCATTCGAGAATGGGAAACAAGATTTTGACTAAGCTTACTCAACTTTTTTTTGGGACGAAAGTTTCAGACACTCAGACAGGCTACCGCGCTTTCAACACAAATATTTATCCGAAGATTGCGTGGGAGTCCAAGGGCTACGCTATCGAGACAGAGATGCTGAAGAATTTGGCCAAGCATAATCTTTCGCATTCGGAAGTGAAGGTTGAAACTATTTATAACGACGATTACAAGGGGACTACTCCGATAGACGGGCTTAAAATATTGGCGAACATGATTAGCTGGAGGATAAGAGGATGATTGCAGGGTTTGAAGTGCTGGCTGTTGTATTCTTGGTTATTATGATTTATATTACTTTCACGTCGTACAAGACAAAGCGTTTGTCTAAATTGTCTGCGTTGTTTTGGTTTTTGGTTTGGGCTGCAGGGATTTTCGGGATTTTTCTTAATAAAAAATTGGGCTTGTTCTTGGAGAGCCTTAGCATTATGAGAGTTTTTGATTTGTATACTATTATTGGATTCATGTTTTTTCTGTTTATTGTTTTTTATTTGTTCAGAGTTGTGAAGGAGAATGAGAAGAGGATTGAGGAGATGGTTAGGGTTTTGGCGATTAAGAATATGCAGAAGGGGGAGTGAGGAGATGAAGATTCTGATTTTTGCAGGACATTTTTATCCTTATGCGGGGGGATATGAAAATCACATTTATCAATTTGCAGAGCAGATGTCAAAGAGAGGGCATGAGATTAGCGTGGTTACGATTAATACGTCTAAAGTTAAAGAATATGAGAGGATAAACAAGAATTTTGATATTTATCGTCTTCCGGGTTTTGATATTCTTGGGGGAACTTATCCTCTTCCTGCATTTAATAAAGATTTTTTTAGGATTTGGAAGGGATTGAGGATGAAGAAGTGGGACGTTATTATCACACACACTAGATTTTTTACGACATCTTATTTAGGTTACAAGTTTGCAAAGAAGAGCAACGTTCCGTTGATTCATGTTGAACATGGCTCTTGCCATACTGTTACCGATAATAAGATTGTTGGTATGGTGAATAGAATTTATGACCACTCTATCGGTAGTCTAATTGTTAAAAATTCAAGAAAGAATATTGGAATATCTCCGAGGGCGTGCGAATTTGTTGGACATCTCGGCGGAAAAAAAGCAACTTATATTCCTAATGGAGTTAATGCTAATATAGAATCAAAGTATAAAGTAAAAAAAGAAATTAAGAATATAGTTTTTGTCGGCAGATTGATTTACGCTAAAGGAGTTCAAGATTTGATTAATGCTTTTGCTGAACTAGAAGATAAGAATTTGAAATTGACAATTGTTGGAGACGGGCCTTATAGAAAAGAGTTGGGGGAATTAACCGCAAAATTGAATTTGAAGAATAGAATTAATTTTGTTGGAGAGAAAGACAGAAAAGAAGTTATGAAAGAATTGGCTAAATCAGATTTGTTTGTTAATCCGTCTTACTCTGAAGGTTTGCCGACTTCTGTTCTTGAGGCGGGGGCTGTTGGACTGCCTGTAATTGCGACTGATGCGGGGGGAACGAGAGAAGTAATTATCGACGGAAAAACGGGGATTTTGATTAAAGAAAAAGATAGTAACGGGTTGAAGAAAGCAATTGAGTTTATGGTTATGAACAGAACTAAAAGGGAGATGTATGCTAATAATTTAAATAATCTAATCAAGGAGAAATTTGATTGGGAGAAAATCATAAAACAATGGGAAAAGATATTAAGAAATTGAAGGTTGATATTTTAACGCCGATAAGATTTGGCGGACCGCAGAAATGGGGAGATGATTTAGTCAGGGCTTTGAAGAAAGAAGGAGTTGAAGCGAGGAATATTCATAATTTCTGGGGGATAGTTAAGAGATTTTTTTGGACTGATGCTGATGTGATTCACGCAGCAAGTGTACCATTATTTTTTAATCTCTTAGGTAAGCCAATCGTGTTAACAATCCACGGCGATTACAGGCGAGAAAGCCACCCATGGGATTTTACTTGGCCCCTTGCTATAAAGAGAGCTAATGAGATTACAACGTCTAGTGAATTTATGAAAAAAGAGTTAAATCTAAACAGAGCCAAAGTTATTAACACCGGAATTTTTTTGGAAGAATATAATATAAAAAATAGTAACAATTCTAAGAAAATATGTTTAGTAACTGTTACTGGTTTTAGTTTTCCTGAAAAATCTCGTGGCGTTTTAGAACTATTAAAGATTTTGGAAGAGGTTAAGAAAAAGACTAAACAAAAATTCAAATTTGTCGTCGTTGGCGGCGGGCCTTACTTAGATAAGATAAAAGAAGAGTCCAAGAAATACGATGTTCCTGTTGAGTTTATTGGATTTCATCCTAATCCCAAAGAGATACTGCAAAAATCAGATATTTTTGTTTATTATTCTTTACATGATAACTATCCGGGCACCATACTTGAAGCGATGGCTTGTGGATTACCTGTTGTGAGCAATGATGTTGGTGCTGTGAAAGAAATAATATCTGAAGATAACTTTGGTGTTTGCACGAATGAAAACAAGAAATATATAGAAAGTTTAATTGATTTGTTGAAAAATCCGAAGAAACGGAGAAAGATGGGTAAATCAGGAAAAAAATTAATTGAAAAAAAGTTATCTTGGAAAAGTCTCGCTAAAGAGTTTATCACGCTATATAAAAATGACAAGACAAAATAAATGGTTTAGTAAGCAACTTTTGATAGCATTCGTTCTATTTATATATTTTATTTATCTATTTTATTCTTTTTATGATATAACTTTTGTTAATTCTAAAGATGCAATATCTTATTATAATTCTGCTAGTTATTTTTCTTTTTATAATACACACACCAATACATATTTTTTTGGAAGCCAATATCCTTGGATAACACTAGTCGCTCTATTTAGAATATTATGTGGGGATGGTCTCTTAGTATACTCTGTCCTAAATAAAATTGGGGCTGTTTTGACAGGGTTGCTCATTTTTATCAGCACCTATAAATTGGCTTATTCATATGACAAAAAATTTGCACCCATACTCCCTTTGTTGATTATCTCTTTATTTGTCTCTAGTAACTTTTGGTTAGGTATTCCATATTTTCTTCCATCTACACTTTCTATGGCTTTTCTTATTTTAGCAGTAAACTACTTTTCAAAAGAATTTTCGAAAAAAAATATTTTGCTCCTATTAATCTTTTCTGTGGCTTCTATATTTTTGAATCTTCTTATTTTATTTGTTGTTATCCCCTTGTTCATAGCTTATACAATAAGAAACTTTTCAGAGATACCGAAAAAGTTTATTTTGTGGGTGATTTTTTTAAGTTTTATTCTCGTTTTTATTTTAATAGTTGAATTACTCTCTAAAATTGATATTAACTCATTATATTCGACAAAAACCTCTCTTCAATTTTTAAAAGAGTTGAAGGTTTTTCCATTGCTACTAATTTTTATTCCGTTTTTGTTTTCTAAAATAAAACAAAGTTTAAATCAGAATATTATAATATCTTTAGTCTCATTAGGTTCTTTAATCTTATTTTTGCCATACCATACCAAGAGGTTAGTGCCCCTCTTTATTCTTTTTTGTGTTATTGGAATTTATCTAGCAATTTTTATTTTAAAGAAAAAAAAGGTTATTCTGGTTTTAATAATGATTCTTGTATTTTTGTCTATTGGTCTAACGGAGAATATAAAGAATCTCTCCAAGATTTCTGTTGAAAGAATAGATCCCGCCGAAGTTGAAGCGTTTTCTTCGTTAGAAATGTTGTCATCTAGCAAGGAATGTTTAATTTCAGATCCCATTACTTTATTGATATCTAAATCTGTGTCTAAAAAAGAAGGCGCTAACTTCGACACCGAAGGAGAGAATATGATGCGAGAAATATTCACGCAAGAAACGTGGAGTGCGAAGCAAAGGCAAATATTGGAAGATGTAAATTATGATCCTAACTGGAAAGTTCAAAGATGTTCTTCACCCGTAAGGTACATAATTATTAGTAATAGAACTAGATTGTGGGCTAACAGGGGGGAGATGGCATACATTCCGACAAATTATAGTGAAGAAATTGGTGGAGAAGCAAAAATTAAAAAAGAGGGCTATTTGGTTTATAACAAGAACAATATCCAAATTTATAGATTTGATTTGGTTAAAGGTTGAAGATTAAGTTTAAACGAGTTCTTCCCATACTTTTTTATATTTTTTAAAAATTTCGAGTTCACTAAATTGATTAATGACTTCTTCTCTAGAGTTTTTTAGTAGTTCTTCTCTAAATTTTTTGTCTTTAATTATTTTGTTTAGTGAGTCTTGAAGTTCGTTTGAGTTTTTAACAATAAAACCTGTTTTGTTATGTCTTACAGTTTCTTTTATGTCCGGAGATTTTATTAAAATGACTGGCAATCCGATGTATTTTGCTTCACGAATAACTCTTGGAAAAGCATCTAGTTTAGAAGAATAAATAAAGATGTCTGCATTTTTTAGAAGGGAGTAAACAGTGTCTACCTCGCCAAAATAATTAATCTTTTCTTTTATTTTACTGTTTTCTATTATCTCTTTGATTAACTTTTCATGTTTACCTGCGCTAGCAATTATGTCGAAGGTAAATTCTAATTTCAATTTTTCTAACATTTTTATAATCTCTTTTATACCTTCAGCTTTTTCCTTGAACTTCCCAGAGGTTATAGTTATAAATCTAATTTTGTCTTCTATTCTGTGGTCTTTTTTTAAATGCTTTTTTGAAATTTTTTGTAATGGCCTGTATGATATGCTAAGTTTCATTTTATCTATTCCTCTATATCTTTTTCTAAACTTTTCTTCAAGAGATTTGCTGACAAAGAATATATGGTCTGCTTTTGCAAAAATCTTTTCTGTTAATTTTTGAAGAGTTCTCCAAGCCAAAAACTTGAGAAGCATTCGGTTAGGTAGATAGTCTTCAAGTTCTTTCCAAATTAAACCATTAAGCGTTATAGTATACTTAGTTCCGTATTTCTTTTTGTTTCTGTAAAGAAGATAAGCGGGGATAAAGAAAGAAGAAGTATGAATAATGTCGTAATTTTTAAAATTCTTAGAATATTTTAATAAATCTTTTATACTGTATTTCTCTTGTTCAAATGGGGCAATAGTGACTTCAAAGTCTTTTGATAAATTTCTCTTTAGAAAATCGGCAATATCGTTTCTGTCTATAAAGACTAATAATTTTTTCTTCATGGTATTTGATTGGTTAGAGCGGTTATAAAATTAACTCTCCTTCTTAACCAACCAATATCTAAATTATTAAATAGATAAATGCCGAAGATAAATTATGGAAACAATAAAGATAGTACTTGGTTTTATTGGGGTTGTAATTCTTTTTACTTTGATTTGGAATTTTGTAAATCCAAAAAAGAGAATAAGCCCGTTTCGTTAACCTCGCGAATCCAAATTACCAACTCCCCTCGTCTTTGGTCGTCGTGTCGCCGCAACCATCATAACATAACATCGCCGCAACCGCGCGAATCCGAATTACCGACGCGAAATAACAACCGAGAATCCAGAAACTCAAGACAACGAAAAGATTAAATATAGAGGATAACTAAATAAATTAATTAACTCCCCTCCTTTGTTTCGGCAACGGAGGGTTCATTTTTATGGAAAACGAAAGAATAATAATAAGCAAATTAGACATGATAAAGGCAGAATTGGATTTTATTAAAAGCCACATGATAGACGCGGATTGTGTTTTGACTCCTGAGGAAGAAGAAAGATTAGATGAAAGTTTAATAGAATTTGAAGAAGGGAAAACTATTTCTTTAGAAGAACTAGAAAAAGAGAGAAAAAATGCTAAAACTAGAGTTTTCAAATAACTCCAAGAAATTTCTTAGAGATTGTGATGACGATTTATACAACAGGATAAATGATAAAATAAATTCGTTAGCAGTGAATCCTTATCCTAAAGACAGGAAAAGAGTTGGTGGAAGAAAAGAGAAAGTCTTCAGAGTAAGAGTTGGAAGTTACAGGATTCTTTATGTTGTTTTTGATGAAAAAAACGCGCTTCTTATTTCAGATATAGACAAGAGAGGAAGAGTTTATGATTAATAAATTTATAATCTTACTTATCTAAACTTCCCTCGGAAAAAAGCCCTGAGAAGAATCAACTCCCCATCTTCGCAAGCCAATAATTTACAAACAGCTGAATCACCGCAAGAAAAATCATTGCAAAAGCCATCCACTGCAAAAGTGGAACAGCGCCGAGATATTCAACTCCGTACAACAACGAAACAGCCAGATTTCCGAACAAAAGAAATATTGACGCAATTCCGACTGACGCCGCGACTGTCAACAGCAAACAATGCAGCAAGACTTTTCTTCTCTCTTTCTTATTCTCTTTCTCCGCGACTTCCGGAAACATTACCAACGCTATTCCCCCCGTGACAAACAAAGAAACTCTCGCAAGTGTAAGCGCTGCTGTCCAAAGTCCTGTGAATTCTGCAGAGAGATAATGCTTGATAAAAATTGTGGGCAGATTTATGACGAGCTGCAAAATCAGATTTGTAAACAAGACTATAATCACAAACTTCCAAACGGGTTTTAATTCAAAACTTTTCTCTTTTCCGTTCACGTCCTTGATGAAAGGAAATATCGCGGCAAACGCAACAAGATAAGCCAGGCCGTAAGCTAAAATTGCGCCGTCTGCTCCCAATCCCAGCATGACGAGAAAAACAACAAGAATCAATCTTGAAACAGATTCCAAAATAGTATTGATGCTATAAATTTTAAATTTCTTCATTCCCTGCAAAACTCCCCGATTTATCGGCAGAATAAAAGCGAAAATTAGCGTGAAACCCACAAGCATCACAGGAACATTTGAATCAATTTTCAAATAATCTGCAATCTCTCCGGACAACAGAACAATAAACAAGAAAATAAATGCCGAAATCAGAAAAACTTTTTTACTCATTCTTTTTCTCAACGCTCCTATTTTTTGGTATTCTTTTTTTGACTTAAATCTCGCTGTAAATTTCGTGACTGCAGAGCCGATTGAACCTGCCGGAAGAGAGACTAGCAAAAAGAGGGACATCAGCGCACCGAAAACCCCGTAATCTGCCGGGCCGAGAACTCTGCCGACGTAAATGTGGAAGACGTACGCAAAAATATTTGAGATAATTATTCCTGCCACCACGATCGTGCTGTTTTTTATCAGGCTCATAAAACAATTTGATTTTTCGAATATATAAATTTGAGTGCTTCTGGATACTTGTCAAGACAGCAAGACATGACAAAGTTTCTGTTTCATCAAGAATTCAAAATAATTATCTGCATTTGATTTATCGTCGTTGTTGATATGCCTTGGAGGTTTAAGATATGACAACTTGGAGGATTTATCCTGATGAGTTTACAGTATCGCACTGCTTCTGAAAATTTGAGTGCTGATAAAAAGCAAAAACTAATTATTTGGATTATACTTCAAAACTACTTTTTCTTCTTTTTGATCGAAAGTTATAACGAACTTATCAAAGAATAAAAGGAGACTTAATCTCTGTGTTGTTTGGTCTTTTCACTCTTTTGTATTTAAATGTTAAACTCATTCTAGAATATCATCGCCTCTTTGCTTGGCACGCGAGCAAGAAGGAATTTCTTTCCTTGAGAAACTTTTTTTGCATGTTCTACAACTTCTTTCAAGTTTCTCCCATGGGCGATAATTTTATTTTCACAAACTGCAATCCACTCTCCGATAAATCCGCTAATATCTGCTTCCATAAAATAATCGTAGTTTATTTCCTGTGTTGTTTTTGACATATAGAGTATAGAGCGTTAAAGATTTTAAATGTTGCTAATCGTGAGCAAAGTTTAAATATGCACTACTGAAACGTAATTATATGAACAAAGGAAAAAAAGACGAATGGGAAGAAGAATTTGAGAAGTGGAGAAAAGAGAGCCAGAAAAAAGCAGCCAAGCCCGCAGAGTTTCATGAAATTTATTCTTCTCAAATTAAGGAAGAGACGAGGGAAAAAATCTCGGGAGTTGAAAAGTCAATCAACAAAAAATGGATTGTCTTGGGAAGCATTGTCTTGGTATTGGCTGCTGTCTTGATTATTTCATTTGCGACTACCCCGCCGGTTGAAGCAAAGTTCAAGGACATTGACGTGATTGTCAAAGACACGACTGGATTGCCCGGAGATATTTATTACAAGGGAACTAATTTATTCACCCTGACTGGATGGGAAAGCAAACTGGAATACGACGGAAAAGAAGACAGATTATTCGGAAAGGAAAGCTACAAAGAACTTGTTTTTGATGAAAACGGAGAGGCGTATACTGTTATTTCTCTAGATAAAGAAATAAGATTAGAACCGCTCACGACAAATCCCGAGGAAGTTACAAGAATCGGATGGTTTACTGATTTGGAGAAAATAACAGTCAACGAAGAAACGTCCTGGGACGAGAAGAAAGTTGATGTTTTGCTGGGGAGCGGAGAAATTGAAGGGGCGGGATTTGATTATAATTTTTACAAGAAAAAACCTTATTTCAAAATCAAGTTTAACGCAGATGAAAATGAAAAGCTGGGGGATTTCGCTTACGGGTTTACAATGAAAGGCTATGATGTTTTGCTGGAGAATGGAACTTGGCTGAAAAATGACAACGAAGTTGTAGAGATTGAACAAACTCCTGAAATTATCCTTAACAAAAGCGGGAGCGCGACGACAGATATTTCTGATGAACTGCGAGAAAATGTTTTAAACAAAATTAATGTGAATCAGAAGGTGACAACGAGAAGCGGGAGCGCAAGCGATGTTTCAGATTCGAAATACGAAATATTTTATAATCCCGAAGAGGAAAAAGCGATAATTGTTTATTCGCCAGAATCTGCCCAGTTTAAAAATTCATTTTTGTGGAACGTGTTCTGGGTTTACACTCCTTACGACGACGGATACGCACCGGTATATTTTATTGTTGTTGAGGAGCCGGAATTGCTGCACGGCGGGAATGACTGGTACATTGAATCTGAGCAGTACGCCGGAAGTGTAAATGATTATATATCTAAAGTTGTTGGAGAGATAGGATAAAATGAGATTCAATTTGAGCTACGAAGAAAGGCGCGTTTGGGAGCATGCCAAGTATATTTTTTCTTATGTTTTTCAGACGCTGCTGATTTTGTTTTTGATTGTTCTTCTAGTCAAGGAATTTTATCCGTCATTTATAGACACAAGAATCAACGTGAATTGGTTCATGCTGATTGTTATTGTCTTCGGGGCGCTGAGTATTTTGTTTCCTGTTGAGAAAACAGAAAGAAAAGAAGAATTTAATCTAAGGGACAAATTACTGATTATCGGGCTGGGAGTTTTAGGAGCTGCGATTATTTTTCTGAAGCTGAAAGAACTGGGATGGATTGGCTATGTGATTTCAATTCTCGGCGGATTGATTATTGCCTTGCTTAGCTGGCTGCTGCTGACTGAAAACGATGAACATTAGGATAAACTTCCTGCAGATTTTGCGAGCTGCATTTTCCGTAGATTACAGAGATATTATTTTGTTCTAAGAAAGCGGTGTCCTGACAATTGTTTGCAAAAAAGATTCTGGCTTGTTCGTTTTTAGCTTCTGATTCCCTGCTGGGGCCCTGAACAATTCGCGAGTAAACCTGCCTTTCTGCGATTGGAGTGATTGCGTTTGATTTCCACGGGTCTGCCAAAACGATTGATTCTTCGGGCGTGTTCTCTTTTATGTAACTCAATGCCCTGAAATCTTCTTCGTTAATTATGTGATAAATCGGAGAGTTAGACTCTAATTTTTGCGGAAGAGAAAATACAAGAATAAGGACTGACAAAATTATTGTGATTATTATTTTTATTTTTTTAGACCTGAACAAGCTGATGATTTCTGCGCAGCCCAAGCCGAAAGAAATTGCGAAGATGATAAACAGATACATCAGCGTTCGCCTGTAGGGCAGGAAAAATTCAATCTTGAATTTGTAAAATAAAATAATGAAAAAGAGCAAGACGAGAGAAGAGGCAGCTATAAAATATTTCTTTTTTGATGTTGAAAAATATATGCCTGCGGCGATTATCGCTGTTATGAAATATCCTAAGAAGCTGGGGATAAACAGCGCGCCGGAAATAATTGTGAAAGACAGGGCGTTGACAGAATCTGCGCCTCTTTCAAAAAAGAAAGGAAGATAGAATGGGAGGGCAATTAGACCGGATAATCCCTGAAGCAAAATGTTTTTGGCATTGAATTTTTTTTCGGTTATGAATTGCGTGTTGATTAAAAGTAAAAGAGCCAAAGCTGTCGGAGGATGAATTATCAGAGTAGACGAAAGAATCAACACCCATGCGCTTGATTTTATATGAACTAAATAGACAGCGACAGGGATAAAAAAAAGTCCTACTGCCATCGGCACCAAGAACACTGGACCAAGAAGAGCAACTGTACTTTTTAGAAGCACGACGAACAATACAGAAAACAACGCAGCTGTTTCGCCAAATAATTTTCTTGCGAGGATGAAAACCCCCAAGCAAATCAGAATTGTCACCAGCGAAGCGAAAAAAGTGAACATAATCAGATAAGAGATTCCTAGGGAATTCAAGGTGGCGAGCAAAAAATGGAATCCTCCTTCTAAACTATAAACTTCTCCGCCGAGATACAACGGAGAATTGTTTGAAAGATGATTTGAAAATTGAAAATGAACCCATTCGTCAACATGCAAAGGGTATTTGTAATTTTGATGGGGAAGGAAATTAAGAAAAGCTGATGAAACTACCAGAATTGCCAGCAAGAGAGTTGCATATTTTTTCATAGTATTACCAGTTTCGGAAGGCTTAAATACGTTTTTGATTTGGGTTTTTAATGAAAAATAAATGGCTTTATCGGACTGGAATTGCTATTGCGGTTTTAGCAGTCGCAAGCTTGGTAATTGGAGGATTCGGGGCGCTTGAATATTCCGAGAGTTTTAGAATTGTTTTTGGTTCTGTTTATGTTTTATTTCTGCCGGGATTTATCTTGACTTTTGTGTTTTTTCCGAGGACGAAAGAATTTGATTCTAAAGAAAAAGAAAACGGCGCGATTGACTGGATTGAGAGAATTGCACTTTCATTTGCGCTTTCAATTGCTATTGTTCCCCTCGCTGTTTTTTATCTGAATTTAATCGGCGTAAAAATTAATTTACTGAACAGCTTTCTGACGATATTAGGAATTATTGCAATTTCTCTGGGATTAGTTTATTGGAAGAGAAAATAAATTTGTGAAAACAACAGAATGATTGTCCGAATTCGAATTGCTAGAGATTAGATGATTCTGCGGTTTTCAAGATACTGTCAAGTTAACGAGATAAAACAAAATTTCTTTTTTGTCAAAGATATCAGATTACAGATAATTATCTTGAACTCGATTAATCGCAGGTATCTCATTTTATTCTGTTTATATAAACCTTAGAAATTTAATGACAGCAGAGAATTCAAAATTTATCCCGAGAAGTTTACAATATCGGTTTTCAAAAAAGTTTAAATAGCGCACTTTAAAATAAATTCTATGAACTCAAGACAGAATTTTCCTGAAGAAACGAGAATTGGCTTGCGAGAGCAAGATGAAGAAATGACAGAAGGGGAGAGAAAATCCAGAAAATTCCATGCGGGACTTCTTGAAATGGGATATGAATTTATATCAAACGTAAGAGAAGAAGATATGGAGTATTGGAACGAGCAATATCCTGAAGAGACATTTCACGTTCTTCTTGACAGAAGAGCTTTTCACAGCGACGGAACAAGGAATAAAAATTTGAAAGCGTTATTTGTCATGAGAAGATATTAGATTGCTGAAAATTAAACTACTAACTCTTCTAATTTGAATCTTAATTTTACTAATGCTTTGTTCTGAATCTGCCTGACTCTTTCTTTTGACAAACCAATTCTCCTGCCTATTGACTCGAGACTTTCTTTTTCGCCTGTTTTTGGAAATCGCGATGATATAACTTCAGCATCGAGAAAATCTAGGACATCTGGGTTTATCAAAATCTTTGGGAGGTTTTTAAGGAAACGTTCTGTATTGTCTGAAGACAGCTCGTAATTTTCTACTGGAATGTCCAATGCTGCGGAAGGATCTGTTAAAAGCCTAAATCTTTCTTTGTTTCTATACTGCTTTTTTTTGCTTCTGCCGACGGCGCGAATTATTGCAAAGCAGGCATAAGTTGAAAAGTGATATCCTGACCATGGATTAAACTTATCTATTGCTCTTGCCAAAGCATAAAATCCTTCTGATTCTAAATCGTCAAGATCTGTTTTAGGCTGCCCACCAATCATTTTGTAAACTAATCCTGTGTTTTTTCTGGCGATTTTATCGTGCATGCTGTCGAATTCTTTTGCGTAATAATCAAATTTGCCTGATTCTCCGCTGGCGCCTGTCGCGGCGAGATGAGCCAGCTCGCCCAATGCAAACAAACGATAAAATTCTTCTAGTTGCCCGAGCTTTTCTGCTTCTTCGTAAGAAATGTCTACATATTTTTTTCTGGCTTCTGGAGAACACAAATACGCCCGCTTTTCTTCTGATATGTGGGCTGCCGGATTTTTATAAAATCTTTCTCTCGGTATTTTTCCTTGTGTTCTTTTCAATGATTTTACTGTCATTTTATAGTTAATCAAATTGCAGGTTTTAAACTTAGTGGTTTTGAAAGTCAACTGAAGCAATCTCTATATTTCATCATGCCTTTGTATTTCCACAGCAGAGAGGATTTTTCTGCTTTTAATTCAAACGCAAAATCTCTGTTGGTTTTTGCATTCTGGATTGTTTGGCAAAAATTATTTATTAGTTCTCCTGCATATTTCGAATGGATTATAATTTCAGCGTCCGGAGATTCTGGCAATCCTTCTGAGACAGAATCTTTTTCTATTGTGTAATCTCCGACCCATCTTCTTTCGCCTGTGTCAAAATTATAAAGTCTTAATGAGAGAATCGCTTTTTTCGGAAGCTCTTTAATTAATGAATTTTGCTGGAGATAAACTGGGAAGTTTTCCTGCGTTATTGCTACAGGTTTTGTTTTTTCTGGAAGCTGTTTTTGAGGAGATTCAATCTGGGTTCTGATTAAAGGAGGATTTGAAAAATAAATCAATAATACCGACGCTATTATGGCTAAGGAGATTATAATTTTTTTATCCATTTATTTTTTTAGATAAGGAAGTTTAAAAGTTATTTGGTTGTGTATTGGAAGAGGGATAATTATCTTGGTAAAATCATACTTTGGGATTCTGTTTTAATGACTGAAAGATAATTGATGAAGATAAAATGAAATAATTACAAAAATTAAACTGTTATTGTTTCCTGCGTTCCTATTGAATTACCTGCTTTGTCAAAAATCTGGAAGTCAACTTTGTGCGTTCCTTCCCTGAATGTTATTGTTTTAATGCATAATTCTCCTTTGAGTTTTGTGCACAGGGGTTTCCATTTTGCTTTTGAATCTGATTCTTGGTCTATAATATAAAGAACTTCGTCGAAGTTTAATTCTGTTATGTCCAAAGCGAATTCAACTTTCTTTTCGTCCTGCTCTTTTATTAATTCGTTCAAGACAGGGGGAGTGGTGTCGATTGTTGTCGGAATTGTTTTCCATTTTGCTTCATTGCCTGCTTTGTCTGTTAATTCAAACCAGTAAGATATCATTTCGCCGTCGTATTTTTTTACATTTGTTGAAATGTCTACGTCACAAGTATATTTCTTCTTGAATTCGGTGCATTTGGAAATGTCGACTGGGAATTTATCTTCGCCATAACGCAAGACTAGAGATTCTGGATTTTGCTCCTTGAATACTGCTGTGAATAATCCGTTTGTCAGTTCGTTGTTCTTAGGATATGTTTTCTGGATTATCGGAATTTTTGTGTCGACGAAGAATTTTGCGTTGAAAGGAACTGCCTGCTTTTGGTTTTCATCTTCTGCGTAAATTGTGATGTCCCATTCTCCGTCGTTAAAACTTCTTAACTTGTTGTAGGAATTGCAGTTTTTGCAGAGAGTTTTAGGTTTTTGTTCTATGTCTGAATTGTCTATGTAATACATTGAAACTAATTTGTCTGCTTGAATGTCCAAAAGAATTTTCTTGTCTGTGCTGAGAGATGGAATCGGGGCGACAGTTAAAACTGGCGGTGTGTTTGAAGTTACTTTTACTATCTGGCTCTTGCAGGAGTCGCAGGATGCTTTGTCGCAGACATTGAAGTAATACAACACCTGGGAATTTTTATATTGGTCTAAATTAACATTTGCTGAGCAAGTTTGGTCTTCTCCGGGGAGACAGGTTAACAAAACTTTTTTGTAGCTGGTGTCTGCTTGGCCCATGTAATATAATTCTACCTTGTCTAAATTTGCTTCGGAGTATTCAACTGTGAATTTGCCGTTGGAGTATTGATTATTTAGGGGAGTTGAGGACTTGCACTCGGGCACTTTTGAGTCCACGTTGAATGTGATTGTTTTTTCAGTTTCCATATTGTTGCTGAATTTTGTTGCCTTGATTATTATTTGGTTTTGCCCTTCTTCAACAGAGACGTGCCTGTTGTACTTTGTGCAGCCGTCGCAGAGTTTGTGCCAGCTTGTGTCTGTTAAAGAGCGATATTCTATTCTCGACGCAGAGTCTACTGACAAGTCAAATATTACTCTGCCTGAATCGTATGTTTCTCCGTTTGAAGGAGTGTTTATTACTAGAGTTGGAGGGTTTGGATCTACGCTTCCGCCGCCAGCACTACCGTCGAGAAAACTGCAGGTTTTATCGCCGCAAGATAATGGGTCTACTCCCGGTGTTCCTAAGTTAGTTGTGCAAATCTGGCAGAATCCCTGTCCTGAATGTAAATCACAAGTGTATTTGCAGGCGCTTCCGACGCAATTCGGGGGGAGCTTTTCTCCGTCGCTAAGACAGTAGAGAAGATTTGCGCTGACTAGGGAGAGAGTTAATAAAATTGAGAGGGAGATAATTAATGCGAAGAAGAATCTTGTTGGTTTCATTTTGTTTACGAGATATGAGCTGGCTTTTAAATTATTTCTATCTTCTTTCGCTATGGTTTTTTTGTTTTGTTTCATTTTGGTTTTTGTCTTTCTATTTTGAGTTTTACAGGACTCGCCTGTCGCCTCTAGAATTCACCTCGTTCTGTTTTCCCGAAAAAAGAAGGGAAAGGAAAAATAAAAAATAAATTTTGGTTATTAGATAGCTTCGCCCCAGAAGAATATATCTCCTGAATCAAAGTTTCCAACGCATGGCTCTGGTAATCCTAACTTGAATGTCATAGCGATTTCACTGCCTGGTGTTAGTGTGTTTCCTGCGGAGTATCCGCCGGTAAGAGCACCGTTCCAGATAATTTCTGCATCATTGTAGAAATCTCTTGTGAAAGCATCGCTGTAAACAATCGGTCTGTAACCTTCTACATCAGCGTTTGGTGCACCTGCTGTGCTGTAAGCACCGCTTGTTGCAAAGTAGCATAAGTGGTCGTTGTTGTCAACGCCAGTTAATCCTCCTGTTCCTGCATTGCACTTTGTGCTCTGCGATGGACCAGAAGTTAGCTTTGCTCCCAAATTAGCTTGGCTTCTCAAGTCTTGAGATAGCTTCAAGTGATTTGTAGATGGGCACATTGCGCCAGATGTATCTGAGTCGTAGAAATCTGTTCCTGAAATGAACATGTCAAGCAAAACGCCTGAGCCAGCTTCTGCATCATTGCCTACCAAAATTGTATTTGAGTAAGCTACAGAGCCTTGTCTAACTTCTGCGAATTCAACATCTCCGTCTATTGTTAAAGCAATCACAGGGTTCAAGAACCAATATTCGTTCTCTGCCATTATTGCTTCTCCGTCAACAGAAATTACTTCTGCTGTAAGGAAATATTCTCCAGCCATTGAGTCTGGTGTTTCAACAGTGAATAGACATCTATAGAATCCCATTGTGTCTGAGTCAAAAGTTGTTAATTTCTCTTCGCCAATTCTTGCCTCGCAAGATACTGGAAGCTTGTCACCATCATCAAATTCTGTTGCAATTTCGTCACATTCAACTTCAATATCGTTGCCTGTTCCTTGGCTTGAGCCGATTGTTCCGACAACATCCTCGATTTCTTCAATCTTGTTCTTATCCATAACAAGAATTTCCCAACCGATTTGTTCTCCTTCGAAAGCATAGTTTGTTATTCTTTCGTAAAGGTCTTGGTTGCAGTCAGTTGTTCTTCCTGCTTCAACGCAGTCTTCAAGAACAAGTCTTGAGTCGCATTGCCATATTAAAGGAGCGAACTCCTCTGGTTGAATATCTATGCCGATACCTCCACCTACGCTAACTGCGAAAACTGAAGGCATTACAGATAATGCCAATATAGCCATTACTAGAAAGCTTAATGTTTTCTTCATTATTTGTAAAACCTCCTTTCAGTTGATAAACATAAATTGTAAGTTATTAATTTGGCTTGGTTCGTCTTTTTCATAAGTTAACCGTAATTCTGACTGTTATATAAATAATACTGCATTTGAAAGGTTATTCCAGATTAGGTTATTTCTGTCATTACTTTTTTATAATGATAGGATTTTAGATAAATTAACTTAATTCCTTGAGACTGTTTATTATGTTCTTTAAATGAAACAAAGATTTGAAAAATAAAAAAGAACATAGGCCTAATACTGCTGTTGAAAAAATAAATAATATTGACATTGAGAAAAAACTGTCTAGTTTTATCTGGGCTGTTAATACTGCGATTACTACGGCAATCA
The DNA here is from genome assembly GCA_018304025.1 of Candidatus Pacearchaeota archaeon. Classification (GTDB taxonomy): domain Archaea; phylum Nanobdellota; class Nanobdellia; order Pacearchaeales; family GW2011-AR1; genus UBA73. Next base: position 16,176 of record JAGVXA010000004.1, on the reverse strand, counting down.
AATAAGTAAAAGATATCACGACGGATAACGAGAGAAAAGTTAAATATTTCTGAAAATGCAAGTCAAGAAGATTCTTTTTTATTTTGAGGTTCATCTAATTGCTGAATGCCCAGGCGATTAAAAGTATTCCTGTGATTACTGCAAGAGCAGTAATTAAAATTCCTATTAGATATTGCCCTCCTTTTAGAGCCAAGGGTATTGTTGCTGTAATTCCTCCGATTAAAAGAATAACTCCCAAAACTCCCCAAGGGGTTTTATCTTTTTTCTTTTTTATTAATCTGTTTGGCATCGTTCAATAAATTTCATTAACTATATAAACATTATTTTTTATTATTGTGTATGAAGATAAAAAAGAGCGCGCAGGTGACGATATGGGTTATTGTCGCGATGTTTTTGGTTGGGGCTGTGATTGCTGCTGTGATGATTTGGATGCAGTGGGAGCCGACGGATAACGCTTACGAATGCCAAACTAATTTTAACTGCGCGCCGGCGACGTGCTATGATCCGAATGAATGCGTGCCTGTTGCTTTTATCGAATATCCGAACCAGTATTATTGCGAGAGTATTGAGTACACTGAAAATTGCAATAAAACAATTGTGAGAGAAGAGACAGATGTTAATTATTACGTAACTGAATACAATGTGCTCGATGAGGCCACGCGGGAATGTTCGTTTGCCGAAGGAGAGGAAAGCTGCACTACTCTGCCTGATTGTGACTCAGTTATTTATACTCCTAATTGCGATTTGAAAATTAATTTAGATTCGCGATGCGGCGGGCGAAGAGGAAAATGCGTCTGCGATACTAAAAGGCACGTTTGCAAAGTTGAAATGTCCTAAAGATATTTTAACTGTCTATTAATATTAAACTTATGGAACAAAAATTACCAGAAGGTTTTACCGACAAAGTTATTGAAAGACTGAGAAAAGTTTCTAAAAGCAGAGAGTTCGCGCCGCCGTTTGAATATGCGATTGTCAACGGAATTTATTGCGGCAAGAATAGACAAGGATGCGTTATTAGAATGATAAAATTGAAATCTTGCCTGAGGTTTGCGGAGTGTTCATACGGAAGAAAACCCGACGGGGAAGTTAGAGAAGCGATTAGAGAATTATTTAATCTTGCTTATGATTTTGGAGCAGTTGTTCGGCCTGCCAAAGAAATTGGGTGGATTGAAAAAGTTGCCGACGAATTGGGCGCAGTGGTTGGAAATACGAGGGCGTTTGCAAGACGCGTTTGCTCAGAGGCTTCTGGACCAAGTCCGAGACTTTTTTATGGATAGAATTATTTAGATTTTTTGGCTGTGATAATTCTAATTGAATAAATCAGGAACGCGAAGATTATTCCTGCAGTGTCTGTAAAAATATCCTCGAGAGCGCAGGCTCTTCCTGGGACGAAAACCTGGTGGAGCTCGTCGGAGATTGCGTAAAGAATCAGAATGACTAAAGCTATCGGCAGAAATTTTATGTTTTTTCTTTTTATTAGAGAGATGAGCAGGAAAATTGCGAGAACGAAAAAAACTGAAAAATGATATAATACTGATTTTAGATTTGAACCGCCGAGCTTGCCTGGCAGGAATGTCAGAGAAGAGACGTAGAAAATTGTTACTGCGATTGCTAAAGTTATCAGCCAAGAAATTTTTGAATTCTTTTCAAACCATGAAATCATTTTCTTTTTAGGATTCGGAGAAATTGGCGAAGTATAAAAATAATATTGTAGTTGGGGATAATTATTTTGGTAGAATCTTGGGGGAAATAATTAGTTTGGTAGAATCGAGAAATTGCTCGAAGAGCAATTTCCGAATATTTTATTTGATAGTTGAAGTTAATAAGGTGTTGTGATAGGAAATGTTTAAAAGAGTAATTTGTTCTTTATTTTTGTCTCGCATCGATGCGGGGATTCCGGAGTGGTCAAACGGGCAAGACTTAAGAAGTCGGTTTTCCGTTGGGAAAATTTAAGATGAGATTTCCTTGAGAAATCTTGTGTGCTTAGTGCCTTCGTGGGTTCGAATCCTACTCCCCGCATTTTTATTTTTCTTCGATTCGCTCTTGCTGCGGGCTTTCTCGTCTGGCTAACGCCGACTGCGAAGCTCCTCGCTGCGGCGAACGAAGATCCCCGCATAATTTTTATTTTCGTATCAAACAATTACTTTCTCTTTTTATTTTCAACAGGCTTAACGAGCGAATTATAATCTTTAACGAAATCAGGAATTGAATTGTAAAGAGGATAACAAAGTTTTTCCCATAGTGCTTCCGGCGAAACAGGAATTTGCCCATGGCGGGAGACATAAGATTCAATTCCCCCGATGAATGCGCGCCTGTGTTTTGGCGTCGCCGCAGCTGCTTTGCCTTCGCTTCTTCCGAAAGGAATGCCGTAATAATGAAGAAGATTATTTGCGTCAGGATAATTTTTTTTTGAAAGAAAATCTGCAAAAATTGCTGCGCAGACTTCGTCGCCGATTGGCTCCCCAAATCTCTCGCGCATACGAAAAAGCTGTTTTGCTGTTTCTATCTTTGGTCTTCGCTCCTGACAAACATAATTCTCAAGAGCAGAATTTCGCACTCTTCCAAAAGTAGACGGAGAAACAGCTCTTTGTATTTCTGGCTGCATCCATTTATTGAAAAGTTCAATATCAAATCTTTCCATTTTTTCCATTTCAGCAGTTAAAGAATCGACGCGCGTTTTATATTCGCTGGCAGGAATATATTTTCGTGCTATTGGAGAGATGCCACCCAGATCTATACCGCCCCTAACTTTATTCCAAACTTTTTCGACCCTGTCAGGCGCGTCATCTAGCAATTCTTCTGTTCTTTTTAGATTTTCTGTTGACAGATAATATCCATTTTCTACTAAAAATAAATTTTTCAGCTCGTCCTCAAACGCAATTCCTAAAACGCGCTGCATTGGTTTTGTGTGCAAAACTTCTTTGGGAATAAATTCGTTGAATAATTTTTTTAATCCTGCGTCTCTGTCATAATCGCCAATTTTAAGCAGGCCGTATGCCAACGGAGCGGAAAGTTTTCCAAGCGCGCTTATCGCATCTTCGCGAGGCAGAGTTTGTCTGATTGCATCCTGCTGCACAATTAGCCACCCTGTATAATCTTTCCACATCCCAAAAGAAGGAATCTCGTCGATATCCGGCAAGTCCGGCGCTCTCCGACTTCCCTCCAGATAATCAAAATTGAAAAAGAAACCGGGATAATAAAAAATCTCTACAAATTGTTTTCCTGCGTCTTTGCTTTTCCGCGCGTCGGTTACTTTATACAAGCAATCCCAAAACCCGACATTTAATGCCCTGTGCTTATTTTCTTTTGTTACAAAATGCGCGAGAGGATTTTCCTCGGGGTTTCCGACTTTAGCCCAGATATCTGAGTAGAGAGGAATACTCGATGTTATGCTTTTTCCTTCCATCGCCTGCTCGACCATTAGCTCGACGATATCGCGCTGGACTACTTCATCAAATTTCGCAAGCTTGCCGCGATGCTTTAATTCATTTAGCGGAGGCAAGACGCGCCAGTAGCGTTCCCGCTCTAATTCCTCCCATAAAACAAATTCAATGCCAATATCAGGAACATCTCTCGTATGCACTGTTGAAAATATTCCTGAATCGATATGGCTCCTTCGCTCCACAAACTGCGGATAATTTTTTTTAATCTCCTGGACTGCAGATTCTTTTCGCCGCGCAATCTCTCCTTTTGTCAAAACCCTTTCCATTTTTAATTTTCTGAAAAAGAATTATTTAATTATTTGTATGCTTGCAGAAAATTTTAACAAGGCAGAATTTCTTTGGTCTGTATCAAGCAGTTATTAATTAAGACGCCTATTTTATTGTTTTCGCCTGCATTTATATTTTGCTCTATGTAGTATGTCTTAACTTGCCCCTCTGACAGAACTTCGCAGCCCTCGCAGCCAGGACCTGCATGCCACGCTGAAGTTTCTGACGGAGTTGTTATCGAAAAGTCAAAGGAATTTATTTCTGTGCCGAGTTTTCGTTTTAGAGTTGCTTCTATTTGGTTTGTCTCCGAATTGAAGCAGGAGTTTTGGATTGCGAGTGGAAAAGAAGTCTGCATTTCCAAACAAGACACTGCCGGAGCGAGCTCTGGTGCCGCGGTTATTTTGTTGAATACATACGACATTACTGAAACAAAAATTAGCGCTAACAAAACTACGGAAACTATTGCTATGTGGTCTGAAACTGCTTTTTTATTTATATTCTGCATGGTCTTGCTCCTATTCCCCGCATATTTATTTCTGTGATTTTTTCTTTATGGCTTATTTCTAATTTTTTGACGTCGGGAATTGCCGAGATTTTTAAAATGAAAGGGCCGTCGTTTTCGTAGATTTCACCTTCTATTTCTATTTCACCGGGCGCATCTGTGAAAATTAGTTCAGCGTTGAAAGATTTTGAGTCTAACGGCATGCCGTTATTATCGTAAAGGGTGTAATTAAAGTTTCCGTATCCGTTGCTTCCGACACAACCGAGCTCTATTGTCTGCGACTGAACTTGAATTTCATTTTGCTGCGAGATGTAAACTGCTTCGATTAGATAATAATTTTTATCCAGGCAATTTTCATATATCGCGTTTCCTGTTATAGGGGAGGAAGAGACTTGTGAAATTATTCTTTCCTGAATTAAATTCTCGTCGTAGATTCCGTATTCATTTGACGAGAGCGTGCGCATTATTCCCCTGTCTATTGAACGGTAGTATGAGTCCTTTGAGCAGCCGAGTTCGCAAGCATTTATTTCTGTTTCAAATTTATTGCAGGACGAGACGCAATTTTTTTGTCCTGACGGAAGATTTGCAGGAGTGTATTCCTCTGCTAAATTTGCCAGCGCGTGGGCGATTTCGTGGGGGAAAACGGATTTTGGATGCCGAGTATTAATGCTTAAAACATTCATATAAGCTGAGCTCCTTATGGATGACGGCTCTTCTTTCAAGACGATCAAATAATCGTTGGGGCAGGAAGAAGCTTTTTTTATTAATTCTTTTGAATAACAAAGCACTGCTATTTCTTTATACAGCTCGCATTTTGGAATGTAGGTTGGAATGTAATAAATGTTGAGAGGATTTTTATCGAAGGGTTTTATTCCTGCTATGTAATCAGAATATTTTTGGGCGTCTGCTTTTTCGGAGAAAAATACGAGATTGATTGCGTTTGGGGAGGAGTAGGCAAGGTTTTGGCATTCCTCGATAGTTTCTGACGGGGAGGAAGGGAGAATTTCAGGTTCTGTTATTATTAAAAAAGCGATTGCACTTCCGATTAGAATCAGGAAAGAAAGAATCAGAAGAATATAGGTTTTGTTTTGCATTATTTTAAATAGAAAAAGGATTTTAAATAAGTTTGTCTTGCTAATTAATTATTAGAATCGCTAGTCAATTTCAGAGAGTATTTTTTCTGCGTTGTCTGTGACGTGCTTTATGATTTCTTCGTCGGTTGCGTAGGGGTTTTCTGATTTGAACTTGGCTGCTTCAGACGCGCCAGAAATAAGTGCTATTTTTAATTTATAATCTTCCTCTTTCATTGTATTTCTTTGCAAGAGAGTTATTTAAAGATTATTGAGATGCATTTGTTTGGTTTGTGCGCGTTAAATTTTCTGGAGAGAAATTTGTTTGGTTTGCATTCGGCAAATTTGAAGGGGGAGAAATTGTATCGCTCTTGCTTTCGGTATTGTTATAATCAACAGTAATTATGATGTTGCCTGTCGTGATTTTAACGTTGTTCTTGTTAAATTTTATGTATGCTGATAAAGACAGAAAAATTATTCCTACTACTAAAAATATGAAGAGGAGTTTTAAAACAAGAGCTCTTTTGTTCATAGAGATAGAATTATCTTGCAGTATATATAATTTACGTAAAACGCGGGAAGGATAGTTGGGCTGGTGTAACTAAAAATTTAAATAAGAGTTCGGTTTAATCCTTTTTTAGAAAAGAGGATATTATGGAAGAAATAGAAAAATTAAAAACAGAGTTGAGAATTCGCGGGTTTTCTCCGTTGACTGTTCGGAACTATAGTTTTTTTGTCGAGAAATTTTTGCAGAGCGCAGAGAAGAAACCGTCGGAGGTGAATCAGGACGACGCCAAAAAATATTTGGGAGAAATGTTCGACACTAAGTCGAAAAATACAATCATGCTGGCTGCGGCGTCGCTAAAATTTTTCTTCAAGCAGATTTTAGACAAGGAATTTGACAAAATTCCTCTGCCGAAAAAAGACAGGAAATTGCCGGAAGTTTTGTCGAAGGAAGAAGTCAGAAGACTTATTGATTTTTCTGACGCTGAAAAATCACGGCTGATTGTTTCCTTGCTCTATTCTTCCGGACTGCGAGTCAGCGAAATTGTGAATTTGAAAGTTGATGACGTGAATTTCGCGGAAAATACTGGGTGGGTTCGGCGTGGAAAAGGCGGAAAGGACAGATTGTTTATTTTATCCTCGAATTTAGGAGAAGATTTGAAAACTTATCTTGAGAAAAAAGGAGGGGATTACAAATATATTTTTTCAAAAGCGAAGCCTTTAACGACGAGAAATATCCAGAAAATAATTCAGGGAATGAGAAATCGGGCGGGGATAAATAAAAAAGTTACTCCGCATACTTTAAGGCATTCGTTTGCGACGCATTTGCTTGAGCAGGGAAATGATATCAGGATTATTCAGCAAATGCTTGGGCATAGCTCTTTGTCGACGACGCAGGTGTATACCCATATTTCTTCCGAGCAGTTGAAGAGAGTTAAGAATCCTCTGGATACGCTGAATTTGGAAGATTAAATAAAATTAACGGAACGACTTCTGTCTCTTCGCCCTTGCTTTAGAATCTCCCGGCTTGCAGGGCTCTCTTCTTCTTGAGTCGGGAACAATCATATTTCTGTCGTATTTTATGAATGCTTTTTTCAATGTCTCGGAGCCGGTTATTTCCAAAAGCGCTTTTGCGATTGCCAATCTCGCTGCTTCTATCTGCGATTCTCTCCCGCCGCTAAATGTCTTGATATGAAAATCGTATTTCGGTTCTTCGCCCATTTCCTGATTGTGGATTCTAATCGGCTCAAGCAAAGCTAATTTGTGGAATAGTCCTAATTCTGTATGGGGAAGATAATTGAAAAAAATATCTCCTTTTCCCGGCTTGATTCTTAGTTTCGCGACTGCGGTTTTTCTTGCTCCTGAAAAGATTCTTTTTTCGATTGGTTTTATTTTTTGCATTTTATAGTTCTCCGCTTAATTCTGTCAGCGTTATAAATCTTGTTTTGATTGGCTTTTTCAAAGATATTTTTTCAGATGACTCGAATTCTGCCGGCGTTTTGTTGTAGCACATTATTCTTGCAAATGCCTGCTCGCCCCGGCCCTGCCTGTGCGAAAGCATGCCTCTGATTGTGCGTTTCATTATTCTTTCTGGAGCTTTTGAAATTATCGGGCCTTTTAGAGACGAGCCGCCCTTTGCTCTCAGTGATTTGTATTTTTTTAGAATTACCGGCTTGCTTCCTGTTATGATTGCTTCATTGCAGTTTATTACAGTTACTGTTTTTCCCAATAATGCCTGCTTTGCTGCTAATGCTGCGATTCTTCCCAAAACACTGTCTTTTGCGTCGATGATTATTGATTTATTCATTTGTGTGAGATTAAACCCCCGATGTAATTTTGACTGAAAACAAGTGAACCATTATTCATAATTTTTTCTTCGCCTTTAAATCTCTCGATGTCACCCAAGAATCTATTAGAATAAATCCATTCTGCTCCGTCTTTTAAATTTGAAGGCCCCCTAAATGGCTCTTCTTCTGTTACGCTCATTAATGCTCTTTTCAAAAAGGCAAAGGTTTTTTTCGCCAAGTTTCTGTCTTCCATAAATGGTTCAGCCATTCCGCCGTCATATGCCATTGCCCAAACAGGAATGTTTTGATATCTAACTATTTCCTGTCCTGGAGCACAAAAATATCCTGTATAACTATCCCTATAATTCCAGTCACCGTCGTTAAATTCTAATTCTTTGAATCCTGGCCTTTGTGGTTCTATTTCTTTTTCATCTGCAGCCCAGGCGTTTGTTTTTGCTTTTACTAAAAATCTTGCTAATTCTTTTGTGTCTATTTTTGGATTATTCATTTTAACAGCTTAATGCCCTCGCATTTTTTATTTGATTTAATTTCTTCCAAGATTGTCTTGAATTTTGATTTTGAATGGGGAAGTTTTTTTAATGCTTCTTGAGAAATTGAAAGCGCGGCGATAGAAACTTGTTTTGTTAATTCTCCTTTTGAAAGGACTTTTCCGACGATAATTACTGTATCTCCCGGAGTTGTCTGCTTGTCTATCTGAAACAGATTTAATGCTGATTGTTTTTTTGTTGAGGCTGCAAGAATCTGCGCGAATTTTTGCCAGCTCGGATTTTTGAGCGCTTCAGCTATTGTCTGCTTTAATTCTATGGATGTTTTTTTTCTTAGATGCGTTTTTATTTTTGTCCTGCTCTGCATGTTTTATCTGGGAGAATGTGGTTTTTAAAGTTATCTGGACGGAAAGATTTTTATACCAAAATACACACTTATACTCATGGCAGTCAAAATTAACAACAGCCGGAAGAAAATCAGAATTAACATCACTGTAGACAAAACTAATTTGAAAAAAGCTCAAAAGCAGCTGGGGCTTTTCGGCGGCAAGCTTTCGACTTTGTTTAACGCATATCTTCGGGATTTTGTCAAAAGCGCTGAGAAAAAGGAAAGCGCTCTCGGGGCTCATAAAGATTTAATCGAGAGAGTTAAAGAGCTGGAAAGAAAAATAGCTAAAATCGAAGACAAGAAAATTTAAAAACGAGAGTTCTGAATGAGAAATATGGGAAGAAGAATAACTGAAGAAGAAAAGAAGAAATACAACACGCACGGACTTGTAAAAGTAATAGCAGCACAACAAAGTTTGGACAAGATTGGAGAATATTTTATTGAAATTCCTTTGAATCCCCAACCGGCGCGAGCTTGGCTGAACAGAGGCAGAAACGGCATTGAAATACTTATTGCCGGCGATAGAATTAAGAATTATAGTGAAAGAAGCGTTGAAGTCGACGGAACTAAAAAATTAATTGGTTTTGCTATTGATTTGAAAAAATATACGAATAAAGAGGCTATAATTCCAAGGTATCAAGAGAATGGAAATTCGGTTTCTTCTTAATGGATAAATTTAAATTACGAGAGGAATAAACTATTCTATGATTGAAAAGAAAACTGATTTGAACAAGATTGAGAAAAAATGGCAGAAAAAATGGGAAGAGGCGAAGATTTTTGAGGTGCGGGAAGATTCAAAGAAAAAAAAGTTTTATGTTTTGGAGATGTATCCTTATCCTTCTGCTTCTGGATTACATATGGGGCATGCTTTAAATTATACTTTAGGAGATATTTATGCCAGATTTAAAAAAATGCAGGGGTTTAATGTCCTACATCCAATGGGTTTTGATTCTTTTGGCTTGCCTGCTGAAAATGCCGCTGTTAAAAACAAGTCCCATCCAAAAAAGTTTACCGAAGACGCAATTAAGAATTATATTAAGCAAATGAAAATGCTCGGAATTGGTTATGACTGGAGCAGGATGGTAGAAACACACAAGCCAGATTATTATAAATGGGATCAGTGGATTTTTTTGAAGATGCACGAGAAAGGATTAGCATTCAAAAAAAGAGCTCCGGTAAATTGGTGCCCAGAATGCAACGCAGTTTTGGCAAATGAACAAGTTGTTAACGGAAAATGCTGGGTACATAAAAACTCTGATGTTCAAATAAGACATTTAGAGCAATGGTTTTTGAAGATAACTGATTATGCAGATGAATTAGCTGATTTTTCAAAATTAGAAGGGTGGCCTGATTTAATCAAGAAATTGCAAAAAAACTGGATTGGCAAAAGCTATGGATATAATATTGATTTCAAAATAAACAATGAAAACTGGACGATTTTCACGACGAGACCAGATACTTTGTTTGGAGTTACCTTTATGGTTGTTTCTGCGCAGCATCCGCGCCTGATGGAATTAGTCACACCCGGACAGAAAAAAGAAGTTGAAAAGTTTTTGAAGAAGGTGAAGAGCACGAGCGAAAAAGATTCGGAAGAGCTTGAAAAAGAAGGAGCTTTTACAGGTTCTTACGCAATAAATCCTGCTAACGGCGAGAAAGTTCCTGTCTGGACAGGTAATTTTGTCGTCGCTGATTACGGCTACGGAATGGTTATGGCTGTGCCTGCGCATGACGAAAGAGATTTTCAGTTTGCGAAAAAATATCGGATTCCTATTAAAGTTGTAATTAATCCTTCGGACTATAAACTAAATGCTGACAAGATGATTCGTGCGTTTACTTCTGCTGGAGAAATAGTTAATTCCGGAGAATTTGACGGTTTGCCGTCGCAGGATGCAATTGAAGAAATTGGAAAAAAATTTGGAAAGAAAACAGTTAATTACAAATTAAGGGACTGGCTTGTTTCAAGGCAGAGATTCTGGGGAACTCCGATACCAATTATTTATTGCGATAAATGCGGAATTGTTCCTGTGCCTGAAAAAGATTTGCCAGTGAAATTGCCTGAGGAAGTTAAATTAGAAAGTAATAGAAATGCTTTGGAAGGATATGAAAAGTTTTGGAAAGTGAAATGTCCCAAATGCAAGGGCGATGCAAGAAGGGAAACAGATACGATGGATACTTTCGTCAATTCATCTTGGTATTATCTTAGATACTGTGACTCAAAGAATGACAAGAAAATCTTCGATGAGAAAAAGACAGATTATTGGTGCCCTATTGACATGTATATTGGGGGCAAGGAGCATGCGTGCATGCATTTAATTTATATCAGATTTTATACAAAGTTTTTAAGAAACTTGGGATTGATTAAACTTGATGAGCCGTCGGTTAAATTGTTTAATCAGGGATACATGTATGGTGAAGATGGAAATAAGATGTCAAAGTCTCTGGGAAACGTGATTAATCCGGATGACATGGTTGTTAAATACGGTGTTGACCCGATAAGAATGTTCATTGTTTCTGTTGCATCGCCTGATAAAGACTTTAACTGGAGCGATACGGGAGTTCAAGGAAGCTATAGGTTTGTCCAGAAAATTATAGAATATTTTAAGAAAATTAAACCTGGAAAATCTGATGAAAAAATTGAACATAAAGTGAACAAGGCAATAAAGGAAATTAGTGAGGATATAGAAAACATGAGATATAATCTAGCGATAATTAAACTGAGAAGTTTGTTTGAAAGTTTTGAAAATGAACAAATAAGCAAAAAAGACATTGAAAGTTTTGTTAAATTATTATCTCCTTTCTGCCCGCATATTGCTGAAGAAATGTGGGAGAAGATTGGAGGCAAAGGATTTGTTTCTTTGGCTTCGTGGCCGGTTGCTGACGAGAAAAAAATAAATGAAAAAATTGAGAGAGCTGAGCAGGCTGTTGAGAAAACTGTTTCTGACATTCTGAATATTTTGAAGATTGTTGCGGGGCGGGGCGGTGTTGGGGAAAACGTTTATGTTTATGTTTTGCCGTCGGAAATTGAATTTTATTCTAGTGCGGAATTGTCGAAGAGAATTGGAAAAGAAGTTAAAGTTTTTGCTGTTAATGACAAAGCGAAATATGATCCGAAGGGGCTTGCTTCAAAGGCGAAGCCTGGAAGGCCTGCGATTTTTGTTGAATAGTACGACTTTTCTTAGAAAGAAAAGTTGTACGGATCAAAAGAACTATGATAGCTGGCTTTCAAAACTAAAATTGCTTCGCTTCGCGAATAAATTTATAAAGAATCGACTTATGTGGGAATTATGTATGACGACGAATTGAATAAATTAAAACAAGCTAAAAAATTTCCGCTTGCTAAAGAGATTGGTGCAATCGGATTGATTGCAATAATTGCTGTAGGGTTGTCGCCTGCTGTAAGATATATCCGAGAGCGAAGTAACAAATGCGAGAATCAAGATATTGAGATAAGGCAAATCAAAGATTCTTTTACGCCTGAAGAAAATTATAGAACTGAGAGTGCTCCGACGACGGCGCCATATACTGTTGCGACGCGACCGAGCGATTAATTTTTCTTTTCAAATAGTTTTTGCGCGGGACAGCCAATTTGTTTTTGTTTGCAGTACTTGCATGCTAATCTACTTCTTATTATTCCGTTACCGATAGAAGTTAGGACAAATAATGCGATAACTGATAAAAGAAAAATCCAATTGAAATTCTTTATTAGCAATACGATTCCTACGACAAATGGAATTAGAGAAACCATTAAATCTGGAATTAAACTTTTCCAAGTTATTTTCTTTTTGCAGAAATTTTCTGATTTGCCTTTTTTGAAAAATGCGCTGCTTATTTTTCCCTTTCCAAAAGCACATCGTTTTCCATAATAATAACAATCTGTGCAATGCCCTTTGATTAATCTAAGTTCCAGGAGTATAATATACGCGAGATATAAAATCAGCCAGATAATTCCTAATTGATAAATTATGAACGCGCCAATTAGATAAATTGCTATTGAAACAATGTTTGAAAATAATACTATCTGCCGAGGATATTTTTCATAATAGATTTCTTTTTTCATTGTCTAATAATTTTCAGCAATTAATTCGTAAAACGCCTGCGGATGCCTGCAGGCTGGGCAGATTTTTGGAGCTGAGTTTCCCTCGTGAACGTACCCGCAGTTTCTGCATTTCCATTTTACAACTTTGTCTCTTTTGAATACTCTTTCTTTTCTCACATTGTCTAATAGTTTTCTGTATCTCTTCTCGTGCTCTTCTTCTACGTCTCCGATTTCTTTAAATGAATCTGCGATTTTTTCGAATCCTTCTTTTCTTGCTGTTTTTTCAAATTCAGGATATAATTCTCCCCATTCCATTTTCTCTCCGTCTGCTGCGGCCAAAAGATTTTCTTTTGTAGTTCTGATTTTACCTGAGGGGTAACTTGCTTGGATTTCTGTTTCACCGCCTTCGAGATATTCAAAAAATATTTTTGCGTGCTCTTTTTCGTTGTCTGCTGTTTCCAGGAAGATTGCTGAGATTTGCTCGAAGCCTTCTTTTCTTGCTACTGATGCAAAGTAAGTATATCTGTTTCTTGCCTGGCTTTCGCCTGCGAATGCTTTCAGAAGATTTTTTTCTGTTTCACTTCCTTTTAATTTCATGAGGATACGAGGAGAAAAGGATATTTAAGGGTTTTGAATGAGACGTTGGCGGAAAGACCTGCAAAAAAGAATTCGAATCCGTAAATAAACACACTGCTTGAGAGCTTTGTTAGTCCTTTTATTTTTTTAAAGATTTAACATCTGTTTTAAAATTAGTTAACCAGGAAGATTTTAATTTTTTAGGTTTTGAGACTTCTTTTTGTTCTTTTCTGTCATCTAGATAATTTTCTTCTGCTCGTTTATGTTCTGTAGCCTGTTCATATAATTTTAATGCTTCTTCTTTTCGTTTTCCTTCTAACTTATAGAAAGCTCCGCATTTAGCACATTGCATAAATGTCTCAATAATTTCCCAACCACCTAACGGAATTACCCAGAATAAATGATTTCTTTGGAGGGTATATATTAAATTAAATTTATCCCCCTTACAAGAACATTTAATACCCAACTCAAGACCAGAAATTACTTCTTGTTTATTATCTTTTCCCCATTCTAGAAAAAAGAACTGTCCACATTTGTTCATGGTGATTTGTATACTTCGGCTAAATCGGGGATTCTTTTATATAAAATTTCACAACTATCACAAGCGCTTACGTAACATGCTGCAAGAGGTGTCAAACCCCAAACTGTATTTTGTTCTGCCTTTAATTCTACTTGTTTGTATGACGTTGAAGCAACATTTCCTATGCTTTTCGTTACTTTATCAACAGGATTATCACCAATTATTACTCCATCTTCATCTGCCTTAAAAATATTACAAGTAATTTCAACGTTTTTTCCTTCTACATAACCATAATTTGTAACATCCACTTCCAATAAATTTTCACTAGAGTCATAAATATTTTCACCCCATGTACTTAACACTGCCTCCATTAAGGCCTTTTCTACGGGGCAAGTAACGCACACTGGGCAATCTTCACTTGTTAAATTGTGATTTGCAGTAGAAAATTGATAAATAACGATTATCCCTAGAATAATGGTCAACCCTAAAAAAATCAAAAAGAGCAACAAATAATTGTTTTTCGCCATCGTTATTATTATGAATTATAACATTTAAACCTTTCTGATCAGTATTATTTAATTAAACTAATTACTCTTTCCAGAACCCTTGTTGGAATTTTGACTCGCTCTTGCTCGCGTACTCGCTACGGCTCGCGAAGATGCGGGTGCTAGGATTTGAACCTAGGTAAGCACTAAGCTACAACGGCCTTAACGTTGCCCATTTGACCACTCTGGCACACCCGCATAAAGAAGACGAGGGAAAAGGATTTAAAATACTTATGTCCTAAAGATTATTATGGAAGAAAAAAGGTATGAAGAAAAATCGGGAAGAACAGATTATGTATTTAATTCTAATGAGATTGTGAATGGAGATAGATGTCCGATTGAAGTTTATGAGTTTTGCGAGGCACTGAGAATTTGGAGAGAAAAATCCTGGCTGTCTAAGGAGATATTTGACTAATAAAAATTTGTCTCATTTAGGATGACGTCGGTGATAAGAAAGTTTTAAATATGTTTGGTATTTAATTATTATATGAATACCCAAGAATCTCAATTATGCGAAGAAATTACTGAATTTGAAAAAGATAGTAAGTGGTTTTATGAAAACACTGACTTACTAAGAAAAAGAAAACTTAGCGGTAAGTTTGTTGCTATAAATAACAAGGAGGTTATAGCTTCTGGGGAAAGTTTTGATATAGTTGTTGAAGAAGTTGAACACAAAGGCAAGAATCCTGCTTACGTTGTAATAGAATATGTTTATCCTGAAGGAACTGTAGTTTTATTTTAATGAGACTTCCGGTTCGCGTTGAATTCTTTGCTGGCGGTCTTCGTCCTATAGTTACTGCTTGTGTCAAATCTGAATCACCAAAAATTTTTGGAATTGTTAATGCAATAATAGATACTGGGAGTCCGACGACAATTTTAGGAGCGGGCGATGTGCAAAGAATGAGAATATCTCAAGTGCAAATGCAAAAACTTATTGGAGCAGAAAAAGAAGTTAATCTAGGAGGAGCTCAAATAAAAACTAGAATTTTACCAGATGCTGAATTAAAAGTTGGCGAGAAATATGTGAAGATACCGATTCAAGTTCCGGTAAAATTAGTTCGCGGTACCCCACCTCCAACTATTTTGGGAATAGATTTTCTTTTAGAAGGGAAATTTAAATTCTTTTTTTATCCTGAAAAAAGAGAGGCTTATTTAGAAAGTGAAGACGGAATTTAATTATTTAATTTCCTTTTCAAAATATTTCAGATTTTCTTCAAGGGCTTCGACAGCGCCGAGCAGCATTTCTTTCGCAGGCATATTCCCGTAAGATTCGACGATAAAAATCAATTCGTCTGAATCTTTAATCGCTTCTTTGTCTATCTTGTTTATCTCAGTCACAGATGCGTCGTCAATGTCGCAAATCCATTTGGCGCCTTTTTTTTCCGGCTTGATTACTCCCTTTGAATTCTGAATTATTTTGTCTACCTGAAGAGAAGATTTTATTTCCAAGAGGTGCCTGTAATAGCATAATCCTGGAATGTGTTTTGCGTGGTCGATTCCTTTGCCTAATCTTGCTGTCGCCACTAATTCTAATTGGTGTCCTTCGCCGAGAATTGTGATTGGAATTTTTGGCTGAACTATTTTTCCGGCGCCGTGGAGGTCTTCGGCATATACAGTGCATGGGCCTTTTTTAGAAAGCTTGAAATCTATTTTAGTTTTTGCTGTCATTGATTTTTCTGTTTTTAGCGGAATCAATCCTATTCTGTGCGCGAGGACTTCGTCGTAAAGCGCTGAGTCGTTCTTGAAAATTTCTACTTCATCTACTGCGAGAACCGGAATCTCAGAAATGCTTCTTCTGAGGGCGTTAGCTAATTGCTGATTTGCCTCGATTCTCAGGATTAATTTTTCCGGCGTGTTTTGTATTGTTTCCATTTTAATTTTCTGTGATTAAGAAGAGAAAAGGTGGTTTTTAAAGCTTTTTGATGAAAAGATTTCTGTGGTATCCGAAAATTAGTTCTCAACGCTGATTTATATCAGCCTATGAAATTCACAAAAAAGAGTCTCTTGGAGACTCTACGGCTGAAAGCCGAAG
>JAGVXA010000003.1 GCA_018304025.1 Candidatus Pacearchaeota archaeon | reverse complement strand
CCTTCGGCTTTCAGCCGTAGAGTCTCCAAGAGACTCTTTTTTGTGAATTTCATAGGCTGATATAAATCAGCGTTGAGAACTAATTTTCGGATACCACACTTTCAAATGATTTTTCAAGAACATCTATAGCGCCGATCGCACTAAAAGGCGAACCAACTGTTTTAGTTAAAAATTCTCCGTTGATGAATCCAATTATGGCGTCATCTGCAGTAAGAGCGCATAGAAATGGAAAATATTTTGAAGCCAACGCGGGAGTTTACGAATCAGCAAGAGACTTAGCTAAATCAGAAACAGCAAAAGAACCAGAAGACAGAACAGCAATTATTCTTTCGCAAGCAGGAGACTTTCAATTAACTTCTGAAATGGATGAATCAAAATTTGCTCTCGGAAAATTCACTAAACCATATTTTGAAAAATTCACGCAAGGAACAATTCCTCTCTGGAATTTATCTACAGATTCAAAAAACCAAGCTATTGTTAATTATCTGTGGTTCGACCATCCTCAGTACGACTCCGGTTTCCTCTGCAGGTACAGGGACTTGGACGGTCACTACGGGGCCTTCGGGGTGCGTCGTGGAGTGCGCGAAGCGCACGCGCAAAATTTTGGATACAGCTTAACTGACGTTAAAAATGCGAACTTACAAAACATTCATGAAATTTTAGGCAGCATACCAGAATTAGAGAAAGCACTTTCAGAATCTCTGACTAGCGGACTTGTAGAAAAACTTCGCAGAGGATAAAATGACAAACGCAAAAACGCCAAGAAGTGAAAGAGCAACAAAAATTTGGGTTCCCCACGAATCCAGTAAAATAGCCTTTGCTTTCCCTTCAATAGGTCCAGCAAATTATCAAACTGTCGGCGCAGAAATCCTTAAACAAAACCAAAAAGTTCCAACAGGAGATTACACAGCATCGCTAATTCATTCAGCATATTGTTCAGAAGCCCAAAACGAGCTAGAATTTCAAAATGTCCGAGAAATAATGAACAGAAGATGGCTTTGGGTCTTTAACCAAAATCTCTGGACAGGAAAAGGAGTTTATGTTGTCCAAGATTTGAAAGCAGTAGGAAGAAGCAAGCCATTAGATGTAAACGATTTAGAAACAAAATTAAAAGGCGCAAAAGAAGTTAATGGAATAAGATTCAGCAAAGACAAATTAGTAAGATTCGCGCCAAAAGAAACTTACAAATTAGGCAAACATACTCCAGAAACTTTCGCAAAAGACGGATTTGTAATTGCAAATTGCGGAGTTGAAGGCGCTGAAAAATTAGGAGAAGCATCAAAAAAAATCAGATTAAATAAACCATACATTGATGGTGTTGAAACAGAAGGCGAAGAACAAAGAGTGGCTGCGCTCGGCGAGTATGGCGGCAACAGACTCAGCTTCAATGGCGACGACTTCGGCGACTACGGCGGTTGCCACGCGTTTGGAGTATTCCCTTAATCGCCGAAGGTGCTGAATACATCCCCATACGTCGTTGGATTACCAACGCCGAAGCGAATTCGCAAAATTTGTTTAGAATAATTTAGTCTGCCAATAAAACTTTTACAATCCCCATCTCCACCCCATTACTCCTCCCCAATTTCTCCACCAATTCAGCCCCACCAAACCCAACCTTAACCCTCGCAAAAATCTTCCCGCTTCGAACAAACGTCCTGCGATTTCTTTTTTTAAACTCCCGCACTTCGCGAATTAATTTAACAGGCGGCCCGTTGCGAATAATCTCTCCCCGCGTTTTAACAACAAAATAAACATCAGCGATCTTCCCGCCAGAATACGAAAATTCGTTAGCCATAATAATAAAATATTTCTCTAATTCACGAGAAAGAAAACCAGCAAATTTCTTTAGTTTCGTCCCCGCAATATCTCCTTCCTGCCTGTCTGTCTCAAGTCGAACATGAACAAACTCCGCGCCTTTTTTCCCGGCAAATTTTTCTAAAGAAGAAACATCAATCTTCTTGACTAAAAACATTTCTCGTGTTGGTTTCTTAATTACTTTTCTAGCACCTTCCTGAAATTTCTTAAAAGAATCCCAATTCAAAGCAGCCAAAACATTTCTCTCCTTCCACGTCGGGTCAATCAAAACAATCGGTCCAGATGTCTTGCTTTCATTCAGCTCAACCAAAACATCTGATTTCTGCCGATAAAATCTTTCAATATCGATTATTTCTTTCTCTTTTATCTTAGTCATCGCCCCAACCATTTTCTCAAAACTTCCATAATAAACAATCAAGCATTCAAGAGCATATCCAGAAAAACCATTGATATAAGATTCAGCTCCATAAACTCCCAGCGCCTTGCAAAATTGCTTTGCCAGCCCAACATCCTCGCGCCGTCCAACAGCCAGTTTCTTCCGAATATAGTTAACATGGAAATAACTCAAATCAGTAACATTCCCAGCTTCCTTAACTTTTCGTATTTTCAAAACAGGAATAATTTCAAACGTCAATTTCTTAGAAGGCATAACCCTAAAATAATCCCTGCTCCCATGCAATCTCTCATAATTCAATCTCATCGCCTTAGCAACTTTTCTAATAATCTTCTCCAGCTCCGACGACAAATCTTTATTTTTAGAAAACCTCACAAAAATATCAACGTCGTAATTCTCCGACTTAGTCAAAGTTCCCTTGGCAAAACTTCCCCCTACAAAAACTTCAGCATTTCTGCCAGATTCTTTTTTCAACAACCCAACTATTTTTTCAGTCTCGCTTTTCAAATAATTCATCTCTTCAGCACTGACAGAAAAATCCATCTCTCTTAATAATTTCTTCAAATTCATTAATTTACAAAGCAAAAAGAACTTTTAAACTTGCCCTTCCTTCCGGATAGCGCTCAAATCAACAATATATTTCCCGTCTTCAAGCTTGTAAACTTTCGGCTTGTTCTGCGCAAACAACTTTCCCAAATCCAATAAATACTTCCCAGATTGAATCACTTTAACGCTTTCAAAATCAAGAAATACAGGCATTTCCTCGTCAGCTATTCCCGCAATTTCTCTTACATCCTGCTCAACCTGAATTTTTTCTTCAGAACTCAAATCAACATTTTCCTCAGCATTAATCTTTATCTTGTCAAGCTGGTCTTTTCGGATGTAAAAGAAAAACTTCTTCCCGCACTCCCCGCATCCGCTCAGAATTTCCTGCGACCCGTCAGAATACATCTTCGAGCAGTGAATACACTTATATGGCATGTCAAACAAAGCAATTAGCAATTAATAAATATTTATATCTCTTAAATTAGTACAACAAAACAAAACTTTATATACAGACCATTTCTAAAAAAATTATGGCTGATAAAAACTTGCCAAGAATCGAAACAGCAACAAAAATAAGGGTTCCCCACGAATCCACTGAAATATCTTTTGCTTTCCCTTCAGCAGGCCCAGATAATTACAGAAACATAGGCAATAAAATTCTCTCGCAAAACCAAAAAGTTCCAACAGGAGATTACACAGCATCGCTAATTCATTCAGCATATTGTTCAGAAGCCCAAAACGAGCTAGAATTCCAAAACGTCAGAGAAATAATGAAAAACAGATTGCTTTGGGTTTTCAACAGAAATCTTTGGACAGGAAAAGGAGTTTATGTTATCCAAGATTTGAAAGCAGTAGGAAGAAGCCAGCCACTAAACTCAGAAGATTTGGAAAAGAAACTAAAAGGCGGAAAAGAAATTAACGGAATAAGATTCAGCAAAGACAAATTAGTAAGATTCGCGCCAAAAGAAACTTATAGGCTGGGAGAACACTCCCCAGAATCTTTCGCAAAAGATGGAGTTATCGTCGCAAATTGCGGAGTCGAAGGCGCTGAAAAATTAGGAGAAGCATCAACAAAATTCAGATTAAAGAAACCATCTGTTTATGGTATTGGAAACGAAGGCGAAGAGCAAAGAGTGGCGGCGCTCTACGAGGGCGCCGGCAGCGGACTTGACTTCTGCGGCAGCAACGTCTTCGGCAGCGGCAATGGCGATGCGTTCGGGATATTCCCTTAATCGCCGTAGGTGCTGAATACATCCCCATACGTCGTTGGATTACCAACGCCGAAGCGAATTCGCAAAAATTTTTCTAAAATAATTGTTATACTAAAGAACTAACTAAGCCACAATTCCAATTTCTTCGGATCTTTCTTAATGTCTTTAATAACCGCAGCAGGCCCTATCACAGTCAACGCACTATTATCTCCAACCAATTTCTTAGAAAGCCCATACTTCATCTTTACAAAAACTCCTCTGTCTCTCAAATCCGGTTCTATAACTGCCAGCTCAATTCCTTTAAAATTTTTTATGTGATCAACCATCGCCATTGTATCTTCAATCAGCCTCGCTTCTTCTTCAGCCCGAAGGCGCCCGTGCAAGATAACAATTTTATTCCCCAAAACCAAATTCAATAATTTCTTAACTCTCTCGGAAATTCCCAGAGTCTCTACTTCTGCAAAAGGAATAACATGCAAACTCAGCCCCTTTAGTTTTTTCTTCTTTATCATTTTAAATTTTTTTCGCCAGCGTAAACAAAGACTCGTAAAACTCTTCCATGTTGTGTCCTTCTTTAGCTGAAATCCCCACAACGCTGTACTCTGGAAAAGCCGATTCTACTTTCTTTATGTCAGCATGCTTTAAATCTGTTTTGTTCGCCGCAATCAGAACAGGAATTTTTCTCGCGACTAAATTTCCTATAATCGTGATATTAACCTGCGAATATGGATTTTGCGTCGCGTCTAAAACAACAATAACAGCGTCCATATCATCAAGCCATTGAATCGCTTCAATAATTCCCTGCGTTGCCTGCTTTGCCCGCTTTTTAGCCGAGCCCCTTTTCATGCCAAATTTCAAAAAATTCTCATAGTCAATCTTCGTCGCTATTCCCGGCGTGTCTATTATTTTGAAAGTTAATTCTTTTCCATTATGTTCAATTTTAACTTGTTCTTTTATCTGAACATTTCTCGTCTCGTGCGGAATCGCGCTCACTTGCCCGATGTCTTCTCCTGTCCAATCCTTGCAGATTTTATTCGCCAAAGAAGTCTTCCCGGCATTCGGCGGCCCGTAAAAACCAATCTTTAAATTATCCCTCTTTCTGAAAATACTTTTCCAAATTTTAGAGGTAAATTTCTTGATTATCTGAAACATGTTAATTTAAAGATTAGGCCTTTTAATAAATCTTGCGTCTATTGCGCTATTAGGGTGTTTGTTCTGGATTTCCATTTTAACCTTTCTGTTTTCAAATCCCTTGAAGATAGGTATTTCCCACATTCCAGTTCTCTTGCCGTCAATTTTTCTAAATGCGTAGACTACTCTTTCCCTGCTCCAGTTTTTCTCTAAAAGTTTGTTCTTAATCTCTCTGTCTTTCAATCCAGAAACTCTTGAATTATAAATAAAGTTGATAATGTTGTAAAGATTGTCGGGGTTTTTGAATAAGTTTCTTTCATAGTATTTTTTATACCATTCTTGCAGGGCAATATAAACTGCAAAGATAATTATAATCAGAATAGTCATGGCGATAACAAAAATCTTCCACGGAAATCCTGCAATCTCTATTTCTCCCGGCTTCTTAACAACATTTAAGTCATCTATTTTCGGAGAAATATAAACACCCAAAGCAGGTATCTGCGGAGCTGTCGCGCCGGCAATCAGGAATTCAAATGTTTTTGGAGTTCTGTCCCTTCCTAAAGCAATATAAGCTCCTTCTCCAGCACCAATTTTTTCTTGACCATAAGTCTGCTTGAATTCCAAACTGCTGAATGACTGATCTATAATCAAATACGCCTCGTCGCTCCCAGCTTCAGCTTTCGGAGTTAAAGAAATCTTGTAGGCGTTCAGCAGGGGAGATATGCCAAAATCTTCCAGAGCAGCAATATTCTCAAAGCTTATTTCAAAATTATAATTTGACTCAGACCAAGAAACAATTCCAGAAGGAATTTCTTCTCTTATATCGCTTATGTCTGTTCTTCTTGAAATTGTAGCAAGATGGTCCACATTAATATTTCCAAATCCAATTTCCCCCGGAAGAGTTCCGCGCTGCACAACGTCAATAGATTTGGGTAATTCCAGCGCAACAAGGCGATTAATAATTTCCACATATTTCTCGTCAGCGTCAGTCGATTTTAATTTTTTGAAGTCATTTTCTATCACAATCAGCGAATTTTTAGTTTGTTCTAAATTTATCAAAGAACTTACTTTAGATTTTATCCATTCGTCAAATCCAACAATATCTCCTTCAATATCCTTCACTCTCTGTTTGTATTTGTTAATTGTTAGGCTTGCAGAAAGTTGAGGTTCTCCTACAACAATCACAAATGTTTTTGTGGCAGTTCTTCCGTCCGAACTAGTCAGTGTAACTTCAACCTCTTGTTCTCCTTCTTCGACATAAGTGTACGACGACTTTTCGTTAGCAGACATCAAACTAACGCTGTCTGTAAACTTCCAGACAGAACCGCTGATATTCATGCTCGTCGAAGGATAAGCGATAAACTGCGTGTTCTGCCCTATCAAAGCAAATCTCGGTCCGATTGTAAAATCAAATCCCTTCGTAATGCTTATCTTGTCATCGATTAATTCCTCGCCGTCAAAACTCAGCGTGAACGTCTCTCCTTCTTTGTCTTTGTTCGGAACCTCAAATTTCATTTTTTCTATGTCCAATTCAAGAACATTTTCAGTAGAAATTGTGAAAGGTTCTGTTTCTACGTCGTAAATATTTCTGCTAGTTCGAACTCTGTCAATTTCATACGTTATCTTTGCATCATCTAAAATTATTTGTTGTCCGCTTAAACCTCCAATCTTAAAAGGAACAACGCATTCTTCCTCGCAATCTTTCCCATAAACCTCGTCAATATATCCCTCTATATCGTCATATAAATTTTCGTTCAAGCTTTCATCAAATTTAATCGTCCCGACAGCAGCATATTTTAAAGGAAGAGCGTAAATGTTAAAATCAGTGTTAATCTCTATTTCTTCTTCAGAAGGCATTCCAACTCCCCCGCAGTGTTTGCTGCCAGAATCATCCTCTCGAATTTTATGTTGTGTTTTATCACTCCTGTACCCTTTGTCCCAGATGCATACAAATGCGTCAAATTCTTCTGTCGAAGAATAATTAACAATGCAGTCAGCATCAGCAGTAGAGCCTGCAGCAGGCAAAACAACATAACACCCTTTCTTGTAACTTTTATCTCCGCCAGAAGTGTCGTAAAGTTTCATTGCTACTTCAGGATCATCCCACCCAGCCTTAATTCTAGCCCCCAGCTTGTAAGCTGGTGCCGCAGGCAATTTTAATTTTATGCAGTAATGTTCGCCTTTTTCTATATCTAAATTCTCAGCATTGCCGTCATCATAGCAGCCGCTGCTTCCCCCGTACACCTTTGAACCGCAGTCTTGGTTTTCGTATTTTGTGTTATAAAAATCAATTACTCCGTCATTAAATAAATCCACAGAAATTTGGTTGCTGCAGCTCGTTTCACTGCTGTCGCTTGTGATATTTATTTGAAATGAAGTAATTCCATTTTCTTCTAATTCTCCGCCCATTGTTCCGCCCCCAACCACAAACCCAAAAATCTTTTCCCCGTCAAGAAAAAAGCTTTGAGTTTTTAGGTCTCCTATTTCCTCTCCGCTCGAGGCATATCTCTCTTTGCAATTCGCAGGCTCGCAGGTAAAATCAACATTCTGGGTATAATTCATCTTAGTCAAAAGAGTGAACAATTCAACCCCTCCTTCAAAATTACTTTCAAATCTTGCGTTTTCTTGCCCGTCAAAACTCATGTTCAAAGCGCCCTTGACAAATTGTCCCCCGCTGTAGCTTTTTTCAATATAAGAACCCTCGTCGTAAAACGTAAAATCCTCTGCCAAAACTAATCCCGCTAGCACTAAAACAACAATCAAAAAACACGCTCTTTTTTTCATTTTAGTTTCCATGTTTAAAATGGAAAACGCAGGTTGTGTACTCGCATCCTCTTTCATTTCCATATTAAATTCCGCAACTTTATAAAACTTACATTAATCAAGATTCTTTTTCCCACAGGAATATCTTGACTTTTTTAGGAAAAAAACTAATGTCCTCTCCAGTAATAGGAGAAATTTTAATTTCTTCTTCGAGAGTTGTGCTTATTACTCTTTCATTCGCATACAAATTTCCTCTTATATCCACCGGATAATCAATCGGGCAAATTCCTTCCAAATCACAAATCACGACATAATAATCCAGCGAAGGATTTGTAATTCTGTCTCCAACAAAATCATTTAAATCCCCAATTATATTCTCATTATTTACCTTTTCATTGTTACTTATCTGCTCCCCTAATTTATATTCCAATATATCCTCTCTCAAAGAAGTATCTTGAGCCATCTCCTCTAAAATCGGCGTAAGCAAGGCATTAAAATCAGTTTCAACTTTTTCTTCTCCGCGAGACAAGAGCAACAACACAGCCGCCAGAATAACCAGAATTGCAATACTCGCTTCTACAATTCTCAAAAATCCTCTTTTCCCGTCTACTATCGGGAAGACGGAAATAAACTTTTGTTTTTCTCTTTTATTTACCATAGTCTGATTGTAAGCTCCGCGAAAACTGTTTCTCCTTCCGATGTTAAAACTTCTACTCTCCGAACAGTAGAAAATACTTCCAAGCTCTCAGGAATTTTTCCTTCCGTCGTTATATCTTCTTTTGGAGGAGAGGTTTCAGGAAAGACAAGTTTAAAGTCAAAATCTGTTCTGTCAGGTATATTAAATTTTTGTTTCAATGCAGGATAATCTGAATTATAAGAATCTCTTAAATCATTTATTTTATTCTCAGAAAAAACCTCCTCATAATTCGAAGAAGCCACAACATAATCTCCTGTTTCTTTCGGTTCAATCGGAGAAGCTCTTACAGGCAAATCCTCGCTTAACTTTACTAAAACAAAATAATCTCCTCCCGTTTTACCCTTAATCATTATTCTTTTAGGAGGAATAGCATCAAAAATCAAAGAATCAATTTCCCTACCATTCATATCTTCAACTCTCACATTTCTATCTCCAATGCTCCCAACATCAATTAGAATAGTTTGTCCAGAATGATCTTCCTCTATCTTTACAGAAAAACTCTCCACCCCAACGCTAACTTCCTTGGAAATTTCTCTGTAAATATAATCCATCGTCGTTTCAGTCAGTCTTTCCGAATTAACCGGATTCAGGAAATACAGCCCGAATCCAACCGCGCTTGCAAATAAAACAAAAGCCAAAATCATTTCAATATGGCTTACCGCTTCTTTTTTCATAACATCAAAAGATTAGTAGTTTTTATAAATTATTCTAATCTCTACATAAAATGAACAATCAGTTAATATTGCAGATTCTCAAAAAAAAAGAACTCTCCGGCATCTCAAAAGAGATAGTAAAAGAAATTCTTGAGTCCTATCTGAACAAAAATAAAATTTCTTCAGAAAATCTTTCTCCAAAGCAAGCCAAAATAATAATCAAAGAAATTCGCTCCAAGTTAAGAAATTACGCAGGGCAATTCCAAAAAAAACAGAAAAATAGGCAGGAATTATTAGAACGAGATAAGCTCAATGAATTGCTAAAAACACACACCTCTACAGCAGAACGCTTGAATTTCTATCCCGAACTAAAAAAACTTTTAACTCAGTTAAAAATAAAATCCGTTCTAGACATCGGTTGCGGTATCAATCCGATAGCGCTGGCAAATAAAAAAATAATTTATTACGCCGTAGATATAAAGCAAGACGAAATTGATTTAATCAAAAAATTCTTCCGGAAGAACGATATCAGGGGAAAAGTTTTTCCATACAATCTTCTCAAAATAAATCTTTCTTTCCCCAAAGCAGATATTTGCCTCTTGTTTAAAATCCTCGACACAATAGAAAAAAGAGCCGCAGAAAGAATCTTAAAATCAATTAAGTCAAAGTACATTTTGGCAAGTTTTTCAACAAAAACTCTTTCCAATAAAAAAATGAACCAGCCAAGAAGATACTGGTTTGAGCATCTTTTGAAGAGGATTAATTTAGAATACAGAATTATAAATTCAGAAAACGAAATTTTTTATTTAATTAAGCAGCAGCCGGAACCAAAAACAATCTCGCTCCCGTTGAAACCAAAAACGAACTAATCATCAGAACAAAAGAATGTTTAATTCCTTTCTTAATAGAACCTTCTGTCAGCTTGCCGATAGTCAGTCCAGCAAACAAGCCCTGCGCCAAAAGCAAATAAAGAAAAGGCCTTGTAAATTGTTCTGGTGTTAATCCTTCCCCGGCAACTCCTGCTCCCTCGCTAATTTTATTAATATCAAAACCACCTCCTGTAGAAAGCCCGCCAACAGACGAAGTCATTGGAACTATTTTATATTCCATAACTAGAATAATCCCTAGAAAAATAAAAAAGACAATATACCCTTGCACAACAAGATTGTAAATCGCAGCCTTTCTTTCTTTCTTCAGCTTTTCAACTTCAGCGATAGATTTTGCAGTAGACTCTAAAATATAATCAATCTCTCCGCCAGCTCTTTCAGCCTCGCCCATCAAAGAAACAGCTCTTTGAATAACAGGACTTCCAATGTCATCGGCAAAAGTGCGGAACGCAGAATTAACAGGTATTCCGAGCTCTATCTGATTGGATAGCTTTACAACATACGAACTCAGCAGCCCGTAATTTTTGTTTTTCATATTGACAATACTTTTGCTTACAGGAGTTCCTGCACCGACGCTTTCAGCCAAATTTCTCGCAAACTCCAAGAACATTTCATTAACTCCCTGCTCTGTTCTTCCTTCCATCACAAGTCCTATAATAAAAGGCAAGCCAGCAATGCTAAACGCAATTCCTCCCAAAAAAAACAGCATCCTTTCATCACTGCGGAAAAAAATAATATCGAACACGAGGATTACTGCCGCAGCCGCAATTCCAATCCAGTGCATTTTTTGAAGTTTCATTTTAATATGTCGGTTGTTTTATCTGTAAAAACCAAAGGAAAACAACATTTAATAATGCTACTCCTCCAACAATCAAAAAACTTATTTGCCAGGGCGTAAAAGTTGCTCCAGCCCCAGTTATCGAAAGCATGATTAAAAGGAGCAAAAGTATCATCGGTGCTGCAATCACAACACTGATATAAATATCCATAAATGTTTCAGCAAGTTGCGTGTATTTTTCTCTTTCCAGTCTGTAGCTAATCAAAAGACTTTCCGCCCTTTTCTCAAAAAATTCAGATAATTTCGCGCCAGAAGTAATCGTGGTGGAAAGTCCTGAAAACAACTCAGCTAATTTCTTGCTTGGCGCGCTTTTTGAAGCATTATTCAGCGCAGTTACCAAATCATAGCCATACAAGTTAATCTGATTCAAAACTTTTCTTATTTCTTTTCTCAGATAAGGATACTCTTTATTGAGAGCAATTATCTTAAAAATTTCACTCGGTTCAATTCCAGAGCCTGAAACCGCATTCATATGAATAACTGCAAAAGGCAATTCCTGGTTTATCTTTTTCTCCAAAGATTTTTGCTCGCTCGACGGATAAAAGTACAGCAGCAAAAACGTTCCTAATGGAACAGCAAAAATCAGCCAGCTTACTTTAGCAAGCCTTAGCAGATAATTCCCGTCAAAAAAACTGATAAACGGAAAAACAAAACTAACTTTAAACAAAACAAGAAGAACAGTAAGGAAAATTCCGAGGAAAACACTCAGCAGAACAGAAAACAAAATCATTGCAATATACGCCTCGAATAAAATGTCAATATTTGATTTTTTTATCTGAACTAATAAATTTTTGAAATATCCTCTCCTTATTAGTCTAATCGAAGTATCCAGAAAGAATCTGTTCGATAATTTCAAATATCCTCGGGCCGCCTTGAATTCCGCGTATTTTTCTCCAGCGTATTCCTTTCTTCTTCTTTTCAGTTTTCTGATAAACTCTTCATTTATGCTTAGTTCTTTGAAAAGTTTTTCTCTTTCTGCTCTTCTTATTACAACATCAATATTAGACCGAATTCCTCGGAAATTAACATTTTCAAATACTTTTTCTTCTCTTGATTTTTCAAAAGCAACAGGCAATTTTTTCTCAGAAACGATTTCTTTTGTCAAGCTTGGAATAGAGTCATTTATTATTTTAATAGCATTGCTCAACGCATTGACAGAGCCGATTAAAAGTCTTTGTTCAACCGCCGTCGAATAATAATCTATTTTGTTCAGGTTGAGCGAAACCTCGCGGAGAATTTCAATTTCAGTTTCAACATTCTTTTTTAATTCTTCTATCATAGGAGTTTGTCAATTTCTCTTTGAAAATCCAATATTTGTTTTTTTCCAAGAATTAATTGTTCAGTATCTTTTTTCGCCTCGGCTTTTTCCATTTTTAGAATAACGTCTTTCATTCCAGTAAGAAGCTGGGCTAAATTCGTTATGTTCTCTTTTTTAATCATTTCGTTAGAAACAAAATCAGATTTAAATACTTTTCAACTTAATCATAGCAGGTATTTCCGCAAAATCTCCGCAGGATTCTTGTGATATTCATTTACAATTCTTCCAACCTCGTCAAAATCAAAAATTTTCTTTTTATATAAAGAATACAGCAATTTCGACCGAGATATCATATCTTGTTGCAGCTCCTCTATGCTTTTTCCAGTCCTCATAGAAATTTTTTCAAAAACCTTGCTTTGCCTTTTGTAGTAAAAAATATCTTTGCTCGGGTCCCATTTAAATGGCGTATTTACCAAAGTGGTTCCGCTCTTGTCAACATTAACAATTTCTACAATTTCTCTGACTTTTCTAGTCTCCTGTTTTTTTGCAACAGCATGAGCAATTACAGCAACGCAATCCAGCGAATTAATTAATGTAGGAGACAGACTAATCGGCGGAGTTTCAAGTCTTCTGACCAATGTGTCTACTGAATCAGCGTGTATCGTGCTTATCGAGCTATGTCCTGAAGCCATCCCCTGAAACAAGACAAACGCTTCTTTTCCCCTTACTTCTCCAACTATCAAATAATCCGGATTCTGTCTGAAAGAACTTTTCAAAATTTCGAATAAGTCAATCTCTCCAACTTTTCCAACTCCAATCGAAGTTCTTGCAACAGAAGGCAGCCAGTTTTCCCTCGGCAAATTAATTTCTCTCGTGTCCTCGATAGAAACAACTCTTGCTTCCGGAGGAATAAAAAAAGCCAAAGCATTTAACAAAGTCGTTTTTCCAGAAGCAGTTCCGCCAGCAATCAGGATGTTCGATTTGTTTTCCAGAAGTATCCAAAAGTAAGCAAGCATCTCCGGACTTAAAGTATTCATAGCTATTAATTGAACCGGCGTCCACGGAATTTTTGTAAATTTTCTGATTGTAAATGTGGGCCCCCTCGAACTAATATCTTTTGTGTAGGTAGCATTGACTCTCGATCCGTCAGGCAGCGTCCCGTCAAGAAGCGGCTGCGCGTAAGAAACATATCTCCCAGTTCTCTGGGCCAGCTTTTCAATAAAACTTGCAAGTTTGTCCATGTCTTGATAAACAATATTCGTTTTCAAATTTCTGTAAACTCTGTGCACGAGATAAACCGGCGTTTCGACGCCATTGCATTCTATATCTTCTATAAAATAATCCCTGAGCAAAGGATCAATCTCATTCAATCCGATAAAATCTCTGAACAAAAAATAAAATATCTTGTCATAACTTTCCGCGCTGATCTTGATATTCAGCTCGTCAATTAATAATCTTGCAGTTCTGTCTATATAATCCGAAGTCGCCTCTAAAGTTTTTTCTATCGCAACATTAACATTTATCAATTCAAGCATCGCGTCTTCAATCTTTTGAAGCGTTATCCATTCATAGTCGTCTAAAATTGGTTCTTCCAAATCATAAATAACTTCTTTCAGTTTGTCGTCCCAGTAGATATGAGCAGAAGCATACGGGGGAATCAGCATATATCGAACATCCACCTTTTTTTTGTCAGTATTTCTCGGCAATGCAGGGATTGTAGGACTCAAATTAATTCGCGTTACCATGTGTTTCTCAAACAGATTATTTATTTAAAACTATCTTCCAGAGGTTTCTTCAATTCTTATTCTCTCTAGCGTATCTGGAGGGTTTTTACCCATATTCTCAATACTGAATCTATACGGTGTTGCAGCGGCATTAAATTTTTTAATTTCATTTGCGCCGCTGTCTTCTGTATCAATTATTACAATATTTTTATAATTAAGAGTTAAGGAAGCAACAGCTCCTTTTTTAGTATTCCAGGAAATAATTTCTACTCTGCTTTTGTTTATAGATGCTCCCGGCTCAGAATAAGGCTTGCTTAAACCAGTCAGATTAAAAATGATTTTATTCTCATTAGTATTAATATACATCTCTCCTTTTTTCATAATAAATTCTTCCACAACTCTTTTGTTTCCATGCCCATTTCTCGCAACTTCGTCAATTTTGCCGTCTAAAATTCCTAAAGACTCAATCGTTTGTTCAACAAGAAGTTTATCTCGCGCAGCATTTATTCTTGGCGTGATAATTGCAAGGCTTATGCCAATCAAAGCTAATCCGATTAAAGTATACAAAACAGTTTCAATCCAAATTTGTCCGGATTTTTTCATTAGTTGCACACTCCCAGCGCTATGAAATCACTCGTGTCAGAACAATCTTTTCCAGATTTTAATTTAACATAAATCTCTGCCTTGCTAAATGCTTTGTCAGTGACATAAACATAAGTTATTGTTTCCCCTGGTTTTGGAATTTTTATTGGTTCTTCCTCGTTATATGTCATGTACACTCCCCCTCCAAGTTTTGAAGCAGAATCTCCCAAAGATACGTCTTTAGTAATCGAAGCATCGTCGCCATAAAAAACCAATTTAAATCCCTTAATTTGTTCTCCAATCAATTCCTCAGCAGTTTTAGCGCCGACAGAAAGTTTATACAGCTTCTGATTTGAATTTCCAGGCTTAAGCTCGTAGCAATTAAACTTATCAAATTTCTCATTAAAACTAAAATATTCTGAGTAATCCAAGCACGAAGTGCTTTCATTAAGATTATCTCGGACAAAAGGAACAACAAACACAATCAATACAGCTACAACCACAACTGTTAACAGTAGTAATCCCACTGTTGCAATAACAGAAGAAATTCCCTTTTTCCGTTTTACTAAACGGAAAGCGCAGGTTGTGTACTCACCTCCTTTTTTGTCGCCCATTTTAATCTCCCACAGTAATTTCTACACCATAATCGTCGTCGCATTTATGCGTTCCTGTCTGGCTTCCTTTTTCGCCAAGCAAAACAGGAATAACCATTATTGTATCTCTCGCGCCTATTTCTAAAGGCAACTCAACATTTCCTGTTGCTCCAATTGTAATTGAACTCTTGAACTGTTCCGCTTGGCTTATTTCTGTGCCGAGCTGGTTATCAACACGTTTAATCTCAACGCCATAAATAGCTACATTTCCTAAATTCTCAACAGTTAATGTTCCAGGAAAAGCTTCAGCACTAAACACAACCTCTTCGCAGGATTTATCTATTGCCCTCCCTTCTTTTTCCAATCCTTCTCCAATAAACGACCTGGCCCACAAGAATATTATGACAGCCAAAACCAGCGCTATTGAAACAAGAAGTATAGTTGCAATAACTGGCGACAAAGCTCTCCTCTTTTTAATCATCTTATTAAATGTCCCTTTCCATTTAAAAACTTATTGAAAATTCATCTTCAAATAATCATAAGCAGAACTCGCAGCAATGCATCCTTCCGCCGCCCCAG
This sequence comes from Candidatus Pacearchaeota archaeon, assembly GCA_018304025.1. Taxonomy (GTDB): domain Archaea; phylum Nanobdellota; class Nanobdellia; order Pacearchaeales; family GW2011-AR1; genus UBA73. The sequence goes on along the minus strand of JAGVXA010000003.1, from coordinate 43,365 downwards.
TTATAGCTTGCTTCAATTTCTTCTCAACAACATCGCCTGCAGCGTAAACTCCCAGAATATTTGTTTCAGAAGATTTGTAGTCTGTTAAAATTTCCCCTTGCTTGTTTAATTTAACGCCCAGCTCTTTAGCCAGCTCAGACAAGGCAGTCCGCCCAATAGAAACCAAAACACCATCAACATTTATTTCCTTCTCTCCACTATGCTCCTTGTCAAGCACGATTTTTTCAACAAAACTTTTTCCGATTATCTCTGCAACTTTCCGCCCGGTAATAACTTCAATTTTTTTATTCTGTTCTAATTTTTTCAGATTGCTTTTTTCAGCCATTATTCTGTCCAAAACTTCAACAATGTAAACTTTTTTCGCGTATTCAGCTAATAGCAACGCTCCCCTTGCTCCCGAATCAGCCCCGCCAATAACAGCCACAATTTTATTTCTAAACAACGGCGCATCACATAAAGCGCAGTAGAAAACCCCTCTGTTTTCAAATTCTTCCCCTCCTGGAACTTTCAACTTTTTCCATTTTGTTCCAGTAGCAAACAAAATTGTTTTCCCCAAATACTCTGCATTAGAAGTTCTAACAAAAAATTCTTTTCCTCTTTTCTCAACACGTTCAACCTTTTCTTCTTTAATCGTAACTAATTCATAAGACAACGCGTGCTCTTTTATCTTGTTAGCTAATTCTTTTCCGCTTATCCTGATTTCTCCGGGCCAGTTTTCCATAACTTTTGTTGTAGTGATAGTTCCGCCAACAGGCATCTCGCTTCCAAACGAATGTCCCAAAACCAAAGTTTTCATTCCGAGTCGCGCGCCGTACATTCCAGCCGAAAGCCCTGTCACGCCAGCCCCAAGAATAATAAAATCATATTCTTCCATAACCCAGATAAAAAATCCTATTATATAAATTATTCGCTAAATATTTAACTCCCGAATCAATAAATTAAAATGGATAAAAAACACGCGTTCCTTCTTTCCTTTCTGATAACCGGATTAATCGCCAGCAACATTTTTCTTCTTTCATCAGCAAATGATTCAACTCAACAAGTCATAATTTCAAGAGTTATAGACGGAGATACTCTGGAGTTGCAGGACAAAACAGCAATAAGGCTGAAAAACATAAACACTCCGGAAAAAAATGAGTACGGCTACGAACAAGCAAAAAATTTCTTGAAAAATTTTGAAAATAAAACAGCAACCATCGAAAAAAACGGATTAGATAAATACGGGAGGACGCTTGCAAAAGTTTACGCGCCGGAATATTTGAATCTGGAGCTCGTCAAGCAAGGCTTTGCAACAAAATATCTTTTGGATTCAGACGCAGACGAATTTATCGAAGCTGAAAAATTCGCGATAGATAACGAAAAAGGAATTTGGAATCATTCCGGATATTACAGCTGTTTTAATTTGAAAATAAAAGAAAAAGCAATTTCAATAAAGAACAATTGCAAGGAATTGAATTTAAAAAATTGGACTCTAAGAGAAGAAGGAAGAAAAAAATATAATTTCCAGGACATTTCCCTCGGGCAAATAACTCTCCATCTCTTAAATGGGACAGACAACCAAACAGCATTATTTTGGCAATCTAGCCCATCTGCCAAAAATACATTTTATTTGCTCGACTCTCAGCAAAGGCTAGTTGACTATGAAATCAATTACTAAATTAATTTTATTAATCTTCGTTTTACCGAACATTTTAGCATTAGAACTATCAGAAGTAGAACCAAATCCTCCTGGCGCCGATACAGGAAACGAATGGATAGAGCTCTATTCAGAGCAAGAAGTAAATTTAGAAAGCTATTTCTTAGAAAATAACGACGGAAAAACGCGCAGCTTAAACGGCTCATTCACGTCTTATTTAGTCGTAAGCTTTGATTCTCAATGGCTCGACAATTCAGATGAAAAAGTAATCTTAAAAAAGGGCGATGAAATAATCGACGAAACAATTCTTTTGAAAGACGACAAAAACAACGATTTTTCCTGGAACAAATGCGAGGGCGGGTGGTTATTCATAGAGTCAACAAAAGAAGATGAAAATAATTGCGTAGGAGAAAAGCAGCAAGCCGAAGAAATTTCTGAAGATATCGCAGAATCCGGCAGAGACAAAAAAACAAGTCATCTTGCTGAGCAAATTAATCAATCAGAAAATAAAAATTTTCAAGTTGTTTCAGATGCTTCGGAAAAAATAACCCTTAACTCTCCAGCCGGGCAGTCTTCCCAGCCATTTGCATCAAAGCAGGAAAAAAACAGAACAGGAATTATTTACGCGTTTACAATATTTACTGTTATAATAATAATTTTGTTGGCTTTAAGAAAACTATAAATTTTAAAACCCCTCTTGCCAAGTTAAAACATGGATTACAAAATTAATGCAACACTTTTATTGGAAATTTTAGGCCGCCCCAAAGAGCATGTAATGGAGGCACTGACAACACTGGTTCTCAAGCTCGGCTCAGAAGCAGGCGTAAAAATTACAAATAAGGTTATTCACGAGCCGCAGCCAGTTAAGGATTCTCAAACGCTTTTCACTTCGTTTGCAGAAGTCGACGTGGAATTAGACTCTCTGCAAAGTTATGTAATGACTCTTTTTACCTACATGCCCTCCCACGTCGAGATAATCAGCCCGGAAAGAATTGCAATCTCCAACACTGAAATGAATGAAATAGGAAACGCAATCACGCAGAGACTGCACCATTACGACGCCGTAACAAAAAACACAATCGTTGAAAGAAATACGCTATTGCAAAAATTAAAAGAAATTGCGCCGCATTTATTTCAGCAGCAACAGAAAAATCTCCCTCAATCTTTTGCAAAAAAGCAAATAAAAAAGAAACCATCTAAGAAAAAATCAAAAAATAAAAAATCCTAGCGCATTTTTTTCTCTATTTCTCTGACCTGCCTCTCCAAAGGATTTTTTTCTCCCCCTGCCTTTTTGTATTTCACCCAAATAATTATCAATCCTAGAATCACAATTCCAGCAATCAAATAACCTACCCACGCATAACTTCCCCCGCTTTCAGGTTCCGCGCAAGTTCCGACACAGCAGGCAGATTCATCAATCGTGACTTTTTCAGTTTCAGAACACGCTTCATCTCCAGTGCATTTCAGCCCGTTCAGTTCAGAGCAGTAATATAACGGCTCAGTTGCGCTTTCTTCTCCAATATATTCCGTTGTTGTTTCTCCTTCATCAGTCGTCCCAGTAATCTTAATCAGCAGGTAATCTTCCTTGCCGCCAGCGCTCGCCTTGACAACTTCCCTTATGTCGTCGTTAAATCCCTTCAAGCTCAAGTTAAAATAAACAGTTTCATTAATATCAATATCTACTCCGCCGTCAGGGTAAATAAGAAACATTTCTTCGTTATATTCTAAAGACACATTCTCAATAATTTCTTCTCCAAGGTTAATAATTCCAAATCTATATTCTCCAGACTGCTCCGAAATCAAAACAGTTCCTTTAATCATTCGCGGATTAAATCTGAAAAAATAATTTTTTGCTGTAACCTCCTCTTCATAAGCGCAATCATCTTTGTCAAAATTCGTGCATCCGTCTTTGCAGAACAAATTTCCAGAATCAAAACCAAAACTCGTGCAGTTCTCCCCGTCCAAATCATCATCTGAATTTCCGCATTCTTCATCGTCTCCGCACTCGCAAACTTCATCGTTTTCTATTTCTCCATTATTGCAGCTTTCAGAGTCAGGTACGATAATTTCTTCCTCAACTCCCTTCCCAACAATATAAGCTGGAATTGTATAATCTCCTACATTAATCGTCGTTATTTGCGTTCCAGCAGTATCTTCAACAGAAAAATCAACATAATTAATTCCAGGCTTCAAAACAAAATCTCTGACTTCCGGAAAATCAATGCTTATCAGTTTGTCAAAATCTTCGTAAAGATTCACAACAATCTCAAAATTATCTGTTTCAAAAATCGCGCCAGGATTTACAGAATAATCTATCTGTTCTCCAGCAACAATAAACTCTTGATAAAACTCTGCTATCACTGAAACTCCCCCATAAGTCGTATAAACATCCTCCACAACCAAAGTATAATTGTTTGTATTCAGCGGAGCAATAAACCAGATGTAATAATCATCTCCAATTTTGGCAGCATCTCCCTCGAATCCAACTGCCTGATTAACTCTCTTTATTTTAATCTGTGAAAGAGAAATCGGCTCCAAAATATTCCCGGAAAGTTTTACAATCGCTGTCTCGCTCGGACGGTATGTTTCTTTCAAATCGCTTGAAATTGCCCCAGCTCTGGAAAAAAGCATGCAAGCAATTATCAGCAAAAATATTTTTTTATTCATTTTCTTTTTATAAAATAAATCGCTCCAATAAGCATCAGGGCAATTACTAAATTGATAATTCCAAAGAAAGGCATTTTTACAATTCCAGGGCATAAAACTTGTTTTGTGCAAATATCTGTTCCGCATCCAGCGCCGCATTTAGTGCTGCCCGCAATAACTTTTCCGCTGCTGTCCAGTTCCTTGCCCCGATAAATAATCGTCCTAAGAGAGTCGCTTGAATCACATTCGTCTAATTTGTCATATTCAATTGCGCAATTATATCTTGTTCCTTCAGCTCCCTCTTTCTCATCTTGATATATCAATGCGCATTTTTCATCAACCCACCCGCACGCAGGAGTCTGCATTCCAGCGTATCCTAGCGACGCAGATTCTTTCACGCCAACACCCGAACAATCAGCAAGGCACTGGGTTTTAGCGTATCCCTCAACTTTAGTGTAATCTTCGCAAGCCATTATCTTCTTCAAATCACTGCCCTTTCTGTACCAGCTGTTGCAGAATAAAACACCCAAATCATAACTCTTCAGTTTTTTATTTTTTTCATAAGTTATTTCAAAAAAATATTTCGGTTCAGTGCTTTGCCCCATTTCAGAAATCCATTCAAACTTTACTTGGTTCTTTGAGTCAAATAATAATTCATCTCCAGACGCGGAATCAACTTCGTCATTTAGAAATTCCAAAAGAGAATTTTTTTCATAAATTGTTAGGCTGTCTAATTTAAATCCAGATGCATGGCAGGCGCTGCTTCCTTCAACAACAGCATATACTTTTTGATTTTCCACGCTCGTGTTTATTTTTTCTTTTTTTTCGCCATCCCATCTCAATTCGAGAATATCACAGTCTCCGCATATTCCGTCATCTCCAGTAATTAATCCGCTGCCGCATCCATCACTGCAGGACCTTTCCCCCTTTCTTCCGCAGTGCTCGCATTTTCCCGTGTCATTATTGCAAGCCAAATCTATTTCAGAACTGCATTTCGGTTCTGTCGAACAACAGGATGTTCCTTCACGGCTTCCGCAAGGCGCGCTTTCCTTGCATTGCCCAGTCGCAGCGTCGCATCCTTCTTCGCAGAGAATCGGAGGTTCATCAACACACTCGTTCTTAGAATATTTGGAATTAATTTGCTGGGAGCCGCTGCACTTAAAATAAGTTCCATTTGTATAAGATTTTGCGTCACAAGGATAAGTGCATGGTATTTCCGACGCAGATTCTCTTGGCTGCCACACGCCAGATTCGCCGCTGCATATTTTTCCTTCAGAACAAGCAATACCTTCAGCAGGCATTCCGCCCCATCTGCTTCCAATTTTTTCGCACACCTGATAACTGTTTAAACCGCAGCAGGCAACAGATGGAATCAGGCTTTCTGGCGCAGCTTGTATTTCCATGCAATCCAAACTTCCCTTGCATGTTCCTCCGATAGGCGAATCGCAAAGTCCTGTTAAAGGATCGCATTCAGAATTTAGTGCGCCGCAGTCCCCATAATCTTTCCAAATAAAATTGCCGTCGCTGTCTTCAATGCATTTCTGGCTTTGACTTCCGCTGCATCTAAACGTGCTCTCTTTTTCTGAAGTGCAGGTATTCCTGCAGATTCTGTCAGTACCGCAGCTCAAACCTCCATAGCAAATCTTTCCGTCGCAGCAGTCTTCTCTCAATGTCCCGCAGCAGCCCTTTTCATCACTGCATCCTCCGCCAGTTGGGCAGGTAAATTCTCCAGCATACTTGCAAATTCCTGCAACACAAGTCGGTGTGCCGTGTTCGTATTTGAGCCCGTTGCAGCAAGGAACGCAGTCTGCCGCAGTCGTGCAAGTTCTCGGGCAAGGCAAAACACCTTGCGCAATACAATTTCCATTAGAGCAAATCTTGCCTAAACTTTCGCAATAATCTTCGCAGGCAGAAGTGCAGCTCAATCCATCGCAAGTCTCTTCTTCCTCTCCGCCAACACAATTATTTGTCGCGTCGCATGTTTCTCCAGTATCGCAGTCATCATCAGTTTTACATTCCAAGCATCCGCCCTTGCTTGCGTCGCAAGTGCCAGCGCATGGCGTACCGCTGCTTAAGCAATTGCCGTCGGCAGAACAAGTATACACGTCATATTCCCAGCCACTATCACTCTGAACGCACTGAGTTGTTCCGCAATCGCTGTCTTCGATGCACGTGCAGCAGTCAACGCAGTTTAAACATCCAGTCAGCGTGCGCCCGTCGCAGCCACGGAAAAAATTAAATGTAGTTTGTTTGCATATGCTGTTTGCAGAGTGTCTTGCGCAGGCAGCATTTCCCGTCTCAAATGGGAAAGCATTGTACCAGTCGCAGGCAGCACTAACACAGCCGCTGAATAAGATTATTCCTAACAGAAAAATAACAAAAATTCTAACTTCCTCTTTTCCACCTTGCCCCATTAAAATAACAAAATCAGAAACTATATAAAACTATTTCCCCACTCTATAAAATGGCAGAACCCATAGCAAACGAAATTGCGTCGGGAGTAACATCCAGCGCATCACAGCTTCTTCCCCCTGAATTAATTGCAAAAATCTCTTTGGTAACAGGCATCACTCAAGTCATCGCAATTTTAGTGATAATTTATTTCACAATTCTCATAATAGAAAAAATCTTCAACGCTTTCAGCCAAAGAAAATTATTCCAAGCCCTAAACAAAATAGTTGTCAATCTCGAAGAAATAAATTCCAAACTCTCAAAAAAGAAATAATTAAAATTCGCAAACCAAATCTAATTATCATCTAAATTACCAAGAATTAATTATCATAAATCTTCGTCGTCTTAATAATTATCAAAATTTTCGGAAATTTTATTATGTCAGTTATCAGTATAATAATCTTAAATATCCAATAAAACCAAGTAGATGGTTATCATGAAATATTCGGAAATTGCGCAAGCAATTTCTCGATATTATCACACTAATTATCTCTTCCCCAAATTTCTCGATTTTTTCTTGCCCAATCTCTTCTTTCGCTTCCCCAAATAATTCCAGATTAAATAAATCACAGCAATTAGAGTTACAATCGCGATAAGATTAACCCAGCTAAAGAAAGGAAGCCTTGTGCTTCGCGGACATGGGATAGTTTCTGTAATTTCAGTCGTATCACATGTATTAGGATTTACAAAATTGCCGTCTATATCTATCTCTTTTTCATAATAGCTAATTGTCCTAATGTCGTCGTCAACTTTGCATTCTTCGGCAGTAACTTCATAAGAGCACATCTTTCCTCCAAGCCCTGGATTGTCATCTACAGCAAACCTACATTTTTTAGTTGAATCAACTCCCGCCTCTCCGCCCCAATAACATCTTGCAGTCCCAAAATTTTTTTTATCTGCAAGCGAAGGATTTTTCTGAATGTACTCTTCAAGTTCTTCCAATGCAATCTTAACAGTGCCGCACGTCTCACATTGCTCCCTTGCATAATTTCCCAGCCGATTATAATCGTCGCACGTTTCTATGTCATATGTAGCTCCCCCGCGAACATAACCCTCTGCGCATTGAATAACTTCTAAATTCTCGCTTGTTGCTTCTTCTCCACTTAAAAATTTAAGTTTAAAATAATAATTTGCTTCATCTGCATCGTCTTCAATTTCCCATTCCTTGCTTACTGTCCCATCGCTGCCTGAACTATCTGTTTCTCCTTTTTCTGTATCTAAATAAGATACCACAAGGTCATCAAAAGTTTTCCACCAACTCGTATCCTCATAGATGTCAAACTTTGTAATAGTATACGCGCACCCAGCTCCCGAACTAACACGCGCATTAACTGTTTGTCCCGTATACGCTTTTTCATCTTCTTCTATTAGATCACCATCTTCATCTAACCAAGACAACGCAACTGAACCTGTCGAACAATCAACACAGTCCCCAAGAGTATTATCGCAGGACTGACCGGTAGGACAATCTCCACAAATTCCCCCACAGCCATCATCTCCGCATACTTTTCCGTCGCAATTTCGGGGGCATGTTGCTTTATTTGCACAACATTTGTCTTCTCCAGAACATGTTAGCTCAGTAACTATATTTTCTGTTTCTGAGTCACATTCTGATTTACACTGTAGACCCACACCAACGCATTCTGTTTCTTCTGCACAGCATTCATCTGATCCTGAGCAAATCATCGTAGTAATTTCTTTTTCTCCATCTCCGCACTCCGATTTGCATTCAGCAGGTTCAGAGCAAGAGGCTGTAGGAGATATGCAGGTTCCGCCCACACATATTTTAGTACCGCCATCACACGAAGTGCCGTCTACTGCATTAGTATATGTACAAATTGCGTCGTCACCACCAATACCGTCAGGATTGCTGCAAGACTCCTCCGTCGTACAAACATTATTATCAGCACAATCAGTACTGACATAATAGAAACAACCGCCCAACGCAATGCAGTTTACTTTCTTCGTGCCATCGCATCTTAAATCACTATACGCACCACCAGTGCATTGAGAATCGCTTGTGCATGGAGTAGAACAAGAACTTGAGTGACAAGTCAAAGGAGAACCGCAGCAATAACCTCCCTTGCATTCGCTTGATGAACTGCATGTTACCCCATCACATTTTCCACAATCTGCAACGCAACTAGAACAGGTTTCATCGGTATTGCAAGTTCCGTCACCGCAAGAAGAACAAGCAGACCATAAACTTTTGTCGCACATCAATCTGTTACCTTCAGAATAAAATGTCAACAAAGGCGAAAAACCAGAAGGGCAACTAGGAGGAATCACAAGTGATAAGCTATCAAAATAACTGACGGTATTGCCGCATTGTTTTGTGTAACTGCATAAAACATAGACTTTTTCATAAACTTGATAGGCAAATTCGTAATTTTTGCCAGAGCACGGATCCAGAGGTACCTTACCCAAGTCATACGGACCAGACAAAAACAAAGCACTAATAAGAATGCCACCCTCAACAACATTTTTTTCTCTGGAGCATAGGTAATAACTTTTACTCCCAAACGCCAAAAAATTACCAACAAGACCATATTCTTGAGGACAAGAACCTGGTGATTCGATTATAGTCAAATCAGTTATAGCACCATTGCAAGTGCAAGCACCGCTCACGCCCCCCGCGCCCAAAACAACCACTCCAAAAAATAATATCACTCCAAAAAACAATTTCCCAAAAGAAATATTCACGCTCTTTTTCATACCCAATCCACCAATTCAATATTTATAAATTTACCCAAAAAAATCACTCGCTCATCTTCTTCAGTTTCTTCATCGTTTCTTCCATTTCTTTGTCTTTTGCAGAAGAAACTTGCCGGACAGGCGCTCTTCCAATCGGCGCTCTCGGCGGCTGCCCAAATCCAAATCTCGGAATAGGACGCGGCATCATTCTTCCCAGCGAACCAGGAGGAGCCCCGCCCCCAATCCTCTGCGACCTTGCATTCCCTCGGAATTTGAACCACCAAACTCTCAACTTATTTCTGAAAATAATTGCAGCAAGAACCAGCAAAATTAAAATAATCAAAATTATAATCCACCATTTTGAAATTCCTTCACTAGTGGTTGTCCCTCCAGAACTCGCGCAGCAGATTTTTCCAGAATCCAGACACGAATAACTCGAGCTTTCTTCGTCGTTTCCGCAGACAGTCTTGCAAGTTCCTCCGCTGTTCGCGCACTCGTTTTCTTCGGAAACAGCAGCACATACTCCCTTGCAGCAAGTTCCGTCAGCAGCTTCAACAGCACTTCCAGAGCATTCCTCGTCGAATCCGCAGACACTTCCGTCCAAGTCAGAGCACATTTCTAAATTAGCAGCAGCATCCACGGTACAGCAAACTTTATCCCAAGTTTCGCAGGGATAAGTGTCATCCGGCAATATATTTCCGCCGGCGTCTCTGCAGTCAAATATTCCAGAAACACAATAGTTGTCCAGCTCGCAGGCAGTAATAGTATTAGGATTATAATTTTCTTCTCCAGCACAATCTCCCTTGTCAAAATTCGTGCATCCGTCTTTGCAGAACAAATCTCCAGACTCAAACCCCAACGAAGTGCAATTCTCGTCGTCTAAATCATCATCAGCATTTCCACATTCTTCATCGTCTCCGCATTCGCAAACTTCATTGCTTTCAATTTCTCCGTTGTTGCAAGTTGCAGAAGAAGGATTATCCGGAACATCTCCACCAGTTCCTCCGTTGCCATCGACAGCCATCACCCAAGAGCCAGAATATAAAATAAACGCAGTATCTCTTATGTTGTCGCTGTTCCAGCATCCTTTCTCAGTTTGTTTCCCCGCCCCCGTCAATAAATAATCAACAGTTCCCTGGCTTCTTATGTCAGTATCACTCAAAGCCAGCATCGCCAGAGAAGTGTCAAAATATTTATCAGCCCCAAACTGCCAGTATCCTCCCCGATTTTTATTTTCAATAATATATTGGTAATGCTCGTCACTCTCTTGAGTCATGTAAACTAAAAACGCGCTCGGAAAATATTTTTCGTATTCAGAAGCCAGCGATTTCAAGTAAGGAATAAAGTCGCCTGTCTCTCCAGTTATAGCATAGACAGCTGTCGCAGCCCACAAAGTTGATTCATAATCACAGCTTCCCCCAACTAAGAAACATTGCGCCCCGATTTTTTCAGTCGTAGTTCCTTTTGCAGCAGCACCGTGCGTTTCAGAAGAAACATAAATTGTTCCTCCAGCTCCTTTAGTGTATAAAAGATTAGTCTTGAATCCCTTGTCGCAGGAAACTACAAATTCTTTATTCACGCAGTTATTTGAAATCCGAAGCCAGTATCCTTTGCTGTCAACACTCAAGCAATTTCCCCCAACCCCCTTTAATTTCATGTCTTCGCCAATTGCAAAAGTATAAGTCCCGCCGTCGTAACTTACGTCGCAAGTATCTGGTTTATTATCCTCTGTTATAATTTGCAGGAACCAGATTAATCCGGAAGCAGTCCCATTTTTCGACAAGAGCCATTTAGTTAGGTCATTCGTATTCTTTCCAATTCTGTCGTAAGCCAAAGCAACCTGCGCAGTTTCTTTTATCGTGCATCCGCTTTTCGGCCAGCAAGCCTCTGAAGAACTTTTCATTTCTTCAATTTTCTTGACAGCTTTGTTGTTGTTTCCCAGCGCCAAAACACTGAACACAGATTCTTCCAGAGATAAAGAAGTAGTTTCAGTTATTCTGTCTTTCAAGCATCCATACGCCTTGTCAATCTGTGCTGTTTCTTCCTCAGCGATAACAATTCCAGAGAATATAATTAGTCCTATTATAATTAATGCAAAACACAACTCCTTTTTCATCCTGTCTTTATGTTCCTCTTATTTAAAAATCTTCTCAATTTCCTCTTCGTAATCTTCTCCCAACTTCAACCAGCGGATTTTTCACATCTGGCTTCGAATCCAATAATCCCAAATCTTTCCAAAACGCATCATTATTATAATTCGGCGGCAAAATTTTCCGCTTCTGTTTCAAATGCCAGTCAATCTGCGAGCGCACATATCCCTCCTTCAAAGCAACTTCATTTTTTTCATTCCACTCTTTTACTCTTTTCTGAATTTCCTCCGGAGAGAAACCACAGCATCTCAAAAAAGTGAGCAAAACAAACAATCCTCTCTTGCGCCCGTCTTTCAATCCGAGAAGTAATTTTTGAATTGGCTTGGGAAACATGTCGTCTGTAACGCCTTCCATTTTAACGTCGTCAAATTTCTTTCCAGAATACTTTTTCCCTTCAATTTTTTCCTCTTCAGTTTTCCGAGTTTGTTTCCATCTCAACGCCTCTCCCAATAATCTCCTCGCTTCTCCGTTTCCTCCGGGAATCAGAAACTCCCGAATTTCAATTTTCATAGGATCAGCGTCTCGCGGCATGAAATTTTGTATCTCTTCTTTTTTCAAAACAATCGAAGCCAGCGCAGTTTTTTCATGCAAACTATAAGGCATTCTAAACAAATGCCGCGGCGCAACCAAAACCAAATCCGACGCCCCAAAAAAATTTCCGGAAAATTCTTCTTTCATCTCGTCAGAATAATCAGCGTCCTTGGCGTGCTTGCTGAATGTCGCAGCGTATCTTCCCGAAGTTTCCATCTTATTTATAGAACTCAATCCGTCGCAATACTCGCATTGAAAATAATCTTTTTGTTTTTCAATTTCAAAAACTCCGGCGCAGTCGTCCTGAACGCACTTCAATCTTTTCTTTGTAATCTTCATGTCCTTCCGTTGTATCGTTGTTCCGCAGACAGGGCATCTTAATGTAACCAACACTCCCTTCCGCGCGCTCCTCCCGCATTTCGGGCACAGCGTTTCTGTAATTTCTTCTTTGCCGACTCTTTCCTTGACTTTTCCAGCGTCGTCAAAAATCTCTCCGATTTTTTTATTAAAATCTTTTCTTGTCAGGAAAGTCAAATATTCGCAAATAGCCCGAGGCCATTCGGGAAAAGATTCAGGCATTCGAACACCTTCAAATTCCGAAGGAAACGCCTCGCCGGAAACAATTATATGAAACCCTTTCGAACCAGAAAATTTAATCCCGTAATTCATAATTCCGTATTCTTCCAATTTATCTAAAATCAGCAAAGCTAAAACCTTCGAAACATCAAGATAATCAGAATCTATATCAATCAGCAAGTCCCAGCTTTTTCTCAGGTCATTCATTTCTCTCGCAGTTATTTCAGCATTTAATCCTAAAGGATCATTCCAGATTTCTTCAGAAGCGTGAAACGAAGTCGCTCCTTTTTTTACCAATCCATTAATATCAGAAACATACTGCAGCATGTCAGGCCTCTTCCCAAAACCCTCAAAATATTTCGGCACAACTTCTCTTCCCGCAGAAAATTTCAAAATTGCTTCCTGAACTTTCGGATTCGAATAATACAATCGCGTTAAAGCTCTTATCCTCTCTTCTTTGCCCATGAAATTTCAAACCCTTTCAGTTATATATTCTTTATTGTCTTTATCCACTACAACAATGCTTAAAAGTCCAACCAACTAGATAAAAAAATGCATTTGAAATTAGACTCCCCAAAGATATTCTCAGACATAGTTACAATAATTTCAGAATTAGTTACAGAAGTCCGGATGAAAATAAATTCAGAAGGAATCAGTCTGACAGCAATCGATCCTGCGAATGTTGCGATGATTTACTTCAAGATTCCCTCCGCGTTGTTCTCAGAATTTCAAGTTGAAAAAGCAGAAGAAATAGGAATTAATCTCGACAATTTGAAAGCTGTTTTGCGAAGATGCAGCCCAGGCTCTTCTCTGATTTTAGAAAGATACGAAAACATTTTGAAATTAGGAATACACGACAGAATCAAAAGAGATTTTTCTTTGATGCTGATAGACATAGAAGCAGAAGAAAAATCCCTGCCAGAATGGGAATTCAATTCTGTTGTTCATATAAATTCAGACGCTTTAGTTGAAGTAATAGAAGACTGCACAGTTGTTTCAGACGCCTGCACATTTATAGCAGAGCCGGACAAATTCATCGTCGAAGCCCACGGATTAAACTCAGCAAGAGCAGAATTCTCTTCAGACGAAGTTGAAGTCCACTCAGGAAATAGCATGGCTCGTTTCTCTCTGGAATACATTAATAAGTTTGTCAAAGGCGCAAAAATATCCAACAGAGCAACTCTCTCTTTCTCAGACAACCATCCTATGAGATTGGATTTTCATACTGGTGCTGTTGTCCTTTCATTCGTATTAGCGCCGAGAATTGAACAGGAAGATTAAAATGCCAAATCAAGAAAATTCCCCAGCACAAGAAGAACGCACTCCTTTTTACGAAGACAGAGAATTAGGAATCAGATTCGTTAAAAGTCCAACCGACTCTCCAGATGGTTATGATATTTTTATTCGGAATAATTATATCTGTCTTCCAAGCAGGTGTTTGGATGATTTGGCTCATCAAAATTCATCAACAGAATCTGTTCAAAGAAGTTTAGAAGCACTTAACCCTCTAATCCCCCATTTCCTTTCAATTAATAAAATCTCTTACGAGCAAATGCACATAGCTTTTCTTAAAGTCAGGCTTCTTCAAGAAAAAGAATTTAATGACGCAATACTCGCAAAGGGAAGCTTCGAAGATAGATAATTTTCAGAAAGATTAACCCCAAAGGTTTAAATAACTTCTAAAATGCCACTACTTCCTATGAGTGGAAATTTAACTAAATTCTACGACTTCGAAGAGCTAAGGCAAAAACCTAGTGGAGCAAGAGTCGGGCTTTTTGTCGAGGACGAATCACCAGAAAGAGATTCCGAAGCAATAATTTCCAGGATTGGAAGAGACACTTTCGAAATATTAGAGCCAACTGTGAAAGACGGAATCAGATTTATGGAAGGATATTCTGTGAGAGACTGGGCAGTTAGATTTACTAAAGATGGCGAACTAATTGTAGACCCAAGAGAATCATTGAGAGTGAGATATCTGCCAGATTCTCCAGGGTACCGAGATTATCTTGATTTGTGGGATAATTCCGAAGAAAGCGAAAAAGAACCAATAAAAGAAAAAACATTCTCTTAAATCTTCCCAGCCCCAACCAAATCTCCTTCAGCACCAAGAACTTTTCCCCCAAGAAAACTCCAGTTCTGCGCTTCTCTTAACCATTCTGCCTGTCTCTCTTGTTCTCTTCTTTCAGATTGTTTAGAGACCATTTCATAAACTTGTTCTTCAGAAATATTTCTTCCAAGAGATTGAAGAACATCAGAATAAACTAAATGTTTCCTTGAAGTAGCGTCGTAATTTTCAGGTTGCAAATCCCACAATATCTCCTCAGCCAGTTTATCCTTCTGGATTTGGGTTAGTATTTCCTTCCTCTTTGCCGCAGCAATTCTTTCAGAGCGAGCTAATTCTTCAAGAGCCATATCAATTTCTCCATCTTTGATTTCATAAATATCTAAGAAACCTCCTTGAGCTAATTTAACCATCCAAGGTTTTTCTCCTTTATACTCTCTCACTCTATAAACTGGAAGAAGTCTCATCAAAGTTTCTTTTGCTTCGCAGTTAACCACAAACTCTCCAATTATTTTAGGCTTGGGAAAATATTCTTCATTGCTAACAAAGTTAGGAAATTTTTGTTGTCGTTCTTCCCAATACCTCGTCGGAAAAGAAACGCATCTCACTCCGCTATTCATCATATTTTATATTCTAACAACTATTTAATCTTTTTTATATTAAATCTTCCCAGCCCCCACCAACTCCCCCTCCAATTCCCCAATCATCCCCCCAACTTTCTCCCCCTTTCTCCGCAAATTTTCAATATTATTTTTCAACCCAGCAATTTTATTTTCAATCTCAATTTTCTCCCTGAAAAAATCATCCAGCCCAAGATTAATTCCAGAAATCTTTCCGTCCAATTCTCTCATCTTGTCACCCAACCCAATCAAATCTTCTCTCAAAATAGCAAAATCTCCTCTGCTAATTCCTAATTTTTCAAAAACTTTCGCAGAATTTTTAACAGAAATTTCCCCGCTCGAAATTTTCCCCCGAATCTCCGCAATAACAGATAAAATTTTCAACTCCGAATCTTCTATCAAAGCCTGAATCAAATCATCAGCATATTTCTCTGCAATTCCTTTTCCGTCCAAGTCCAGATAAATATATTTTTCAAGAACTTTCTTGTCCAGCAAGCCATTTAACTTTTCAGAAATTTCTTTCAATTTCCTCTCAGTTTCTTCTTTTTCTAAAACTAATTTTTCTCTCTCAGCATATTCCTTCCCTGATTTAACTCTCTCAATCTCCTTCCCCAAATTCTCCAATTTCTCCTCGTATTCCCTGCAAAGTTTCTCGCTGTCCAAAATATCTTTCTCAATTCCAGACTTGACTTTCTCCCTATTTTTCTTCTCCCTATTTTTTTTCAAAAATTCTTGAATTTTCTCCCTCTTTAAAATCAATTCAGAATTATCTCTCAAAAACTCAGCATTCAACCTTTTTATCTTAACAATCCCCTCTTTGATATTTTCAAGCTCCTCCCCGATTAAAAAATTAGCCTTCATATAACTCTTGCCGGATAAATTCGCAAACCTTCCAATCTTTCCATTCACATCAGTTTTATCCTCTCGCATTTCCGAAACAAATTTTCTCGAAGCCATAACATAATCTCTCTTGCTCAAATTGACAACATCCTTCAATCTTTCTTGTTCTTTCTTTCCGCTGATATCAACCCTTTCCAACTCTCCAATATTCTCTTCAATCTCATCCAAAACCAAATCAATTTCTTTATGCAAATCTTGGATTTTCCCTCGGTATAATTCTTCTATCTCTCGCTGTTTATCATTCAAGAAAGAATCAATCTCTTCAACTTTAATATTTTCTTTTATCTCCGGAACTATTTCTTCTTCCTTGAAAAATTCTTTCAATTTATCTAAAAATCCCATGCTAAAACACATAATCCAGACTATAAAAAAATAACTCTAATTATGATTGAACCCTTCCTAAAATTTAAATACCTTTTTTGCAAAAATAAATCATGAACAAACGTATAATCGAAATAATCACTCTAGCATCAATTCTTGTAGTCGGATATCTCGCAACAATCTACCAGCTAACAATCTAAAAAAATTTAAATATCTCTTCCCCTTAATGAATTAATGGTTCTTCAATACAAACTTAAATCTTCTAATAGGTGGAAAAAATATCCTGGAAAAGCTAAATTAGAAAAATCTGTAAGTAAATACGATTTTCGCCTTCTTAATGAATCCAAGACAAAAGTCCTAGTGGACAAAGGCCCGTATGAGAAAGTAATGAAAAGATTCCGCCAAATCGAATTTTTCAAGCACAGAGGATAATCTGCACTCCCGCAAACTTTATAAACCAAAAATCCACATCTTTCTTGTAGAATCTGCCTTGCTGATAACAAGGAAGATAAATAGTTGAGTTGCACTAAAAATGAAAATAAGAAATGGGAAAATTATCAAGACCGAGAAAAGGGTCACTTCAATACTGGCCCAGAAAGAGAGCATCTAGGCTCTTACCCAGTGCAAACTTCAAGCATATTTCTGCCAAAGGACTTCTAGGATTTATCGCATACAAAGCAGGAATGGCTTCTGCGTCAGTAAAAGACCAGACAGACAAATCATTAACTCAAAAAAAACAACTTATACTTCCCGTAACAATTCTTGAAGTTCCTAACATGAAAATCTTCTCAGTCAGATTTTACAAAAACAGCAAAGTTCTGAAAGACGTAATAGTCTCGCAGGATAAAGAACTAAAACACAAACTAAAAATCCCAAAAACACTGAATGACTTTGAAAAATCAATTCCAAATGAATACGACGACGTAAGAATCATAGCATACTCTCTGCCAAAAACAACCTTCGTAAAAAAATCACCTGATTTAATCGAACTTCAAATCAATGCAGAAAATAAGTTAGAATTCATCAAGCCTTTAATCGGAAAAGAAATTTCCCCCGACGAATTCTTCAAAAACGACTTATTAGATGTTCACGGCTTGACAAGAGGAAAAGGAATGCAGGGCCCAATAAAAAGATTCGGAGCAGGACTGAGATTCCACAAGTCAGAGAAAGGCGTAAGAAAAATCGGTTCTATCGGTCCTTGGCATCCTGCTCACGTTATGTTCCGGGTTCCGATGGCAGGACAAATGGGCTTTTTCACGCGAACGCATTACAACATAAAAAAATTATACTTCGGAAAAATAAGTGAAAAAGACATCAATCTAAAATCCGGCTTCCCGCACTACGGAAGAATAAAAACCTCTTATGTAATTCTCAAGGGTTCTGTTCAGGGCACAGCAAAAAGACAAATCTTGCTTACTCCTTCCTTCCGCCCGACAAAATTAAAACAAAAAGCAAAATACGAATTCGTGGAGGTTTTGAACAAATGAAAACAACACTCTTCGACTCCAGCGGAAAAAAGAAATCAGAAATAGAACTTCCAGAAGTATTCTCAGCAAAAATTAGAGAGGACCTAGCCCAAAAATATTTCGAAGTGAACAAACTAATCCAGCCGTATGCAAATTATTTCAAGGCAGGAAAAAGGCACTCTGCATCCGGAACAATCTCCCACAAAAGACACGACTGGAAAGGGCACTACGGAAGAGGAATTTCAAGAGCGCCGAGAAAAACAATGTGGCGTCGAGGAACTCAATTTTTCTGGGTTGGCGCAGAAGTTTCAGGAGCGCGAGGCGGACGAAGAGCCCACCCCCCAAAAGGAATCGGCAAGGAAAAGAAAATCAACCAGAAAGAAATAAAATTAGCAATGAATTCCGCAATAGCAGCGACGTCAAATAAAGAATTAATCGCACAAAGATACTCTTCAATAGAAAAAATAACTCACGCCCCAGTTGTAATCGAATCTCTGCCGGAAAAAACAAAACAGTTAAAACAAACATTAGAATCAATCTACCCAGAATTCAAAAATTTAATCTTCAAGAACAAAGTAGTCAGAGCAGGAAAAGGAAGCAGAAGGGGAAGAAAATATAAATCAAATGCAGGAATTTTAATAGTCAAATCAAAAGACGAAAAGCAAAAATTCAAAGGACTCGACGTAAAATCCACAGAAGATGTTTCAATTTCAGATTTGTTCCCTCTGGGAAGATTAACAATTTACACTAAAAAATCTCTGGAGGAACTAAAATGAAACACAGAAAAATTGACTTAACTCCTGGGAAATTCTGCAAAGATGTAAAGGAAAGAATATACTATATTTGCAAAGAATCCGATTTGGGAGAAAATATACCTGAAGGTTATACAGCTTTGGCCCGTTATATACAGCAAGTTTCCACTGATGACCTTAGAGTCTTTTTATATTTTATACGTAACGAGGATATCGGATTTTCAGCCGCTCTTCCTACAGACATAACTTGTTACGACACAACCAGAAAAAAAAGGCTAGATCCATTTTATGGAAATGTATCTGAAAGAATTCAAGCAAGAAGAATTTATCATACAATTAAAAAAGCAGAACAGGAGTTAGCACAAACAAAATGATTCTCAAACCAATCACCTCAGAAAAAGCAGTAAAACTCGTCGATATAGACAACACGCTGATATTCGAAACAGAAAAAACAGCAGACAAAAACCAAATCAGAAAAGAATTTGAAAATATCTTCAATGTAAAAGTAGAATCAGTCAGAACATTAATTCGAAGAAACCAAAAAGTAGCATACATAAAACTCACAAAGGAGAACCCGGCAATTGACGTCGCTACAAAGCTGGGGATGATATAAAATGGCAAATTATGTAGAACTCCCGGTAATTGAAGCAAACGGAACAGAAAGAAAAATTAAAGGGAGATTCATCTCTTCAGAAGAAGACCCAAGAGGAGAGTGGAGCTTTATTTATCAGGCAGGCGAAGGCGTTATAGGGCGGCTTGTTTGCGATGGATTTTTGACAAACTCTAAGCCAGGATTTTACGATCCGCTTGACAGAGATATAGACAGAAGAGTTTACGCTGTAAATTTAAATCAGTTGTTAAATGGAGTAAGAAAATAATATGGGAAAGAGAATAATTCAGCAGGCACGGGGAGCAGGTTCAATGACTTACAGAGTCAGAAAGCAGGCGTACATTTACAGAATAAAATTCCCCACAAAAACAGGCGAAGCAGAAATTGTAAAAATTCTTCATTCAGCAGCGCACTCAGCTCCGCTTATGAAAATACATCTTAAAGATGAAATTGCATTTTTGCCTGCCTTCAACAACGCATACGTCGGGCAGAAAATTTCAGTAGGACAGGGCAAGCCAGAAACCGGAAGCATCCTCCAATTAAAAGACATTCCAGTAACATCACAAATTTACAACATTGAAACAAATCCTGGCGACGGCGGTAAAATGATGCGCGCAGCTGGAACATCAGCTTTATTATCTAAAAAACAAAAAGACAAAATCATAGTAATCATGCCGAACAGAAAAGAAGCAGTCTTAAACGGAAATTGCAGGGCAATTATCGGCGTCGTAGCAGGCGAAGGCAGAGGATTAAAACCATTTGTCACAGCAGGCAAGAAACATCACAAGATGAAATCTCGGAATAAATTATGGCCTAGAACATCAGCAGTCAAAGTTAACGCAATCGATCATCCTTTCGGTTCTGGTAGAGGAAAGCGTCCTAAGCCAAAAATCTCGAAGAGAAACGCTCCTCCGGGAAGAAAAGTCGGGCACGTTCGCCCAAGAAGAACAGGACACGTGAAGTAAAATGGCAATACAAGAAAACAAAGTCGAAGTAGAATCAAAAGAACAATTTTACCGAGGGCAGCCAGTAGAAAAACTAAAAGAATTAGACGTAAGAGAATCTGCAAAATTCCTCGATTCAAGAGCAAGGCGTTCTGTTCTGAGAAACTTCAGCGTAATAGAAAAATTCATCAAGCGCTGCGAAATAAAAATAGAAAGAAAAAAGAAAATCAAGACGCATTTGAGAGATATCGTCATAGTTCCTAAATTAGTAGGATTCACAATCGGAATCCACAACGGAAAAACATTCCAGGACATATCCATAACGCACGAAATGATTGGGCATCGTCTTGGCGAATTCGCGCCAACCAGAGCAAAAGTGTCTCACGGAAGCGCAGGAATCGGAGCAACTAAATCAAGCAGAGCCGCAAAGAAATAAAATGACAACACAAATATCACAACCTATAGAAGAAAAAAAATCTAAAGTAGCAGGGCAATCAATCAAAAACGAAGCTAAAACAACAGCAATTCCCGTCGAGGATTCTTCTAAAATAACGACTTCCCCCGAATCCCAAATAACGACTTCCCCCGAAAAAAAGAAAGAGCCAAAGAAAGAACAGCCAAAGCTGACAAAAAAAGACGAGGCAATTGCAAGAGGACTTGCGGTTCACATGTCAAAAAAACACGCGATGTATATTTGCTCTTTCATAAAAAACAAATCAATTGACGAATCAATCAATTATTTAGAGCAAGTCATCAAATTAAAAAAAGTAATTCCTTTCAAAGGCGAAATTCCCCACAGAAAAGGAAAAGGAATAATGTCCGGCAGGTATCCTGTCAACGCTTCAAAACTTTTCATCAGCATCCTTAAATCCTTAAAGGGCAACGTAATAGTTAATCAGATGGAATTAGAAAACACAAGAATCACATTCGCTTCAGCATGCTGGGCAGCTCGCCCAATGCGAAGAGGAAGCGTAAAAGGAAAAAGGACAAACGTAATATTAAAAGCAAGAGAGGTAAGAAAATAAAATGGAAACACAACAAAGACCAGTAGAACTTAACGACGAGCAGATTAATTGGATTAATTGCATGACTCGTCCGCTCGGAGGATATCTAAATATCCATCAAAGAACCTACAACGAAGCAATCGGTCCAAATAACGGGATAACTATTTATTACAGAGGCCACGCTTCGGGCAGCAATCGTCGCAAAGGTGGAAGAATGATAACTCTAAAACCAGCCCGTTTTCCAATAACAGAAACAAGGAGCCAATCAGAATAAAATGGAAGAAAAAAAATTCGTAACATTCAAGAAAGAAGAATTCGGCGTGAAAGAATATATCATAAATGAATTAGGAAAAGGAAGAATCAGTTCAGTAACAATTGAATACACCCCTGTCGGCGAGAAAATCGTCGTGGCAACTTCCAAGCCAGGGCAAGTCATCGGAAGAAAAGGAGAAAAAATAGATCAATTAACTAGATTTCTTAAAAAAAGATTCAAGCTCGACAACCCGCACATCGAAATTAAAGAGATTATCGACTCTTCATTAGACGCGCAGCTAGTAGCAGACGACATCGCGTTAATGCTCGAAAGAAAAGGCTCGCTGAAATTCAAAGTTATTGCATACAAAATGCTTCAGCAGATAATGAAGTCAGGCGCAATGGGCGCTGAATTAGTTCTCTCAGGAAAACTTCCTTCCGAAAGAGCCCGCTCCTGGAGATTCTCGCAGGGATACTTGAAAAAAACAGGCGACCCTGCAAAAGTCGTCGACAAAGCGCAGGCGCAGGCAACAACAGCACTCGGAGTTGTCGGAGTCAAAGTATTTATTCTTCCGCCAAATGCGCACATTCACGACAGAATTATCGTAGACAAAGCATTAACAGACGAAATAAAAGTAAACGTTCATGAAATGCATAATCCTCCTGAAAAAACAGAAGAAAAATCTAAAGAAACTGCAAAGAAAAAATCAACAAAGAAAAAGGAGAAGAAGGAATAAAATGGCAATCCTAAAATCCAAAGAAGCAAGAAAATTATCCCAGAAAGAACGCAGCGAAAAACTCAAAGAACTAAAGTTAGAACTTGTAAAAGCAAACGTCACAGCAAATAAAACAAATGCAAAAACCAAAGAAATTAAAAGGGCAATTTCACGCCTATTAACATTCAACAAAACCTCGAAAGAGGAGGAGTTGAACAAACATAAATGAATGAAAACGAATTCGGTTTGCCAACTGAATCCGATGTATTCGAGGAAATCGCGAAAAGCGAGCAGCAGATAAAGGTTACGCTTGTAACAAGGCGTTACGGCAAGAAAATAACTCTTGTCGAAGGGTTTGACAAGCACGTGGATGTCAAGTCCGTGGCGAAAAGCCTTAAGGAAAAGCTTGCTTGCGGCGGCACGTTGAAAAACGGCGTCGTCGAACTGCAGGGAGACCACAAGAAAAAAGTAAAACCTTTTCTTGTCCAACTCGGTTTCTCTGAAGACACAATCAGCGATTAACCGGAAAAGAGGAGAAATGGCAAAATGGAAAAATGAAGAAGAAACAAGTAGAGAAACAAATAGAAAAAAAAGAATCAAACTTAGTTAAAACTAGCTTGCCATCTAGAGGAAGAACTTTCGAGGGAATCGTAACAAGAAAATTCCCAAAGAGAATAGCAATTGAATTCGAGAGAACAATTTACATTCAAAAATACGAAAGATTCGCAAAGACAAAAACGCGAATTCACGCGCGCCTGCCCGACGAATTAGCAGACCAAATTCAAATAGGCGATTTAGTCCAAGTCCGAGAATGCCGCCCGCTTTCTAAAATAATTCATTTTATCGTTGTCAAAAAAATTAAATCCGCGGAGAAAAAACAATGAATCCTCTTGCAAACAAATCGTTATTAGAAAGCGCAGCAATAGCAGAGCAGGAAGAGAGTAGAAGAGCAGGAAATCAAATCCAAGATAATTATGGCATCTGCCCTCTTTCTTATGAAGGATGCGCCAAAGGGCTGACTGAAGATCAATTCTTTACTGTCTGCTCGCAGCCGCAAAAATATCTCGACTGTATATTTAATCAAGATTCAGGAATAATTGAAATCCCTAGGAGAGCAAGAGCATGAAAGCAATAACAGCAAAAATAACACGCGGATTAAACCTCGGCGCAAACGTCGTCGCAGCAGATAACAGCGGAGCAAGAATTGTAAGAATAACCGGAGTGAAGCACGGAAAATCAACAAAAGGAAGACAGCAATACGCAAAAGTCGCAGACCACGTCAAAGTCTCAGTCAGAGCAGGAAAATTAGACATGAAAGGGCAAGTCTTCGACGCAATAGTTATCCGCCAGAAAAAACCATACAGAAGATTAACTGGAGAAAGAGTCTGCTTCGAAGACAACGCAGTAGCTTTGTTAAAAGACGAAAAAGGAAACCCAAAAGGAACTCAGATTAAAGGTCCAGTAGCAAGGGAGGTCCAGGAGCGTTGGCCGTCTGTGGCTAAGATTGCTCAGTTTGTATTATGAAAACAACTCAACAAGACATACAAATAGCAACTATGGTAATAAAAAATATCAATGATTATTATCAATGTTATAGGGGCGCAATCTCAAGAGAAAATCTATCAGATTCTACAAAAAGATCGATTAGACAATTTTACGGAGAGATGATTCTGCGAGCATTAGATGTTTTTGAGGGTGCTACCGGTGAAGGTTTTAGAGAGTATGAACGGAGAGAAATTAATAAGGTCTTGTCCATAGAAGCAAAAATCAACTCGCCGGGGAAAGCCAGATCCGCAATTCAATTAAAGAAGGAGGCAACAGCGTAAAATGAAAAGAAAATTCACATCCTCCTGGAAATCAAGCGTTCAACCAAGAAAGCAGAGAAAATTCAGACACAACGCACCATTACATACAAGGCATAAGTTTTTAAATTCAAATCTTTCAAAGTCATTAAGACAAAAGCATAGCAAACGTAGTCTTCCCCTAAGGAAAGGGGATGAAGTGCTTGTTATGCGCGGTTCCTTCAAGAAGAAGAAAGCAAAAATCGAGCAAATCGATTTAAAGAGAACGCGGGTTTCCCTTGAAAATATAAACAGGACAAAGAAAGACGGAACAAAAGTTGCAGTTTGGTTTCATCCAAGTTCCCTCCAAATCCAAGCCCTGAATTTAGACGATAAAGAAAGACTAAAGAAACTCGGCTCTGAAAAATCTTCTTCTCTTCGTTCGTCGTAGCGAGCCGACGAGTTTCGAGGAAGAGCGAGCAAGAGCGAATCGAAGAAAGAAACCAATAGGAAAACAAATGAAATACAATCACGACGGGGCTTGTGCAATTTATTCCCCTTTAAACAATGGCAGTCCTGAAGACGGCATATGTACTTGTGGTTATGCACTACAGCAGGCAAGACTTGAAGACTATTCAGAAATATATTCAAAAGAATTGCGTGCAAAATTAGAATCTCAAAATAAATTAAATCGTCTTGCTCAAGGAGAAAAATAAAATGAATATAGGTCATAGTACAAATTGCACAATTTATGATGCATTAGCAAAGGGTAGGCCAGAAAATGGTATATGTACCTGTGGTTTTGGACTTTCATATCTAACATGTGGTAGCGACATTCATCTATATTCCTCAGAATTACGCGCAGAATTAGAACATAAAAAGTCACAAAAAATTATTGCGGGATTAGAAAGTATCACAGAAAGGAGAAGTAAATAAAATGTACCAAACGCGAGCAGAAACCTCTAAAAAATTACCAATCAGAAGAAAAGGAACAAAATACATAGCAAGGCCCTCGTCCCACATTCAAAATTCTATTCCCGTAGTAATAGCCATAAGAGACATGCTGAAACTAGCAAGAACTTCAAAAGAAGTAAAGCACATGATTAAAAACAAATCTCTGAAAATCAACGGCAAGGAAGTAAAAGATTACAGAGAAAGCATAAAACTCCTGAACATTTTCGAAGCAGACAAGCCGTATATTTTAACATTAACAGAAAATAACAGATTCAATCTTGAACCCTCAAAATCAAAAGAAAGAATCTGCAAAGTCATAAATAAATCTCTTCTCAACGGAAATAAAATCCAGTTAAATCTTCACGACGGTTCAAACATCCTGGCAAAAGAAAAAATCAGCACAAACGACACAATCTATCTTTCTCCAGAAAATAAAATCATAAAAACAGTTTCGATGGAAGAAGGAAAAGAATGCTTTGTCTCAAGCGGAAAATACGTCGGCAAAAAAGGAAAAATAGAATCAGTCGAAGAAAACAAAGTGAAAGTCAAACTCAAAGAAGGAACAGTAGAACTAAACAAATCTAATTTAATCGCAATATGACAACCCAAGAATTAATGACAGAAAACCCAATGAGAAAAATAAAAATCGAGAGAGTTGTTCTTAGCTGCGCAGCTGTCGGAGTTGATTTGGACAAGTCAGTAAAACTTTTGGAAATTTTGTCAAAAGGAAAACCCCAGAGAGTCGCGTCGACAAAAAGAATCCCTGACTTTGGCGTTCGTCCTGGCTTAGAAGTTGGAACAAGTATAACACTAAGGGGAGAAACAGCAACTCAATTATTAAAAAAGTTACTTGGCGCAATAGAAAACACTCTGAAAAAAAGGCAAATCTCTGAAAATCATTTCTCCTTCGGCATTCACGAGTACATTGAAATTCCAGGAGTAGAATACCAGAGAGAAATTGGAATTAGGGGATTAAATGTCACAGTTGTTTTCGCACGCCCAGGACTAAGAGTAAAAAGAAAAAAAATCAAGGCAGGAAAAGTCTCGCACAAGCAGTCAATTCCCAAAGAAGAAATAATCAATCATATGGAGGAAAACTTCTCGACGAAGTTCAAATAAGATGACATCAAGCGATTGGCGCAAACTAGCAAACCAGCTGAAATCCAAGCCAGCTGTAATGCAAAAATTCCTAAAGCATTCAAAGCCAAAAGAAAGAACAACCGGAATTACAAGAATAAAATGCGAGCGTTGCCATCGCCACGGAGCTCACCTTAGTCAATATAATCTAAACTTATGCCGGCACTGCTTCCGCGAAATCGCAGAAGAAATCGGCTTCAAAAAATACAGCTAAAATGTCACAAGATATCGTCGCAGACGCGCTAAACCAAATCATGAACATCCGAAGAGCAGGAAAACTAGAAGCAGTTATAAAAAGACATTCAAAACTTTTGCTCTCTGTCTTAGCAATCGCTAAAATGAAATCCTATGTCAAAGAATACAAAGTCACTCCGGAAAACGAACTAAAAATCACATTAGGACAAGTAAATTCCTGCGGCGCAATCAAGCCAAGATATCTCATCCAAGCTAAAGACATAGAAAAATATGTCACAAGATATCTCCCATCAAGACACATCGGCGTTTTGATTATTTCAACTTCTCAAGGGCTCATGACTCACCAGACAGCTCTCGATAAAAATCTCGGAGGAAGCTTGATTGCTTATATGTACTAAATGAAATCTCATTTGTCCCAATCAATCGAAATCCCTGAAGGCGTAACCTGCACATTTGAAAACGACTTTGTCAAATGCAAGAAAGGTTCAATAGAACTAACAAGACACATGCACGTTCCGACTATAGACGTCAAAATGAAAGACAACAAAATAACATTAGAATGCAAAAAAGGGAACAAGATAGAATACAAAAAAATCATGACTTTCCAAGCCCACATAAAAAATCTTTTCAAAGGCCTGTCAGAAAAATTCGTCTATAAACTAGAATCTGCAAACGTCCATTTCCCAATGTCTCTGAAAGTTGAAAAAGAAATTTTAATTATCAACAATTTCCTCGGAGAAAAAGTTCCGAGAAAAGCAAAAATTCTTCCAAACGTTCAAGTCAAAGTAGCCGGAAATCAAATCACCGTCGAATCCCACGACAAGGCAGCAGCAGGGCAGACAGCCGCAAACTTCGAACAGGCAACAAAAGTAACAGGCAGAGACAGAAGAATTTTCCAGGACGGAATTTATCTCACAGAAAAACCAGGGAGGACAGAATAATGTCAAAAGAATTCAGAAGACAAGAATGGATGAGGCATCTAAAACTCGGAAAGAAAAAAAGAAAAGTCAGCTGGAGGCAGCCAAAAGGAAGGCACAGCAAAATGCGCCAAAATTTAAGGGGCTATCCAAAAACAGTTTCAATCGGATACAAAAGAGAAAAAAGCCAGTCAGGAAAAATCAATAATCTGACTCCTGTTCTCGTCCACAATCTAAAAGAAGCAAATACCTTCCCAAAAAACTCAATAGCAATCATAGCAAGAATCGGAGCCAAAAAGAAATTAGAAATAATAAAAATTCTAAACGAAAAGAAAATCAAGATATTAAATGTAAGAGGAACTAAAAAATGAAACTCGAAAAAAAACGAAGCCTCGCAGCAAGAACATTAAAAGTCGGAAAAAACAGAATCGTATTCAACACATCAAGACTGAATGAAATAAAAGAAGCGATCACAAAACAAGACATCAAGGACTTGAAAGAATCCGGAGCAATCGGAATTAAGGAAGTAAAAGGCAGAAGAACAATCGTAAAAAGAAAAACAAGAAGAAGATACGGAAGCATAAAGAAAAAAGTCAAAGGCGGAAAAAGAAAATACGTGATTCTCACAAGAAAATTAAGGGCGCATCTTAAATATCTCAAGCAAAATAAAAAAATCACGCAGGAAGAGTTTATCCAATTAAGAAAAAAAATAAGAAACTCAGCATTCCGTTCTCTCGCTCATCTAAATGAATACATAAAGGAAACTCAAAAATGAAAACAATTCGTCGTAGGAGAAAAGCAGCAAAAACAGATTACAAGGCGAGATTAGCACTGCTTAAATCCGAAAAGCCAAGATTAGTAATCAGAAAAACAAATCGTTATATCGTCGTGCAATTGGTAGAATCAGACATAGCGCAGGATAAAGTTATCGCAAGCGCGAATTCAAAAGAATTATTAGCAAAATCTTGGCCGAAAGAATCAGAAGGTTCTCTAAAATCTCTTCCAGCAGCATATTTAACAGGATATTTGTTAGTCAAAAAAATTAAAAGTATTCCTAAAGCAGTAGTTCTTGACATGGGAATGCAGAGAAATGTTCACGGCGGAAGAATCTTCGCAGCATTGAACGGCGCCGTAGACGCAGGATTAAAAATCGCCCACAGCAAGGAATCTTTCCCAGCAAAAGAAAGATTAAACGCAAACAAAAAAATTAAAATAGACGAAATCAAGGAGAAATTATAAGATGGCAGAAAAAGAAACAATTCACAAACTAAAAGATCTAATTGAGCCCGTCCCAGAAGAAATTCTAAAGCTAGAAGAAGAAGAGAAGGTAGAGAAGTTTAAAGAAGAAGGATTTTCAAGAGGAAGGCCAAAAAGAATCGACCCTCAGGAGAGATTAAGGCAGGACGCGATTCACGCAGTAGAATCTTGGGTCCCAAAAACAAAACTTGGAAAATCTGTGAAGGAAGGAAAAGAAAAAGACTTGGACAAAATTCTTCAGACAGGAAAAAGAATTCTCGAGCCGGAAATCGTCGACAAATTAATTTCTTTAGACTCAGACATGATTTTAATCGGGCAGGCGAAAGGAAAATTCGGCGGCGGTAAAAGAAGAGCCTGGAGGCAGACTCAAAAGAAAACAAAAGAAGGAAATGTTCTGACATTTTCTTCAATGGCAATTGTCGGCGACAGAAAAGGACACGTAGGAGTTGGGTTCGGAAGAGCAAAAGAAACACTTCCGACAAGGGAAAAATCAATGAGAAATGCAAAACTTAGTCTTATAAAAATCAAATTAGGATTTGAATCGCCGGAATCAGAGCCAAAAGAAGCTGTTCCCCACACAATCCCCTTCAAAGTCGAAGGAAAATCAGGAAGCGTCAGAATAACGCTGTGGCCCGCAGCAAGAGGAACAGGATTAGTAATTGGAGACGAATGCAAAAAAGTTTTAAATCTCGCAGGAATTAAAGATATCTACTCAAAATCAGAAGGAAAAACAAAAACAACTTTCAATTTGGTAAGAGCATGTGTTGACGCATTATCTAAAACAACGGAGCTGAAAGAATGATGCTAGTGATAAGAATCTCAGGTCAGGTAGATTTAAACAGAGACATAGAAGAAGCTCTGCACAGATTGAGAATCAGAAAAAAATATTCAGCAGTTTTAATTAAACCAACTCCAGAAAATCTAAGCCTATTGCAAAAACTGAGAAACAACGTCGCATTTGGAACAATAGATAAAGAGACTCTGGAAGAACTAATCAAAAAGCGCGCTGTTCCCTTAGATAAAAAAACAAAAATAAATGCTAAGGCAATAGTAGACGGATTAGACAAAAAATCTCTGGCAGAACTCGGAGTAAAACCTTTTTTCAGGCTTCATCCGCCAAGAAAAGGAATCGAATCCAAAAAACATTTTGGCGTCGGCAAGGGAGTCCTCGGAGACAACAGGGAAAAAATAAATGATTTGGTAAGGAGAATGTTATAATGCCCAAAGCAAACGATTTTGTCTGGCAATGCAAATGCGGGAATATAGAATACGGAGAATTTCCTCCCGAAGATTGTCCTAAATGTCTAAGACTGAATAAATTTAAAAAAATACCAGAGGACCAAATAGAAGACGCAGAAGCAGAAGAAATACTTTCAAAAATGGAGGGCGAAGAAGATGAAGATTAAAAAAAGAAAAAAATCTACAAGGTACAGAGGAACTCACACTCATGGAAGAGGATTCAAGAAAAAAGCAAGAGGTTCAGGGCATAGGGGAGGAGTCGGAATGGCAGGAACAGGAAAGAGAGCAGACCAGAAAAAAACACTTATTCTGAATCTTCCGGAAGAATATTTCGGCAAGTCAAAGACATTAAGGAGAAAGCCGTCAATCAAATTAAAAACAATCAATCTAAGAGACATTCCCGACGGAAAAAAAGAAATTAATCTGAAGGGATATAAAATTCTCGCTGAAGGCGAGCTCAAGCAAAAAATAAAAATCAAAGCATCAGCTGCGTCAAAATCTGCGATAGACAAGATTAAAAAAGCAGGTAGCGATATTATTTTAGAATAAAATGCCTTTCGATATAAAACAAATCCTCTACAATCTCCCAGAGGTCAAGAAACCAATTGAAAAGAAGATTAGTTTTAACACAAAACTAAAATGGACTTTAATTGTTCTCGGCGCTTTCTTTATTCTGGCGAACATAACTCTCTACGGACTTTCTCGGAACGCGCTGGAGCAGTTCGAATTTCTCCAGGTAATTTTCGCTACAGACTTCGGTTCCATAATTTCTCTCGGTATCGGTCCGATAGTCATGGCTTCCATTATCTTGCAGTTGTTAGTCGGCGCCGGAATTCTGAATATAGACACAAAAACCGACGAAGGAAAAAGATATTTTCAGGGGCTTCAAAGAGTGGGAGTTATTTTCTTCATAGTTTTTGAAGCAATGGTTTATGTTCTGATGGGTGGTTTGCAGGCAGCTCCAGGCTTCACCGGAATTTTAATTGCTCAATTAATCCTCGGCGGTTTGGCAATCATGTTTATGGATGAAGTCTGCCAGAAATGGGGATTCGGCTCAGGAGTTTCGCTGTTTATCGTCGCAGGAGTGGCTCGTTCTCTTTTCACCGCGCTTTTCCAGTTCATCGATTCAACAGGACAAAACTGCCTGGCAAGTTTTTCAACTTCGCAGTGTTCTGGTAACATCCTCGTTATTTTGCAGTCAATAATCAAAGGTTCTCCAATTTCAGAATTACTTGCTGCAATATTGCCAATACTTATAACAATTTTAATCTTTCTTGCAGTTGTCTGGGCGCAAGCGCTTAAGATTGAAATCCCTCTGACATACGACAGGTTAAGAGGGTACGGAGTTAAATGGCCACTCGCATTCTTTTACGCTTCAGTTATTCCAGTTATTTTAGCAGGAGCATTAGTTGCTAACTTGCAGCTTTTCGGCTCGCTCTTAGAAACTTGGCTCGGTCACGCAACTTTTCTAGGAACTTTCCAAAACGGGCAGGCTGTTTCAGGACTGGCATTTTGGCTCGGCAGCTCTAATATTCTTCAGGCAATAATTCGAGGAAGCTTCCAGAGAGCTCTTCTCTTGCAAACAATTATTCATTTGCTGTTTTACATGGTATTCTCAGCGCTCTTCGCAGTATTCTGGGTTAAGACATCCGGAATGGACGAAGCAAGTCAGGCAAAAAATATTCTTTCTTCAGGACTGCAAATTCCAGGATTTAGAAAAGATCCAAGAGTTTTAGAATCAATCTTAAAGAGATACATTCTTCCGTTGACAATAATGGGCGGGCTCGCAATCGGAGCTCTTGCAGCAATTGCAAATTCATTGGGCGCATTAACAGGCGGAACATCTATTTTATTAGCAGTCATGATTATGTATCAGTTGTACCAAAACATCGCGCAGCAGCACGCAATGGACATGCACCCAGCAATGAAGAAATTTTTTGGCTAAACTTTAAATATCCCTTTTTCATATTCCGACTATGATAGACTACATCTCTATAATTAATCAAAATCCAGAAATAAGCATAGTTGTAATTTCATTAGCAATTACCTTTTTGATTACCTTGGTTAATTATTTCTTCCTCGACAAAGATAAAGTGCGCGGAATAAAATCAAGGCAAAAAGAACTTCAGACACAGATGAAAGAGCATCAAAGAGCAGGCAACACAGATAAGATGATGGAGCTGCAAAAAGAACTTTTTTCTTCAACAGGAGAAATGATGAAACATTCATTAAAGCCAATGCTTATCACAATGATTCCGATTTTGCTTTTATTCGGATTCGTCAGAAATATCTTTGCAGACACGACAATAGCAAGTTCTTGGTTTTGGTATTATCTTGTTTCAGCAATCGCAGGCTCAATGATTTTCAGGAAAATTTTTAATCTGCCCTAATGCATAGAAAAGATTAAATACTATAGCAGTCTATAGATAACTATGGTAACTACAATTCAGATAGATGAAAGAACCAAAGAACTGTTAGACAAGTTAAAAATATATCATAGGGAGACATATAACGAATTGTTAAGACGTTTGGCCAAAGCCCACCAGTCTAATTCTGGAACAGAAGAGTTGATAGAAACTTTAGAAATATTATCCAGCCCAGAAACAATGCGCGAAATTGCAGAAGCAATCGAGGATTATGAGTCTGGAAAAGGCAAATCTCTAAAACAATTTAGAAAAGAATTAGGTGCTTAAATGTATGAATCTATTATTCAGCCGCCTGCACAAAGATTTATTAAAAGTTTAAAAAAACAAGAGCAAACAAAACTTTTAGACTCAATTGAAGAATTAGAAAAAAATCCTCGTTTAGGAAAGGAATTAAAAGGAAAATTGATGGGGTTAAGAAGCCTAAGAGTCGACACAGAAGAAGAAACCTATCGCATTATCTACAAAGTCGAGGATATCAAGTTGATTGTTCTTGTTTTGCAAGCAGGTTACAGAGAGGATATTTACAAAAAAAGAATTTCACATAAATGATTCAATTCTGAAAAATTCAAAATATCTAATCTTCCATAGATAAAATTCATCTTCTTCTTTTTACAAGAAAAATTATAAGATTAACTATAGAAAGAGATACTAACATGTAGATTTGCCCGATAACAATAAAAAGAAATCCTACTCCATTTTCTCCGCTCGGTTTATCAAATTTAAAATAAATCAAAAAAATACCAATATAAGTTAAAATTATTAATAATACGGGAAGCACTAAACTTTCAAAATACCCTCTTAAAGTTGGATTTTTGGCAACATAAAAAATGCTAAGTATTATAGTTACAATACATCCAAATATAAACAATACGCCTCCGATACCTTGAACCATCTCAAATTCCTTAGCCACTTCAAGCCCGTACCTTTGCCAATTATTTAAAAGTATTTGCATAGAAGTCATTAACAAAACAGAGATAAAAACAAAAATAAATATAATCCCTGAAAATTTTATTAGTTTATTCATTCTATAATCAGGAAGAAGTTATTTAAAAATCCATCTTATAAATTAATCACTTGGCAAATTTCTTCAAATCTTCCCCTTGCAGTCTAACTATTCCCCTAGAGTCATTCTTGATATAAGCCGCCTCAAATCTTTCAATCTCAAAATTCTTTCCTAAAATTTCTTTGAATATCTTCAAGCAAAATCTTAATCCTTCGTCAATGCTAATTCCGTCCTTGAGCTCTGATCTTAAAATTTCTTTAATCTTTTCATCATTTTCTCCGATAGCATTTGCTCTGTATGAAAAGAAATTTCCAGTGACGTCTGAAGTAAACAAGCTGCCTCTTCCTTTGTAAACTCCCGCAATTAATAGCGCAACGCCGTAAGGTCTTGCACCGCCATATTGCGTGAACTGCTGCTTTCTGTCAGATATCATTCTTATAATCGAGATAGGTTCAATTGGCGAGTCGTAAGTTACTCTGTTTTGCTGCGCCAAAATCTGCGCCTGGTCAATCAAAACCCTCGCGTCAGCAACCATTCCCGCAGACGCCGCAATAATATGGCTGTCAACTTCCATGATTTTGTGGGTTGATTCAGGCGCAATCAATTTGTCTCTGATTCTTTTGTCAGAAACAATAAGAACTCCGTCTTTGCAGACAATTCCTATCGACGCGCTTCCAAGCCGGATTATTTTTTCAGCATATTCTACTTGAAGCAAATGTCCGTCGGGAGAAAACATAGTCGCTGCTCTGTCGTAACCCATTGCCTGATGCTGCATTTCTGTTGGCATGTCCATTTTATTATTTTAGAACTCCCGTTATTATTTTTATTCTCTAGTCTTTTTAAGTCTTACTGAAATCTATCTGTCATGTCTCTTATATCCCTTTTTGTAATTTTTAATCCTTCTAAGACTTTCACAGGGGTTGTATGGCTCTCCTATTCGCCCAAATAATCTAAACGCGCTGTTCAAAGTTTCCTCATATTTTCTCGCTATAAATTCTTCAGCTAACTTTCTGTCAGAGTCGCTTAATTTTCTCATAGGATTTTATTATCTAACCTATATTTAAAAATTTATATAGCATAATATTTATTAACCTCTTCTCCCCAACAATAAAATGCCAAACGTCGAAGCAAGACTAAAAGTAAGGGGAAAATCATACGAAATAAAAGTTGATTTAGATGAAGCTCTAAAAGTTAAAAGCGGAAAAGGAAATGTAATGTCCGCGCTTCAATCGCCGGCGATTTATCACGACGTAAAAAAAGCAACTTCTGTTGCTCAGGCAGATTTGAAAGACGCGTTTAACACAATTGATTTGTATGAAATAGCAAAGCAAATTATCCTAAAGGGAGAAATACAAAAAACCCAGGACTTTAGAGATAACGAAAGAGAAGCAAAGAGAAAACAGATTATCAATCTCATACTAAAAAACGCAGTTGACCAGCACGGCAATCCTTACACAGAAACAAGAATAAACTCAGCAGTTGACGAGGTGCATTTTCATTTTGACAACCGCCCCCCAGAACAGCAAATGTCTTCTTTATTAGAAAAATTAAAAGAAATAATTCCGATAAAAATAGAAATCAAAAAAATAAAATTAATAATTCCCGCGCAATTCACAGGGCAAGCTTATGGTTTGGTTCAAGACTATAAGGAAAGCGAAGAATGGCTTTCTAACGGAAATCTACAAATAATTCTGAACATTCCTGCTGGAATCGTCTTGGATTTTTTCGACAAGATTAATCATATTACTCATGGAGCTATTCAATCTGAAGAGTTAAAGTCCGAGTAATAATTAGAAAATAATAAATACAACTCTTTCTTCAATAATAAATGTTTATCATAACTTCCCATGCTAAAGAAAGAATGGAGAAGTATTTCATAACTGAAGAAATGATTAAAGATTGTCTAAGTTCTCCTGACAAAATAATTGATACATATGAAAAAAGAAAAATTTATCAAAAGAATATTAATGGATATATGCTCAGAGTAATCGTCGAAGAGAAAGACATAAATATAGTTATAACATGCTACAAAGCGAGGAGAAAACGATATGAAATATAAATACGACAAAGAAACAGATATTTTAGTAATAACTTTAGGCGACGAATCCCCCGACTTCGGCGAACAGCGGGAAAATATTATTACTCATTATACGAGGGAAGGTTTGCCGATAGAAATAGAAATTCTTGACGCCAGCAGAACTGCGGTAAAAATGCTTGAAGCAATTGCGAAAGCGAAAAAGAAAGCCGATTAATTTATTATTGGACTTATCAAAAACAAAACCCGCCGAAAACTTTTTAAACCCCTCTTATTTCCTTTTCCGAAAGTAAAGAAACGGGAATATTACAATTATCCTGTCAAACATTACAATTACGATGAGAAACGAAATTAACGAAGCACACGAAGCTGAAGAAGACAGCGAATCTACTTCTAGATGGGCAGTTGTCCCGGGCGAAACAATTGTTTCCGGCGAAGATTATCTTCCAAGCGAAGGCACTCGAAGAGAAGGAGAAAACGTCGTCGCATCAAGATTTGGATTAGCAGAAATTTCAGGCAGAGTTGTAAAAGTAATTTCAATTTTCGGCGCGTTTGTACCAAGAAGAAATAATGTAGTCATAGGAACTGTTTCAGACATAACTTTTTCAGGCTGGCTGATAAACATCGATTCAGCTGGTTCAGCTTTCTTGCCAATTGACGAAGCTCCCCGATTCATAAACAGAAATGAAATGGATCAATTCCTAAACATTGGCGACGTGGTCGCAGCAAAAATCTGGTCAGTAAAACTAAAAGGAATAGACTTGGTAATGAAAGGAAAAGGGTTGGGAAAACTAGAAGGCGGATTTATCTTTAAAATAATTCCAAGTAGAGTTCCAAGAGTAATCGGAAGAGAAGGCTCAATGGTTAACTTAATCAAAGAAAAAACAGGATGCAACATAACAATCGGCCAGAACGGGTGGATTTGGATAAAAGGTCCTGACACAGATTCTGAAATCAAAGCAAGAAACGCAATCGAATTCGTAACAAGCAAAGTTCACGTCTCAGGCCTGACAGAAAAAGTCGAACAATGGTTCGCGGAGCAGAAATAAAATGACAAATAAAAAATTTGGAATAACAGGAATGTTAATAGATGAGTGTGAAACTCCTGCAAGAGTTATTACTACTTATAACGCCAGTTCAGAAGAAGAAGCAAGGAGATTAGCAGTAAAAAGTTGGCCGGATTTATGCATTACCGATGTTTATGTCGTGAGAGAAAATTCTTCTCCAGAGGAAAGAAAATAATATGGCAATCAAAAGACCCGACGGTAGAAAGCAGCACGAACTTCGTGAGATAAAAGCAAAAATAGACGTAGTGCCAAACGCAGACGGTTCAGCAATGTTTGCATTCGGAAAAACCGTCGCAATCGCAGCAGTTTACGGCCCAAGACAACTGCATCCCCAGCACATGCAGGATCCTTCAACCGGAATTCTAAGAGTTAATTACGACTTGCTGAGTTTTTCAGTCGGCGATAGAAAAAAACCAGGCCCGTCAAGACGTTCAAGTGAAATTTCAAAAGTAACAGAATGGGCGTTGGAGCCAGCTTTAGATTTGAAAGCATTCCCAAACAGCGTTATCGACGTGCAAATCTACATTTTGCAGGCAGACGCAGGAACAAGAACAGCAGGAATTAACGCAGCTTCAATGGCGTTAGCGCATGCCGGAATCCCGATGAAAGATTTAATCTGCTCAGTCGCAATCGGAAAAAACGACAAGGAATTAATAGTGGACTTAAACAAAGAAGAAGAAGACTTCAAAGAGGGAGAAGGAGCAACAGATTTCGCGCTTGCAAAACTAGCAAATTCAGACGCATTCACATTAATGCAAATGGACGGAAAAATCCAGCCGGAATTAGTTAAAGAAGTTCTCAAGCTTGCAGCAGAAGCATCAAAGCACATTTACGAAGCGCAGAAAAAAGCACTTAAAGAAGTAGTGGAGGAAAACGAAAAATGACAGGAATGGAAACATCTAATCTGACAAAAGAAAAATTAAGAAAAATGTTCGCAGAAGGAAAAAGATTCGACGGCAGAGAATTATTAGAATCAAGAGATTTTGAAATAGAATATGATGTTTCAAATAAAGCAGAAGGTTCAGCAAGAATCAAGATGGGAAAAACAGACGTTATAGTCGGTGTTAAAATGCAGGTTGGCGAGCCATATCCAGA
Organism: Candidatus Pacearchaeota archaeon; assembly: GCA_018304025.1. Classification (GTDB taxonomy): domain Archaea; phylum Nanobdellota; class Nanobdellia; order Pacearchaeales; family GW2011-AR1; genus UBA73. The sequence continues at coordinate 5,928 of JAGVXA010000003.1, read as the reverse complement.
TTCGCCGGATGAAGGAAATCTTATGGTTTCAAGCGATTTATTGCCGATGGCGTCGCCAAGATATGAATCAGGCCCTCCAAAGTTTGATGCAATCGAATTACCTCGCCTTGTAGACAGAGCGATAAGAGCTTCTGATATAATTGATTTTAAAAAATTAGTAATCGAAGAAGGAAAAAAGGTCTGGACAATAGTTGCAGATATTTATCCAATCAACGACGACGGAAACATAATCGAAGCATCTTCTCTCGCAGCTCTTGCAGCTTTAAAGAACGCAGTTTTTCCGGAAATAGACAAAGAAGGAAAAGTAGACTACGACAAAAAAACAAAGAACAAGCTTCCTCTTGCAAAAGAAATAATTCCAATTTCATTTAGCTTTTACAAGCTCGGAGATTCAATAATCTTGGACCCGACGCGTGAAGAAGAAGAAGCGTGTGACGCAAGAATAACTTTCGGCATCTCAAACTGGAACAAGCAGATAATGCTTAACTCCTGCCAGAAAAAAGGAAAAGCGATACTTACATCAGAAGAAATTGAAAAAATTATGGAAATAATCCCAAAGAAATTTGAAGAGTTTAACAAAAAGCTTAAAAAATTCCTTTAACATTTAACAAAATGCCAGAACAACAATTCACAAAATACGAGACAGCGCGGATAATCGGAGCCAGAGCTTTGCAAATAGCCATGGACGCGCCAATTCTTTTGAAAATGTCACAAGAGGAATTAAAAGAATTAAAATACGATTCCCTGAAAATTGCAGAAAAAGAATTTCTGGAAGGAGTTTTGCCAATAACAATTCATCGTCCGACTCCAAAAAAAAGAGCAGATAAGCTAAGAGGAATAAAGGAAGAAAAAGTGTCAGACGAAGAGCTGGCTGAAAAAGAAAAAGAAGTGGAAAAAGAAATCTCAGAAGAAGCGGACAAGTTAGGTTTTGTCAACGCCGGCGATGCTGATGAATCTGTCGAGGAAGAAGGTTCTGAAGAGCAGTGAATTCAGTAATTTATTAGAAAATAGAAAATTAAAAATACTTCTTCAACCTTCTTATTTTTAATCTTTTATCCACATTGTTTATTCAGATAACAATTCTCCTAGGACGCAAATGGAAACGTACTTAAGGCACAGATTTGCACAGAGCAATCAAATATCTTAAAAACTCTCTCTCCTTATTTATCTCATGCAAATAAAAGAGATAAATTCGCGTATAATCAAAGATTCAAGAAACGAACCAACAATAGAAATCTCAGTAAACAATCAGAAAGCATCATCTCCGTCGGGAAAATCAAAAGGCAAAGCAGAAACTCCTTCATATCACATCTCCCTAAATCAAAGCATCAAAGACATCAATAGTCTAAATCTCCAAGGCATCCAAATTAATCAATTCGAAGATTTATCTCTAATTGAAAAGCAAATAAAAAAGCAATTCAAATTAAAAGACCCAAAGCAATTTGGAGCAAACGCTTTAGTATCCTTAGAAATAGCAATCCTAAAAGCATTAGCAAAAGAAAAAAATATCCAACTATGGCAAATAATAAACCTGAATGCAAAATCTTTGCCAATTCCCGTAGGAAATGCAATAGGCGGCGGCGTGCATTCTCATAATTCCAATCATCCAATCTTCCAGGAATTTTTAATAATTCCCAAGCAAAAATCGATCAAAGAAAACGTCAAAACAATGAACAAAATTTACAATCAGCTTAAAACAAAATTAAAATCATCTGAAAAAAACGACGAAGGCGCCTGGCAGACTTCTTTTAGCGACGAACAAATCCTCCAGATCCTTTCTCAATTCCAAGAAAAAATAAATTTAGGAGTAGATATAGCATCTTCTTCATTTTATAAAAACAATTTCTACAATTATAAAAATTTCAAATTTAACAAGCAACAGCAAATCATCCATACCAATTCATTAATAAAAAAGCACAATCTCTTGTACATAGAAGACCCTCTTCAAGAAGAAGATTTCAAAGGATTTAGTAAAATTATCCATTGCCCAAGTAATTTAGTCGTCGGCGACGACTTAACAGCAACTCAAATTTCAAGATTAAAAAAAGCAATTAAATCAAACTCAATTAATGCGATGATAATCAAACCCAATCAAAATGGCTCTCTTCTAGAACTTGCAGAAATTTTCAAGATTTGCAAAAAGCATAACATAAAAACAATTCTCTCTCACCGCTCCGGCGAAACTCTCGACGACGCTCTAGCCGACTTAGCCGTCGGCTTCCAGGCAGATTATATAAAATGCGGAATCTCGACAAAATGGCGCGAAGTTAAACTAAAAAGATTAATTGAAATTGAAAACCATTAAAAGTAACTTTTAAAAACCCCAATTCTCATCTGTTAAAATGCCAAGAGCAAAGAAAACAAAATCTGAAAGTATCGAAGCTGAACAATCACCTCCAGAAAAAGCAGTTTCTACTAGCGAAGACAAATCTGCAAAACTAGCAAAGCTAAAAGAAAAAGCAGCAAAGCTAGCTAAAGAAGTAAAAGGCGAAGAAGTAAAAATAATCTCTCCAAAAAAAGAAGAAGAAGCAAATACATTAGTTCCAATTCAAGATTATCTTAAATCCTCTATTCATCTCGGCACAAGAGCAATTACTCCAGACATGAAGCCGTATGTCTACAAGCGAAGAGCAGACTCATTAGCTGTCTTTAACACAACTTTGCTAGACGAAAAACTAAGAGAAGGCGCAGAATATTTAGCGCAATTTGCTCCGGAAGAAATCGCAGTTGTCTGCAAAAGAGAATCAGGCCACAAAGTCGTCGAACTGTTTTCAAAAATAACTGGAATAAGATGTTTCACAAAACAATATCCTGCGGGAATTTTGACAAATCCAAATTTAGAAACATTTTTCGAAGTAGAGCTAGTATTAGTTTGCGACCCTTGGACAGACAAAAACGCGCTCAATGACGCAAAGCGAATTAAAATTCCAATTTTGGGAATTTGCGACACAAACAATTACACAATGGACGTTACAAAAATAATTCCTGGAAACAACAAGTCAGCAAAATCATTGGGAATGATTTTCTATCTTTTGACAAAACTTTACGTCGAAAAAAGAAAATTAAATGTCCAAGTTCCTTCAATCCAAGAATTCGTCGAAGGCTGGGATGATTTGGTTCCTCCGAAATAAAAACTATTTTTTCTTCCTCTTGTGCTCCTCTTTTCTTAATTTCTTCAAAACAATTAAAATAATTAAAACAATCAAAATAATAAGCAGTATCCAAAAAATAATTTGATTGTCTTTAACCACCAGAGGAATTTCAATTTCAAATTCTCTTTCTTTTACTTCAATAACAACAGGAATTCTTATTTCTTTATCGCCTGCCAAAATAATTACCTCGCCAAAATACACAGAAGGATTCATCCCCGCCGGAGCAATAAAATCCAAAGAAATTTTTTTCACCTCGCCAGGCATCAGCTCAAATTCTTCCTCGCTTAAACTAATCATGTTTGAAGAAAAGTCAATATTGACCTTGAATGTTAGATTAGTCTCTCCGCTGTTTAAAATATCTAACGAATCTGTTTTTGCTTCTCCCTGGTTTAATTCAACACCAAATTGTTCTTTGTTTATCTCAAAATTGCTTTGTTTTTCGTCTTCTATGTTTTTGTTGCCGCCAGAACCGCCTCCTCCGCCCCCGCCGTCATCTCTTGCCCCCGGTAAAATACAGCTCCCGCAATCAGCAGAACATTTAGCGCAATCTTCTCCAGCACTGCAATTCTTGTCGCCGCAATACAGAGCAGAGTTGTTCACTTCAAAATAAACCTCTGAAAAATTAATCCTCCCCAATCTGTCGTTAGCAAATATCCTTAAAATATAATCACCCTCGTTAAAATCTAACAAGAAAGGTTCAGAAATAGTCTTGTTTTCTCCCCCGTTAATAGAATACCAGATAGAATCCAAGGATAAATCAAAAACACTATAATTAATTAATATAGCCGTCGCATTATTATAAACTGTATTTCTCGGGCTTAAAATATTAATAACAGGAGCATCACCGTCGACAATAGCAAAAACCTCTGTTTCTTCAACAGGACTAAATGTTTTTTCTGCTCCCGAAACAAAACTAACAAAGAACAATACAAAAATCAATAGAACTGCTCTTTTCATAAACAAAGATAAAGATTTATTTATTTAAACTTGTCCATTACTTTCTTTTTTTCAGCAGCCAGAACAACACGCCTATCGCAATAAGAACCAGTAGCACGATAACAACAATCGTGGTCGTACTCACTCCAGGTTTTTCAGTAATTTCTTCTTCTACAACATTCACAGGAAATTCTACATTATACCCAACACCTAATTGTATATTTCCGCCAGTTTCATCATTAGGAGCACCAATAGAGAGCTTTACATTATAGCTGTCTCCAACACTTGCGCTTTCAGGAATACTCACTTTCAGTATCACGTTCGTATCAGAACTTCCAAAAGGAACCTTGTAAGTTGGACCATTTGTTATTTGCGCTATCTCATTGCCCTCTTCAAATGAAACAAGAACATTCGCTTCTTTTTGGTCGCAATCTTCTGATAGCGAAGGACAATTTTGCAAATTAAAACTTACCTCTTTTGTTTCCCCAGGATACATTTTCAAAGGGTTATCTTTCCAGTAAGGAGAGCTGACTCCAAACGCCAAAACATAGCCTGTGCTAACTAGCAAACTTACAAATACCAACGCTATTATTTTTATATTGCGATTGTCCATTGTTGACTTGGAGATATTGATGTAGAATACGCTGCAGAAACTATGCTGCTAGGAACATCCAGGCACCATTTCATATTTTCACTTGCCCCGTCGCCCTTTTCAAGATTTGTGCTCGTTACAGTAGTCTGAGTTGCCTGAATAAGAGTAGTTGTTCCAGCTCCAGCGCAAACATTAGCTTCATTTGAACCAGCTGCATTGAAATTAGCTGCAGGAATATTGCTTCCGCCAGTTTCATAAAGAGCATAAGCAGTAACATCTATTGTTCCCTCATAATTTCCGTTGTTTTTGACAGTAGTTGGGGGAGAGGTTACATCATTTTGGCCCGGAGCAACTGTTCCAAAACCAATCGGCGAACCTGCAGTTAAAAGTATTCCCTTTAATAAATTCACAGTCGTAGTTGACGTGTCTTGGCTTGTTAATGGCGTAGCACCAGTATCACTGACGCTAACTGTGACATCCCAAGTGCCTGCCGAGTCAAAATACTGCATCGTTATATCACAATCATAAGTTCTCACATTTCCTAAAGTGCTAGGCGTGCAATCTGAAATACTTCCAGTTCTTTGTTCTGTATAAGGCCCTCCTGCAGGAAAAGCAAAAACAATCGATACCGACGAGTCATCTAGCGTATTAACTCCATTAGCATCTGTAGCTTCAAAATCAATATTTGCTGAATAAGTTGTTCCCTCGCTTAAAGGAATAGAACTCTCTAAAGAAGTTATAGCAACAGTCGGCGCAGCATTTCCAACTTGAACACTAACATCTGTATTCTGAGACGGCGACAAATCAACTTTATCAAATGGCCAGAACGCAGTTGCAAAAAAACTTGTTAAAATTACGCCCGTCAAAAAAAATACAATGCAACGCGCAATTCTCTTTTTATCAGCCATCTTTTGTTTTCTAAGAAGTTCATCTTTTTAAACTTTCTGACTTTTTTTAATTGCTCTAGAGTAAATGGTCTGCACGTTCCTGGTGTCTCTTTCCAATAATCTCGCGATATCAGCGTATTTCATTCCCCTCTTTCTCAAATACAAAATCACAGATTCAAAAACAGTCATCTTTCTGTTTCTAAATATTTCTATAGATATAATCATTTTCGCTTTGTTAGTATCAACAGGTTCTTTTTGTTTCCTCTTCGCCTTATTATAAGCAGTCCAGACAGTTCTGTCATCTCTGGAAATTTCTTCAGCAATTTCGTGATACGTCCTGCCAAGATTTTCTTTCAAATAT
>JAGVXA010000022.1 GCA_018304025.1 Candidatus Pacearchaeota archaeon | reverse complement strand
AAAATCAGAAAGTTCATCATGCAATTTAAGGACGCCGTCCTCCGCCGAAGGCGGATTTTTTGCGAAGCAAAAAACCTTTAGGGGACGGAGGATGTCACACTCAGTTATTTATATTCCAAATTCGAGCAGATTTGCCAATAGGGAAGCATTAATGTCTCGATGGTATTCAAATTTTTACCACAGTCATGACGTTGGAAGCCCATTAAAAATTGTTTGCGTTGATGAAGTTTTATCTGGCTCTTCTGCGGTTGTAGGTTACAAACAGTTTGAAAAATCTGTTTTTATGAGAGCAAGAGAGATGGCAGATGAATTTCAAAATGGAGAGTTTGAAGCTTATTGCGAATTTGAAAGAAGACTTCATAAAAACCTTTCTTATAAAATTTTAGGAATTGCTGAAAAACAGCATGCAAGGAATCCTCAATTTAACAGACTCGTTAATCAACGAAGAGTACACACAGTCGAGTTTGATAATGTTCCTACAATTGATAACGTTGCATTAAATCCATTAAGATTTAAAGTTGCAAGAATACAAAAAAATGGAAGGCCTGTTTATGCTCCTGAAATTGAACGATTTGACATAACTCCAGAATATATGTCTTTGCTTAAAGGAATTGCTTCTTATGTTGGAGTTGACCCATTAAGCGTAGGACCTGTTAATCTTGGCAGAATAGAAGAGGGATTAAGACTAGCGAGAGAGGATACTTCAAAATTTAATTAGAACTCACTTTTAATTCTGTCTAAAATACCTGTTTTGTCCAATTGAAATCTCGCGCCTTTTTTGTATTGGAAAACCACGTCTGCTTTGTCGTCGTCGTCAGGCCAGGGTTCGATAATTACTGCGTCGCCTGGGCGCAGCCAGAATTTTCTTTTGAATTTTCCCGGGACGCGGCAGTTTCTTATTTTGTTGTCTGTGGCTTTGACTGACATTCTGTTTCCGCCGAGTCTTTGCGTGACTAATCCAATTAACTGCCCCTTGTTCGGCATTTTTGCTCTTCTTGGAATGTATTCATCTGTTTCTTCTTCAGGGTTTTCTTTTTTAACTTCTTCTTCTGATTCTATTTCCTCAAAGTCGCCGAATTTGCTTTCTTCCATGTTTGGTTGTGTGTTGAAAATCTTTTGCTTTGGTTATCTCGTGCAAGATAACTTAATCAAACTGGTTTTCGGCGCGAATTGTCGTGGCAATTCGTTATCGGTTTGAAAATTTGCTTCGCAAATTTTCGGCGCGCCGAAAATCAATTCTTTCTGAATTTTCAACAGCACATAATTGCAGCGAAGGTTTTTAAATATTGAGTCGTTAATTCCGTTATGATAACTGCGCATTTTTCCGGCGATAAAATTGTTTCTTCGAGCTCAGATGCTTTTTCACTTTATGAAAAATCTTTGTTTGGCGAGAAGAAAGGGGGGAAGATAGAATATTCTTCTGTTGAGGGATTGTATTTAGTTGGTTCTGGGAGAATGGAGATTATTGCTGCCGGGAAAGTTTTTGGAGAAGAAGCTTTGATTCGGAAACTTCGGAAGAAAGACAAGAAAATAGAGGTTAAGTTTGATGTTTTTTCTGATTTGCGCCGGAAAGGTTATATTGTTAAAACGGCTTTGAAATTTGGGGCGGAGTTTAGGGTTTATGACAAAGGTGCTCGGCCTGGGAAAGAACACGCGAAATGGATTTTGTTTACTGTGCGGGAGAATGAGCAGCTGACTTGGCATGATTTTGCGGCTAAAAACAGGATTGCGCATTCGACGAAAAAGAATTTGCTTATAGGAATTGTTGATGAAGAGGGCGGGATTGTTTATTATGAAGTTGGGTGGGTTAAGGCATAGATATTTGCTCGTTTCGATCTATTCACTTTTAATTTCAAATGAATTAGCGAAAAGTTTAAATAGTGTTATGAATATATATTCATAACTAAATAAACACAATTTGGAGGAAAATAAAATGCCAAGACAAGACAGAACAGGACCGCAAGGATTTGGACCTTTAACAGGAAGAGGTTTAGGGCTTTGTGGTTGCGGAATGCGAAGAGGGTTTGGGTTTAGAAGAGCAGTAGCTCTGACAAAAGAAGAAGAAAAGAAAATCCTTGAAGTAGAACTTGAAGAAGTTAATTTGGAAAAGCAAGAAATAGAAAAAAGACTTAAGGAAATAAAATAATTCCTGCTTTTCTTTTTTATTCAGTAAGATTTATATATAATTATGAATAATAATTCATTATGGTAAGGCCAAGGCTGTGCAGAAGAGTAAGATTTAATCCCGACGTCACTTATTTTAAGCCAAGAGGTATTCCCCTAACGGAGTTGGAAGAGACTATACTGAATGTTGATGAGTTCGAGGCTGTAAGATTAAAAGACTTAGAAGGGTTGGAGCAAGAAGAGTGCGCTAAGAAAATGAATATTTCTCAGCCTACATTTCATAGAATGGTAATCTCTGCGAGGAAAAAAATAGCTGACGCAATTGTGAACGGAAAGGCGATAAGAATAGAAGGTGGAAATTTTAATATGGTCAAACCGCAAAGAAGAGGGCTTGGTTTGTGGCGAGGTAGAAGAAGCGCCATAAAATAATTGGCGAGGAAGATTAATATGAAAAAAATAGCTTTCGTTGCAGCAGTTTTAATATTCTTTAATTTAGTTATTCCGGCCGCATATGCTCAAGAAGATTATAAAATATATTTCTTTTATGGGGAGGGATGCCCTCATTGTTTAGAAGAGCAAGATTTTTTAGATGAAATTGAGTCCAAGTATCCAGTTGAAATTTTGAGATATGAAATTTATTATAATCAAACAAACAAAAATCTTTATGAAAAGTTTGCTAAATCCTATAACAGCGAGATTGGCGGTGTTCCAAGAACAATTATAGGAGATAAACTTTTTGTTGGTTTTACAAATGATGGGGGAGAACTGAGGTATGGCTCTCTTTATGGGGGATTTATAGGATATAAAAATGTTTTAGAATCTCAGATAAAATATTGTTTAGAACACAAGTGTGCAGATCCAAAGGAGATTCTTTCTGGAAGCGAAAAGATCGGGGAGGCAAGTGAAAAGTATGATATAATGCTTGATATCGAAACTATTCGCGAAAATGTTAATTTCCCGTTTATAGGAAAAATATATCTTGATGAACTTTCTCTTCCCATACTCACGATAGTTCTCGGCTTGTTAGATGGGTTTAACCCGTGTGCAATGTTTGTTCTTTCCTTTCTACTGGTATTTTTAATAGCAACCAAGTCTAGAAGAAGAGTATTTCTTATAGGAGGAATATTTCTTTTTATATCAGGGTTAGTTTATTTTTTGTTTATATCTGCTTGGTTTAATTTTTTCTTATTCTTCAAGCACGTTATAATTTTAAAGTTAATTGTTGGAGTTATAGTTTTTTTAGCTGGGATGATAAATATAAAGGACTTTTTTTTCTTTCAAAGAGGGATCTCTTTAACATTGCCTAAAACATGGAAACCTTATCTTATGGATAAAATGAAAAAATTGAGTACAGCTTCTAGCCTGCCTGTAATTGTGGCTGGTGTTATTACTGTGGCTTTTATTGTAAACATTGTAGAATTGATGTGCACATTAGGCTTTCCAATGATATACACGCAAATTTTATCTACATATCAATTGTCTAAACTTACATATTATATGTACCTTTTATTTTATTGCATTTTGTATATGGTTGATGATTTGATAATATTTACACTAGCAGTTATTACATTAAGAACTTTCGGAATGACTAAAGATAAAGTCAGAATTATGAAATTAATAAGTGGAGTAATAATGTTGATTTTAGCTGTTTGGTTTGTATTCGGCTAATTTAAATTATTTACAAACGCGCGGTTTAATTACAATAATATTTATAACGCCGAGTTTTCTTTTAACGAGATGATTGATTTAGAGAGGTTGAATAAAAACAAAGAGGGGATTTTATCTGCGCTGCGACTTCGCGGGCCGTCGCTGCCTGTCCGGATTGCGAATACAGTCGGCTTGCCGCCGCTATTTACTGCTGCATTTTTGTCTGAGTTGAAAGCAGAACAAAAACTAAAAGTCAGCAATATGAAAGTAGGGAGCAGTCCGCTTTATTATTTAGAAGGACAGGAAGACAAACTAACGAATTTTGTCGAGCATTTAAATCAAAGGGAAAGAGAGGCATTTGAACTTTTGAAGAAAGAGAAAGTTTTGCTGGATTCTGAGCAGACGCCTGTGGTTCGCGTGGCTTTGCGGGCTGTGAAAGATTTTGCTGTGCCTGTTAAAATCAGAATTGACGGCGAAATGAAATTATTTTGGAAATATTTTCTTTTGAAAGATGAGGAAATCGGGGAATTTATTAGGAGATGGACTGGCGAAAAGGAAGAAGTTTTTGAAAAGAAAGAAGAGATGAAGGAAGTTCAGAAAGAAGAGGAATTGAAAGAAGCAGGGGAAGGATTGAAAGAAGAAATTCAAAAGGTTGAAGAAAAAATTGAGAAAGAAGAGAGGCAAGAGATTTTGGAGGAGAAAAAATTGGAGACGCCGAAGAAAATCAGGAAAGAGAAGATTGCGGAACCGAAGAGTTTAATTAAAAAAGAAATTGCAACTAAAAAAAAGGAGGGGGATGCGATTACGCAACCCGCGTTTTCCAAGCAAGTTGGAAAAGAGCACGAGTTTGGGCGGAATGTCCAGGATTATTTAACTGGCAAGGATATTGAAGTTCTCGAAGTTGTTTCTGATAAATCCAAAGAGTTTATTGCAAAAGTCAGGATTGACGGGATGTTCGGGAAGCAGAGTTATTATTTGGTTTCAAAGGACAAGAAAGTTATTAGCGATAATGATTTGACTGTTGTTTTGCAGAGGGCGCAGGCGGAGAAGATGGCTGGGCTGGTTATGTGCGGGGGGGAGCTGAATAAGAAAGCGCGGGAGTATTTGAAAGAATGGGGGAATTTGGTTAAGTTTGAGAAGTTGAATTTTTAGGATATAAAATACAATTTTTTTCTGCGCGAATTGTCGTGACAATTCGCTATTTGTTTGAAAATTCACTACGTGAATTTTCTGCGCGCAGAAAATAAATTTTTTCGCACTATCGTGTGATAAGAAAGATTTATATATTGGATTTAGGAGGGAAGAGAATGGGAAGAATTAAATCTGCTTTGGTCAAGAGAACTGCGTTTAAACTGATGAAAGACGCTGAGGGATTTAGCGGAGAATTTGACAATGATAAGAAGATGCTGGGAAATACTATGCCTTCAAAGAAGCTAAGAAACAAAATTGCTGGTTATATTGCGCGTTTGAAAAAACAACAAATTACAGATAATGTTAATGCTCAGGGAAACTGAGGGGTGGCTAATGAAACAAACAGAAATCGTGACAGCGAACAAAGACGCAAAGAAAGATAACGACAATGTGATTTTTGTCGGAAATAAACCTTTGGTGAATTACATCCGAGGAGTTATCATGCAGTTTAACAAGCGCGAGGCTTCTGAAGTTGTAATTAAGTCGAGGGGAAAATTTATTTCCAAAGCAGTTGACATTGCGGAAATTGCAAAAAGATCCCTTGCTGAGAAAGGAGTTTGCGTGAAGGGAATAAGCATCTCAAGCGACTCTTTTGAAGCAGAGGGGAAGCAGACGAATATATCGACAATGGAGATTGTGCTTTCTGTTAAATAGTTTTTGTCTTTCTTTTATTTTTATTTTACCAGGTTCGCAGAATTTTTAGAAAAGTAGTGATAAACAACATTGCAAAACCAAAAAACATTGAAAAATTTCCGAAAGATGATTCAGTCAGAATCTGCGCCCAAAGAATTATCAGCAAAGCCAAAACCACATCGAAGAAAAACATCAGATTAGCAATAAGTTTATTTACCTTTTTTTTCATTTCATAAATTGTTTTTTGATATTAATAAATATGACGCTGGGGATCTCTGTTCGCCGCAGGGAGTACTCGAGCAAGAGCGAATCAGAGAGTATTGGAACTCTATGACGCTGGGGAGGATTGAACTCCCGATCTCCGCCTTTCTCAATAATTAATTTTCATGAGAGCGGCGCTTTGCCACTAAGCTACAGCGTCTTCGAATTTAGCTGTAGATTTTGGTTGTACTCAACCTTAAGCTACAGCGTCTAACTTAACAAAAATAGAAGGTTTTTAAGTCTTGTCAAAATTGAAAAATTAATCTCGGAATAGGGAAATAATTAGCGTGACAGAAATTTTATGATAATTAGTTGTATAATTTTTAGGAAAGGGAGATATCGTATCTAAACTAATGACTTTAAATTATCAAATTCTTTTCTTGGGATTATATGCAGGTGGGCGTGCTTGACAATTTGTCCGGCGGGTTCTAAATTATTCATTATTATGTTAAATCCGTCGCCGAATTTTTTGTCTAATAATTCTGATGAAATTTGTTTTGTTATTTGAAGGAGTTCTTCTCCGAGAGTATTTGGAATATCTAATAAAGTTACAAAATGTTTTTTTGGGATGATTAATGTGTGACCTTCTGCTTTTGGTTTTATGTCTCTGATTGCGAAGAAGTTATTTGTATTGGCGACTTTTTCTACAGGGATTTCTCCTTTTGACATTTTGCAGAAGATGCAGTCGGATTTCATGCACTTAATACGAAGAGAAGGTTTATATAAATTGTGAGTTTTATTTTGTCGATGAAAAAAAAGGTGTTAATTATTTTTGGAATTTTTATTTTGATTGGATTAGTTGGGAGTGTGAAAGCAGATTGCATTGACGGATGGACAAATGGAAATATTTCACAATATAACATAACTTGGTTTTTTGATAAGCCTTATCAATGCGGGACTTTTGTTAATGGAGATTATTGGGTTCTCGGTCCTGTAAATATTACAAATATAAATCCTGAGATTATTTTTGTGAACGATACAATTATCGGAAATGACGGAAATACTCATATATGTGCCCATAATGTAGACTGTCAATGCCAGAATTATACTCCCTCACCTTATTTAGGAATTTATAATTATTCATATAGGTTGGTTTCTGTAACCTCAGACTTATGGGGAGATTATATTTGCAAATATAATGTAGGAAGAAATGGGTTGACTATTAATCCAATTGGCCGAGCTGAGCAGACGTTTGACAGCAGAGATTATGGATTTCGGAGCGACTGGTTTCTTACAACACCGCTATTAGTTGCAGTTAATTCTTCAGTTATATCTACTATCAGTTTTCCTGACCAGACAGAGTGTAGTCGTGGTTACGGGGGTGGTTGGTATAATTATCTAGGAGTTTGCAGTGAACATTGGCTATTAAAAACGGCTGCTGTTTTGACTGTGCTTGATGTAATACCAGAAAGCGGAAGTTTTAGGCCTTCTTACGCAGGCGATGATAAGGCGCTTAAATTTAATTTAAATGATTTATATGTTTCTGGAAAAGGATTTTCTTTACTAAAGAATTTAACGCCTGCGTTTTCAAATACATACGGGGGCACTTCTTTACCGAATATAAATGAAAGCGCAAGAGATTTTCAGAGAGTTTGGCTGAACACCCGCCAAGGATGGACTCAGCAGAACATTGTTCCGGCAGACAATGCCAATTCGTATGGGCGTGATGTATCTTATGATGTTGGAATTGCAGCACTTCTCCTCAATACAAATCTTACTAACGAGGAGAAGAAAGAATTATTGATTAATTTTCTACAGGTAGGAATTGATCATTACGGTTTAATTATGAACGGAATGTACTGGCCTGCGGATGGAGGAATTGCGTCTGGGAGAAAATTCCCTATTTTGTTTGCAGGTTTATTGTTAAACGATTCGCGAATGAAAGATATATCAAACTTGAACTTAAGTTGCGGCGCGGATTGTTTTGGAGAGGATTCTCAGACATTTTATGTTGATGCGGTAAACATAAATGTTTCGTTCAAGAAGCCTTATTCTGAGATTTTTGTTGTCTATGGAGAAGATTCTGAAAACCCAAATATAGAAAGATATAAATTTTCGCAGGTTGGAATGCCTGAATGGGGAATTAAACACTCCGCTACAATAAATTATTTAGGATATGACCAGAATAGTTGGACTGATGCATCAACATCGGGTTATAAGCAGTGTTGCAACGGGAAATCTTGGGTGGGTCCGATTCTCATTGCGCAGATGTTTAACATGCGCCCACTATGGAATCACAATGCGCTTTTTGATTTTGAGGATAGATATGTGGAAGTAAATAAACAATTGTATAATGCAACTCCTGGCAATAATGGATACGCGGGAGGATATCCGGGAAATATGTGGGAAGCATATCGATTTAATATTGGATGCTATTGGACTAGACTTAATCAGACTGATTCTCTTTCGAATGGATTTTATGTCTGCGACAATTATAATGTTAGCTGCACCTGGCAGGCAACTGAATGTGCAAGCTGTGTAAAAGTCTCAACTTGCCAACAATATCCAAATCTAAGAGCTTTAAACTATGATCCTTGTGGATTTGGATGTAAAGAAACTTCGATTGTTCAAACAAATTGCATGATAACGAAGGCATACTGGCAAATAGCATAACTATTTCTGCGCGCTGTTAAGCGTAAAAATTAATCAAAACTTGAAGTATAGAAAGATTCTTTCAGCAACTGCCTGTTAACCTGCTCTTTCCTGAAATGTTTTGGAAAGATTTTTTCCAGGAAAGAACGTTTTTCTTTTTGTCCTGTTAGTGCTGCGTTGAGCCTGCTGATTTCTTTTGAGAATGGGGAGTTTCGATTGTAAATTGAAACGGGAATTCTTGTGAAAAGAGATTTGACTGCTGTTTTGTCGTCGGGAATTCTTGCCACTACGGGAATATTTGTCGACTCTTCAATTTCTTTCAATGAGATTTCATAATCTGGATCCCGGATTTTGTTTATTATTATTCCCTTTATCGGCTTGCCTTTTTCCAAAGAAAGATTTGCGGCGTGAATTGAACAGCTTATTGTCGGATAGTCTGGGGTGGTAACTACGAACAAAGAGTCTGATGCGAGAATTGCAGAGAGAATTTCGTCATTTAAACTCGGAGAGGAATCAAGAATTACAAAATCGTAGTCATACTTTATTTTTCTCAGCCTGTCTTTTAGTTTTAGGGGGTTGACTGATTTGCTGTAGACATAACTTCCGGGTATTACATCTACGCCGAATTTTTTATGAATTGCTGATTTAATGTTTGCTCTTTTGTCCAAGACGTGGTGAATTGTTTTGCTTGGTTCTATGATATCCATATGCAAACCTAAATTCGGGGCGGAGTAATTTCCGTCGACGAGAAGAACTTTTTGATTGTAGTGGTTCGCCAAATCCGAAGCTAGCGACGCGGCGATTGTTGTCTTGCCTACACCTCCTTTTATGGCTATGATGCCTATGGTTTTAACCATGAATCAAAAAGTTAAAAAGGGTTTATAAAATTATTTGATTGGGGAAAATTGTTGTTGTATAAATTGTATTACTGCGTGGCGCGAATTGTCGTGAGTAAGTGAATTCCTTCGGAATTCCCTTTACAATTTTCCCTTTGATATACTGCTCATGGCTGGTTCGAAATCTTTAGAAAATTGCTTCGCAATTTTCTGGCGACGTACGAATTTATTTGAATGCCTTGCTGATTCCAATTCCCCAAAACGAGGGGAGCTTGTTTGAGATGAATCCTTTGAATTCAGAGGAGTAAATGAAAGTCAATCCTTTTGTGCTTTTTAGCTTATTGAAATCTTCCGCTGAATCGTCGTAGATTTTTTGTATTATTTTTCTTTCAAATTCTTTTTGGAGCAATGACGACGGCTTTAATACAAGATAATCTGCTTGGCGGAGAATATTGACGTCGAGGTTTGAGGAATTTTGGGTGATAAAGATTATGTTGAGGTTCTTGTGTCTTGAGATTAAAATTAAGTCGCTGAGAAATTTGTTTGCTTTGCTCATTGATTCTCTTGAGCTGAAAAATATTCCGCCTTCGTCGACTAATACAAATGAATTATTTTTTATTTCTGATATGTCTTCAACAACGTTTATCCAGGACGGGAAATTTTCCTTGTGGAATCCGATGGCGTAACATCTTTTTTGTGATTTTGCGTAAATATTTTCTAGTAATTTTACTCCAAAAGCTGTTTTTCCAGAGCCTCTTGCTCCGATTATAATTCCGATTTTGCTTTCTGCTTTGAATAAATTGTCTTCCCATTTTTTGTAATTTCCATTAAGAGATTTAATCAATTCAAACTCAGAATATTCTGGTTTTATGGATTCTCTTTTTTTGTTGCTTCGCATTACTTCTATCTTTTCGCTTGTTTTTTTAGTTAGAAGATATATTCCCCTGACGATATGGTAAGGGATTTTAATTACGAACCAGATTATTTTTAATAATGTGATAATTAGATTTCTAGAGGATTTCTTTTTTACCGCCTTTCTTTTTGCCATGTTTTATAATGGGTTTTGTGGTATATAAATTATAATAGTTGCTTGGCGCAATTGTCGTAACTGTGCGTTATTTGTAAAATTCGCTTTTGATGCGTTGCAATTGGACGCACAGTTGCGTTCGGCTGTGCGTCTTATCGGTAAAATTCGCTCCGCGAATTTGGCGACGCATCAACTCCGCGAATTTGCGCCACGCTAAATTATATTCATTTTTTGGATTGGGGAAGTTTGACTTGCTATTGCTCGCTGCAATCTCTGATTCACTTTTGTTCGAATACTCGCTAGGTGACGAATACGTCCCCATACGTCGTAGGCGCCGAGTACGACTCCATACGCCGATGGAGTACCATCGTCGTCGGATTACCAACGCCGAAGGTGACGAATACGTCCCCATACGTCGTCGAGATTACTCGACGCCGAGCGGAAAACGGAGTGGACTCATCGAGAATCGAACTCGAGACTTCTGACTGCCAGCCAGACATTATACCACTTAACCATGAGCCCTTTGAAAAAATAAAAGATAAGATTATTTAATTCTATTCCAGCAAAAGAAAGAGAGCCATTATCGCGATGCCCAGCAAAAAGGCGAGGAGCTGGAGAAATGAGCGAGTTAAGTTTTCTGAGTGTTTGTGCAATTCTGGCACGAGATCTGAGCCTGCGATGTAAATGAATGTTCCTGCTGCGATTGGAATAAGAATCGCTTGGATATTTTGCACAAGCGAGCCGAGCCAGAGAGTAAGAATTGCGCCGAAAATTGCAGCGAGCGCTGAGAGGAAATTTAAAGTCAGAGCTTTGGCTCGTGAAAAACCGCCGTGCAAAAGAATTGAAAAATTGCCGAGCTCGTGGGGAATTTCGTGGAACATTACTGCGAGAGTTGTGGCTATTCCTGTTTCTATTGACAAAATGTAGGATGCTGCGATAATTATTCCGTCTATGAAATTATGGAACGCGTCTCCTATCAGCACCATGTAATTTATAGAGTGCGAGTGTTCTTTGCATTCGGGGGCGTGACAGTGATGCCAGTGAATTATTTTTTCCAAGACAAAGAAAATAACTATTCCTAAAAGAATGTAAAATGCAGATTGGACTGAGAAATTGGAATCTTTTATTGTTTCTGGCAGGAGGTGGAGGAAAGCGTCGCCAAAAAGAGCGCCTGCTGAAAAGCTTACAAAATAAATCAGAATTTTTTTTAGTTTTTCATGCCTGATGCCGAAGGAGGCGAGCCCGACGAGGGAGATTAAGCTCACTAGAAAAACGCTTGCTATGGAGTAGAGCCAGATTATTTGGAGAGGCATTTTAGTTAATGATCCCTGTTAGTTTTGCTATTATGTATGCGATTAGGATTAATATTGCTATCCCAAATAAAATGTTCCAGATGTCTTTTTTCATTGGATGAAGAAGGGGATTGAATTTATATATTTATTTAGAAAATTTTTAAAGTCCTTGCTTTCCTTTTGAGGCAGAGATTTTTTTTATTACGAATTCGCGGATTTGTTCTGCTTCTTTTATCGAAACTGCCGGGATGTATCCTTCTGCATGCGCTGCGAAAGATTTTCCCGACGGGGCAGAATATCCGGCTGTCTGAATGTTAACAGTTGAAAATCCTATTATTCGCGCAATAACTCCGCGCGTTATGTCAACATTTTGTATTCTTTCGTAAGCTACATTACTGTATCGTTTCCAGATTATTCCTCTTTCTAATCTTAATTGGTTTGGCGTAAATTCATAGAACCAGCGAGCATAAGCCATACGCGCATAAATTTCTCCGAGGATTATTACTGCAAGAACGTAGAGAAGAAGCAGAGAAATTATTAGTATGACTTCTGTGCTAAAACCTATTTTAAAGAATGCGATAAATAACGGGACAATCATCCATCCGAAAATTAACGCTATAAAAAGGAATGTCCAGTACATGCTGATTCTGAAGAACCATTTTGCTCCAGGGTGAAGTTGTTTCATATTTCAAATAATCTTGAGAGGTATTTAAATTATTTGATTAATTTCCCGGCGTCTTTGAACTGAATTTCCCCGTCGAGGAGAGACTTTATTATATCATTTAGTTTTTCTATCGGAACTCTGATTTGTTTTTCTGTGTCTCTGTCTCTTATTGTAATGTCGTTTTTTTCAACAGAGTCGTAGTCGATTGTTATTGCGAACGGAGTTCCTGATGTTGCTGATCTTAGATATCTTCTTCCGATTGAACCGGATTCGTCGTAATCAATTATAAAATCTCCTTCTAATTCTTCCTTGATGTCTTTTGCTATTTTAATTAATTCTGGCTTTTTCATCAACGGAAAAACCGAAACATCTATGGGAGCCATGTGGTAAGGGATTGAAAAAGTTGTCTTGCCTTCTTCTTCTGATTTTTTTTCATAGAACAAATCTATCAGGGCGTAAGTCGGGCGGTCTGTTCCGAATGCGATTTCTAAAACGTGGGGGGTGAATTTTTCCCCGTTTTCTCTTATCCCTTCTAATTTTTGTCCGGAGAATTTGCTGTGCTGGGTTAAATCGTAGTCTGTCCTGTCGTGAACTCCGCAGACTTCTGTCCAGCCGTAGTTGTTCAACTGCAGTTCAATATCCCATGCGTCGTCGGCATAGAACGCTTTTTCATCTGGATGATGCTGTCTTAATCTTATTTTTTCTTTCGGTATTCCGAAATTAACGAACTGCATATAGGCGAGCCAAATGCACCAGCCGTATGCCTGACTTTTGATTAGTTTCTTTTTTAGCGCCTGCTCTATTGGGATTGATTTTACTTTTGAATTTTTTTGCTGTTCTTCTGAAGACCAGAACGGCAGTTCTTCTTTTTTTATTTCTTCGTATTTTTCCCACGAGTTTTTTGTTTTCGGGTCGAGGAAGATTTGGCCTTCTGCCTGGGTGAATTCTCTTCCTCTTAATACGTTTTGCCGCGGGGAGATTTCGTTTCTGTATGCTTTTCCGATTTGGAAAACTCCTAACGGCAATTTTTTTCTGAAATAATTGTAGAATCTTTGGAAAGGAAGATAAGTTACTGTCGCTGTTTCCGGGCGGAGAGATGAAGGTTCGCCGGCAACTTCTGTTTTCATCATTAAACTTTGCGATGTGATTTTATTTTCCAATTGGCTTTTGCAATTCGGGCATTTTACGTCGTGTTTTTTTATGAACTCCAAAATTTTTTCGTTTGAAAATGAGTCTGCGGATACGTCGTGCGTTTCTTCAATTAGTTTGTCTGCTCTGAAAGTTGCCTTGCATTTGGTGCATTTGATTGTTCTGTCTGAGAATGTTGCTAGGTGTCCTGAAGCTTTCCAGACAATGTCCGGCAGAACTGTCGGGCCTTCGAGTTCTCTCAGGCCGTTTGAGTTGAAAACTTTTCTCACTGAATTTTCTACTTTGTTTTTCAGCAGTTTTCCTAGGGGGCCATAGGTGTAAAAGCCAGCGACTCCGCCGTAGATTTCAGGCTCTGGGCCCCAAATTAATCCTGCTTCCTGGACGAAGGATGTAAATTCTTTTTCTTCGGTGGTTGTTTTTTGAGGAGAAGATTTTTTCTCTGGATTCATGGGTTTTTATATTTTTGAGAGTTTATATCTTTTTTGTATTTGTGCTGCGTTAACTAGAAAAGATTTAAGAAAACTAATCGAAACTAATATTATAAATAATTAAATGAAAAACTAAATTAAACAAATTGGAGGTTAACAGCCGCCCATTCTACAGACAGTTGTGCCGCATTTTGGGCATTTTCCTTTGCAAATTTTTGTACCCTTTTTTGTTTTAGATTCTTTGCCGTCTTTTAGATTGACTTTCGCTTTGCATTTAACGCAATATCCTTGTGTCATTTTAGTCCTCCTTATCTTTTTTTATAGGAAAATGGGTTTTTTAAATGTGTGGGATTGGAGGGGAGTGTGTGGTATCCGAAAATTAGTTCTCAACGCTGATTTATATCAGCCTATGAAATTCACAAAAAAGAGTCTCTTGGAGACTCTACGGCTGAAAGCCGAAG
>JAGVXA010000002.1 GCA_018304025.1 Candidatus Pacearchaeota archaeon | reverse complement strand
TCCATTTTATTTTCTTGGTGTTTAGTTTTTTCATAAGAACCTGCTTTACAGCAGGTCTTATCTTATTTACCGAGAGGACATTATTTCTGGATAAGACAATAGAGCCAATTCATAGAAATATTTATAAACTGTTTTATGTTTAATTGAAAATGAAAAAAGGGTTGGCGCAATCAGTTATTTTTGCTGGATTAGTAACTAGTCTATTCCTTTTTTCTGTTCATTTGGTTTCAGCGCAGACACTAGCAGAAGATTTTGGCAGAGAAGCTGCTCGTGGTTTATCTGCATTTATGGAACAGCTAAGATTAAATCCTACAAATATGTCTGTTATATTGCTTGGAATCCTTCTCTGGATTATAGTTTATTCTATCGTCGTGCAATTATTTAAGAGCACAACAAAAACAGGAACTCTCTTTGCCTTTGCAGTTTCAGTAATTGTAGTAATCCTTACTTTTATTTCTCTCCCGCAAGGATTTGTCGAAGCAATTGTCCTCCAATATGGCGCGATGGGCGCAGCGATTCTCGTGACAATTCCATTTATAATTCTTCTTTATTTTTCCATCGCTGTAACTAACAGTTTGCTTATAGCGCGGCTTATTTGGGTATTTTATGTACTTTATTACCTTGGAATATTTGCGTATAAAATAGGAACACTCCAAGCAGCAGCCGCAAAATGGTTTGAATACATACCTTACGGAATATCTATTCTCGGAGGAATTATAATTATAATTACTCTTAAAGACATACGAAGATTTTGGTTTAAAGGAAAATTAAAAGACATAGAAGAAAAAGGAATTAAAACTGCAGATAAAGCAAATTTATTACACAGGCTGCAGTCTGAAGAATTACAAAAAGGCTATGGATAGTTAAACACTAATTTTAAAAAACAGATAATCCTTTATATTCCATGAAAAAAGAGACATTAATTATCCTCTTGCTGTTTCTATCTATTCTAAATCTCGCAATAATCTCAGCGCAAAATTCAGACGTCCCTGGAATGGACGAAGCCCCGCTCGTTAATGAAATCGTCGAAGGGCAGGAAAAATACCAGCAATTCACAGATGAAAATCGAAGCGAATACCTCCAAAAAGAATGGCGCGCGCTCCTCGAAAAAAACACAATCGGAAAAGTTTTCTTCAAAATATTCGACATACTAAGTCCTGTTTTCAAAGTAATTTTAGGAGTTGACGTAATCTCTTGGGCTTTCTTCTTTGCATTAGCTATTTGGCTCACTCTCTTCTTATTTCTAATTCATCCAGCAAAAGCAATTTTTAACAGCACGCCATTAGCAGTAATAGTTGCTTTTATAATCGCTTCTATCTGCGGCACCTCTGGATTAATTAGAAAAGCAACAGACATGCTTTCCTTTGTCCTTCAAAATAAATGGATAGCAGTGCTTGCATTAGTAATTACAATTATTCTTGGATTAGTTATAGAACGACTCGGCATGAAACTAAAGAAAAAAATACAAAAACAAAAAGAAGAAAGCGAAAAAGAAAAAACCGCGCGCTCCCAAAAAATAATTCAAACTCATGGAAAAGTCTCGCAAAAAGAATTAGAATCTTATGAACGGGGGGCAGGAATTTAAAACAGCGTCTGCTGACTCGCCTTCAACCTATCTCTTAATTCTCTCCTCTCTCAATCTCTTCAAAATTTCCCGCCCCTCTTCAGTCCCAGACAGCCGTTCCCTAAATCTTAATCCAATAATTATCTGCGCGTCAATAAACTCTTTCAGTTTTGCCTTCCATTCCTCCCGAGGAACAATTCTTACATACTCTGCCCATCTCTCAACTTGCTCCATATGACTTTTATCTCTCATTTTTCATCCTCAATTTTCTTATCATTTTCTTAACATCATTAATAAAAGTCTCATTAATTGTATCTCTATAAATTATTCTCAAATGTCTGGCATCCTCCATGTCTTTAGGTGTTTTTAAAAATTCTTCCTTAAACGCGATATTTATTTCAATCGAAGAAAACCAGATGTCTAAACCAGTAAATGGAAACTTTTGTCGTGTTGATAATTGCATATCATCAATTTCATCTTTAGCAAATTTAATTTCCATTTCAGGCAAATCTTCGCCAATTCTTATATATCTTACACTAACTCCAGAATCTAAATACTCGTAAACATCCTCGGCTTTTGAAGATTGCAGGCACTCGAACCTGTTGCTAACTAATTCCTCATGCATTTTCCTAAAATTTTCAACAGGCATTCTTTCAATAATCATATCAATATCAATTGTTCCTCGTCCAATTCCATGCGCAATAGCAACATAACCCGAGACTACAATATATTTGACATGCTTCTCTACAACCTCGCAAAAGTCCTCTGCAAATTTATCTATTATAGTCCTATCGCTGATTTTTCTTTCCATTCTTCTTCAAATAAATCAAACTATAAATCCTTTTCTATAATTAAAACAGCGTCTGCTGGCTCGCTTTCTTCTTTTTATTTTTCAGCGACGCAGAAAATTAATTCGGCACGCCAACAAAATTACGAAGTAATTTTGTAAATAAATAACTGTTTGACAGCCGCACAAAATTGTCAAACAGCAAATGCGTGCCGAAACAAGCCTTATTTTATATGTCTAGATTAGAATAAAGTTTGCTGGGAAGATTTTCTTTTCCCCTCTTCAAGTTTCTCCAATTGCCTCTCAACTCTCTCCAAGTTAAAATCATGCTCGTCAACAAGAATCTTCTTAATCCTCAAACTATCTCGTTTAGGAAAACTAACCTTCAAACCAGCATGAACATTCGGCTTCTTAAAAATTTCAAAAACTTCCTGCCAATTAAATTCCAATAAATGTTCAACTTCTCTAAAAATCTCAACAGGATATTTCTTTTGCTTGACTAAAGCCAATGCTTTTTTCGGCCCAATTCCATGAACCCCACCAGGATTAAAATCAGTCCCTACTAAAATAGCCAAGCTGATAAACTGGTCAGGGTCAATCCCCAAATCGCCAAGTACGCGCGAATATTCAAGAATTTCCGGAGAAATATAAACATAACCCGTCGCTAATTTCCTCTTTCGCGCTAAAGTTAAATTTTGAATCAATCGAGTCCCGCCGACAACAAGAGCATCGTAATCCTGCGAGCCGACTGCAAAAGCAGCGCCGTCTTTAACCAACTGAGCGCACTGCATTTCTCCCTCGCCCGGCGCCTGCACAATTCCAATTCCCATCGCCTCTAATAATTCCTTTGACTCTTCAGCCATTTCTTTTGTCAGCCGAATATTTCCCCGCGCATATTTCCCCATCCCCTCGATATCTTCTTCATCGCGCGCCTTCTCGTATTTTTCCCGCGCGAGTTCTTTCGCCTCTCCCCGAATAGAATGCGTCCTCCCCTTCAACTCATGATACTCGCCGTCAAAAACATAGACTAATTTTATTCCCTCCGCCATCAAAGAAATATTCCTGTAAAATAATCCGCTTAAATGCGACGTCACTCTTTTCTTGTCGTCCATTAAAGGCATCCCGTCCGGCTGTCTCACTGAACTAAGAAACTGATAAATCGCGTTGTATGCGTCCACAGCTACAATCTTCCCCTTCAACTCCGAAAACGAAATCGCCTTCCTCGGAACAATCTCTCCTATCTGCAATCCCATGAATTTTCTAAGAATATCAAATTAATAAATCTAATCAAATCCCAAAGTCACTAAAAATCCTTCTTGCTTCCTTAACATAATTAATCGGATGCTCTCCATTTCCAGCAAGCGTAGCAAGCGACTCTGCAAATGCCATTTCCCTCAACATCCTCAAATCCGCAGGATGAAATCTAATTCCCTCAGAATCTCTATCATCAACTTCAGGAATCATGCAGGCGTATTCAGCTCTGCCATTTTTGCTAGCTTTATCCAAAGCATACGAAACAAGCCCTACTCGCCCGCCCCTAGTGAATCTTGCAACAACATGCCCAACAGCGTCAATCTCATTTGAAGCTTCTGTCACGCCTTCTCTTCCCGCCCCGTTATAACCAGCAACACCCAAGTTATCATTAGGAAGCCTAACAAAATACAATTGTTTTTTCGCTTTCTTGAGTGACTTTCTTTTAGTAGCCATAAATCTCTCCCAAATCTCAGATATTTAAACTTTCCCATTATCACTACTTCCGAAGATAACACTCAAAATCTCTCTCATTATCACAAAATTCTCGGAAATTGCTCGGCGCGCTCTCCAAATTCACGAAGTGAATTTGGTTAATGATAAGACGCACAGCCGAACGCAATTGTGCGTCCAAATGCGCGCCGAAAAAGGCTAATTTCTCAATTCTATCCAGATAATTATTCCCCCAAATCTCTCTCGTTATCAATAAATATTCGGAAATTAGCCGAAGGCTAATTTCTCGATATTATCACATTAATTATCTCCCACCTAAAAATTCTATCACACTAATTATCTTGCCCGTCTAAAAATTAAATCAATTAACAAACCGCCAAACTTATAATCCTCCAACTCCTCAAATAATCATGAAAGCATACATCGTTTATCCAACCCACACAACAATCGAAAACCAAACCTACATCCAACTATTCGGACGGCTCGAAAACAACCAGTCATTCGTATCCTTAAATAAATTCTCCCCATATTTTTTCATAAAAACCAAAGATAAAAAAATCATAAATAAATACCTGAAAAATTACACCGTCGAAGAAACAAAATTAAAAACATTCCAAGACGAACCCCTGCTAAAAATCTCCGCAGAAAATTCAACAGAATTAAACAAGCTCTACAAGGCAATAAGAAAAACTCTCCCAACTTTTGAAGCAGACCTAAAACCGCACCAGCAATTCCTGATAGAAAAAAATATCCTCGGAACAGTCGATATTGAGGGAGAATACGAAACAGCAGAAAAAATCGACAGAGTTTACAGCAACCCAAAATTAACGCCGGCAGATTACAAGCCAAATCTAAAAATAGCGTCGATAGACATAGAATCAGACAAAACTCTCAATACTTTATTTTGCATTGGAATTCATTCAGATAACTTCAACAAAACATTTATGGTAACTACAAATCAAAATCTAAAAGACGTCATCCCCTGCAAAACCGAAGCAGAAGCCCTAGAAAAATTCAAAGCCCAAATAATAAAATTAGACCCCGACATAATCACCGGCTGGAACGTAATCGATTTTGACTTCGCATATCTAAAATCTCTCTTCGAAAAAAACAATCTATCGTTCGACATCGGCAGAACAAACCAAGAGCCAAGATTAAGATTAGAATCCAGCTTCTTCCGTTCTTCATCCGTAAGCGTTCCGGGAAGACAAGTTCTCGACGCGCTAAATCTCATAAGAGATCCCTTCGTGGCAAATTCTCCGCAGATGAAAAACATAAAGTTTGAAACTTACACTCTCGAAGACGTCGCCCAGGCAATTCTGAAAAGAGGAAAAATTCTCAAAGGCCCCGGGAGACACAAAGAAATAGAAAATCTCTACAAAACAAATCAGCAAAAGCTGGCAGATTATAATTTATTAGACTGCGAACTCCCCTACGAAATTCTGGAAAAAAATAAAATAATCGACTTGGCGATAGAACGCTCGCAATTAACAGGCCTGCCTTTAGACAGAATCAGCGGCTCAATCTCGGCATTTGACTCTTTGTACATTCGCGAAGCCCACAAAAAAGGATTCGCCTCGCCGACATTAGTCTACCAAAAAAAAGAAGAGAGAATAAAGGGAGGATATGTCTCTTCTCTAAAGCCCGGCATTTACAAAAATGTATTAATATTAGATTTCAAATCTCTGTATCCGTCGATAATAAAAACATTCAACATCGATCCAGCGTCATTTCAAGAGCACTGCGAAAAAGATTCAGTCAAAGCTCCAAACAATGCCTGCTTCAAAAACCGCGAAGGAATCCTCCCGGAAATAATTCACACATTGCATCAAGCCCGAGAAAAAGCCAAAAAAGAAAAAAGAGAGCTATCAAGCTACGCGATTAAAATAATAATGAACTCTTTCTTCGGTGTTCTGGCGAGTCCAAATTGTCGTTATTTCAACTTGGACATTGCAAACGCGATAACACATTTCGGCCAGCAAATCATCAAGCTGACCGCCGAAGAAATTGAAAAAAAATTCAAGACAAAAGTAATTTACTCCGACACAGACTCTGTATTTGTCAACACCTCTCTGGAAAAAACAAAAGCAAATTTCCTCGGAAAAGAAATTCAGGAATACATAAATCAATTCTACCAAAATTACGTCAAGAAAAATTATGCTCGTCATTCTTATCTGGAACTAGAATTTGAAAAGCAATACCTAGCATTAATGATTCCAAAACTGCGCGGAAAAGAAACAGCAGCTGCAAAAAAAAGATACGCTGGCTTGAAAGAGGTAAACGGAAAAGAAGAATTGGAAATAGTCGGCTTGGAAGCAATCAGGGGAGACTGGACAGACGCAGCGCAGGAATTTCAAAAAGAATTGCTGAACAAAATTTTCCACGACCAGCCGATTGAACCATATATTAAATCCTACGTAACAAGAATAAAAGAAGGAAAGCTCGACGACAAATTAGTTTACAGGAAGTCAATAAGAAAATCGCTGGAGCAGTATACAAAAACAACTCCGCCGCACGTCAAAGCCGCAAGACTTCTTCCGAATTTAGAATCCAGCATAATTGAATATGTAGTTACTGTAAAGGGCCCCCAGCCAATTCAGCTCCAAAAAAACAAAATTGACTACGAGCATTACATAGAAAAACAAATCAAGCCGATTGCAAATCAAATTCTCTTGTTATTCGACAAAGATTTCGACGAGATAATACAAACTTCCAAGCAGACGAAATTATTCTAAACCAGCACAATGCAATTCTTTGCTCTCAACACCTCAGGCAAATTTCTGTAGCTTCTTTCAAGAACAACTCTTTCATATGGCACATCCCCGCGATTGCCGTCATCCCTCTTGACAAAATCATACCCGCATTCCCTGCACCAGTCAGATTCAGTTATCTCAATTCTAGAATCATCGTCCTGCCAGCTTTCAACAACCGCAAGCAATTTTCCGCCTAAACAACGCGGGCAATTTCGTTCAGTTTCTTCAATTGATTCTAACTCAGGCATTATCTAAAAAAGAATTAATCAATTATATTATTTGCCAATTGGGAATATATATCTCACTGATTTCAATATTGAATCTATCTCTTGCAATAATCTCGCCGCCCATATTTTTCCAGAAGCTCGTATGTATTTTCCCTGCCTAAACCCTCAAGAAATGTCATGAACTCATTTCTCCTCGTGGAAGAAGGAGAGCAATGTTCGCAGTGCTTGTCCGGCAGGCATTTAACTGAATTAATTCTTTCTTCAGACGCCCACAACTCTTTCAAGGGTTTTTCCAAAACATTTCCGTAAGATTTTACTCCTCCGTGAGTCCTGTGCCCGCAGGCGTAAAGCTCGCAGTCAGGTCCTATGCTCGCCCAAAAATGATGATTAAAACATTTTCTCCCGTCTGATTCAAAAACTCCTTTCCCCTCGCTAATTTCCCCATCAGAATAAACAGAAACAACTCTAAATTTTTCATCCTTCAATCCATCAGCCTTCCCAAGTTGTTCAATTATTTCAGGAGCAATCGCCGCAATTCCATCAGCGTCGGTAAAATCAACTCTGTATCTTATTTCATCAGCGCCGATTTCCTTAACCAGTTTTGCAGTTCCAGCTGTTTCTCCATAATTTTCCCGCCCAATAACATAACTTACAACAACATTCACCGCGTCTCCGTTTTTTCCTCGCGCGCCGACAAGTTTTTCCAAGTTAGAAATAATTCTCTTAAACTCATCTCTTCCCTTCAGTTTAAAAAAAGTTTTTCTCGAGCCAGCGTCAAGACTTAAATTAAACTTGTCAGCTAAAGCAACATCTTCATAATAACTCCTCCCCACATCATCTCTTCTATCCAAATTCACACCATTTGAAAAAACAATAACTTTCTTCCCCATTTCCTTAAACATCGGCACAGAAACCGCAGTCACTGGATTTAACAAAGGCTCTCCTGTCGCGCCGCAAAACTTGACAACGTCAATCGAAAATCCATTCTCCCTGAATTCATCAACTCTTTCAGCAATAACTTTCATCTCCTCCAATCCAATTTTATCTCCCAACTTGCAATAATCTCTCCCAAAACAATGTCTGCATTTTAAATTGCATTTTGCCGTCGGCTGAATTTCCAATTCGTAGGGAGGAACAATCTTTCCTTCAAAAATCGCCTTCACTCTGGAAGAATGCTCTCTCAAAAGCTGCGCCTCATAATCTTCAGGCGGAGAACCTCTCGTTAAAAAATCAACAAATTTCGTTTCATTCGAAACATCTCCGCCCGGCAAAACTTGAATCATTATGCTTTTGACTCCAGAGTTTTGCTGTCAGAATAGCTTCTTTCCAAATCCATTTCTCTTCCTTCAGCAGAACTTGCAGAGGGAGCAGAGTAAGGAAGAATAGAACATCCGGGATTGCAGTAAGCAGCGCCAATTGTTCCAGCAAGAAGCAAGCCAACTAAAGACTTTCTCAATCGATTGGTTTTTCTTGTTTCCATTTTGTCTCCAAAATTTAGTTATATGGAAAAAAAGCAGAAAGAATTTACATCTTGTCAATATATTTCTCGCCGTCATAAATTAAAATATACCTTCTCATTCTTTCAATTTCTGGCATGAACCTATATACTTCACTTAGGAATATATTTATCAGTATAGAATATATTCTAGATATACTAAAAGGATTTAAATATATAATTCCAATAAAGAATATATGAAACGAAGAATAATCAAGCAGGGGCATAAAACCCTTACAATGACTCTCCCAAGCGAATGGGTTCAGAAACTAAATCTTAAGCAGGGCGACGAAGTAGACGTTGTTGAAAATCAGGGCTCTTTGATAATAAACGGAAAACAAAATGGAGAGCACAAATCAGCAGTAATTGACATCACAGGATTCAGCGTGCCGATGATTTGGCGTTTTTTTCAGTCAGCATACAGGGAAGGATATGATGAAATAAAATTAGTATACGATAAAAACCAAAAAGATTACGAGGGAGTTTATGCATATTACACTTCTCAGTTTGAATACAGAAGAATGGGAGAAAAACCCCCGAAAAGAGCAGCGCTCGAAATGTTCCAGGAGCTCGTGAACAGATTTATTGGAATAGAAATTATCGACAGCAAAGAAAACTATTGCATCGTAAGGGAAATGGGTGAAGTTTCCAGCAAAGAATTCGATAATTCACTAAGAAGAATTTTTCTCCTACTTCTTGAGCTATTTGAAAAAATAAATGGATTAATAAAAAACAACGAAGTCGGAGACATAAAGATTTGCAAAACAATTCACCAAATGGATATAAACGTTGATAGATTTATCGACTATTGCTGCAGGATAAACAACAGAATAAACGATTCAACATTCCAGAAAAATAAGCCCTCAATGTTCGCAACTCTTTTTCTTCTTGAACTCCTTGGAGACGAATTCAAATACATCGGAGCGCATCTGGCAAAATCAAAGAAAAATGTAAATGAAATCCTTCCATTCGCAGAACGTGTAAAAGAACATTTTGAAATGTATTACCGTTTGTTTTACAAATTCGACAGAAAAACAGCAATAGAATTCGGAGAAAACGATTTCAGGATATACAACGACCACTTCAAATGGAAAGAATCCTCGAATAAAGACGGGCAAAGCATCAGCCGCCATTTGATGCAAATCAGCAAATTCATTTTCTGCCTCATGGAGCTAAGAATTGAAATGGAATTCTAATCAACTATTTTATTATAATCTCTTTAGACAAAAGAGGATTGCTTTTGTCCCATACAGAATAAATATTAATTGTATATGTTCCCTCATCTAATGTAAATTCTATTATTGCCTCATCGTAGGCAATTACCTCTATACAAATGCCCTTTCCATAAATAACTTTAGGAATTATCTTTATTGTATTGCCATTTTTGAGAATAGTGTAATTTAGAGACGTACAGGGAGTAGGCTTTTCAAAAATATAATCAATAGTAACTTTGTTTTCATTAACTGTTATCTCAGACTTTTCTTGAGTTTCAGAATCAGATTTTTTTACAGAAAGAAGATAAGAAATTTCAGATTCTGTAGACGGAATTTCATCAATTTTATTGTCTGGTTTTTCATTAATTTTGTTAGAAAGTTTTTCATCAATTCCATATTTCAAGATCCCATTATCTGTCATCATCTTAACAAAAACCAATCCTTCTTCTGCATACTTATTTCTCTTTCTATTTTCCGTAATCAAAATTTTCGTCTCATCTTTCTTTTTGTTATAACTAGCATCTACATTAAACTGTTTTTTTACATAAAGATTTTGATTTAAGTTTCCAGACTTTTCGAAAATCTTTATGGCGAATTGATTATCTTGAGGTTTAATTTCAGGTTTATCATTATATTTCAATCCTAAGATTTTCACAGAAATTTTATTTGCAGACTTCCGATAGTCTAATTTTAAAACTAAAGTATTTACATCTTCAGTTAAAGTATATGTTCTTGTTTTTCTCAAACATTCTTTAGTTCTCCCCGCGCATTCTTCAGTATAACTAACTTGGATATTTTCATTTATCCCGAAAACTACTAAATCATTAGTGTTAGAATCAAATTTAATTACCGCTTCCTGGGTCGTTATTGAATTGTCAGCATCAACAATTACTAAAAATAAAACTGCTGTAAGCAAGAACAATAGTACTATCTTTGTTTCCATTTTATTATCTTCCAAAAATTAAGACGTAGTTATTTAAGGATTATCGTTATCAATTAGTCGTGATTTAATATGTCTTTAAAAAAATTTTGAATACTCTTTATTTTTCATTACTCCGCAACTCTTTTAACCTCTTCTTCCCAAATAATCCCATGAGATACGAAATGAAACCCCTCTTCAAACAGCGAATGGAAACCCTTCTGCCGGATAAAGAAGACTTTGAAAAATACAATAAAATAATTCACATCGGCCCGGAAAGTTTCATAAGATGCAACACCATAAAAATTCCCATAGAAAAACTCCTTTCGAAATTAAAAAAGAAATGGAATGTCGTCCAGCCATTCTCAAATTATCCGGAAATAATGCTCGTAAATCAAAACCTCGAACCTGGAGAATTAGGCAACTCCTTAGAGCACACTCTCGGCTATTATTACATTCAGGAAATTTCTTCAATGCTCCCGCCGCTAGCTCTCGATCCAAAACCAAATGAGTTAATCCTAGACTTGTGCGCCTCTCCCGGAAGCAAAACATCGCAAATAGCAATGTACATGCAAAATCAGGGAACAATTATAGCCAACGACTTGAACATCGGAAGAATAAAAATTCTTTCAACAAATCTGGAAAAATGCGGTGTTACAAATGCAATAATAACAAGAAAAGACGCAATCGGGCTCTGCGCATCTCTGTCAAAATCAACATTTCCAAAATTCGACAAAATTCTCGTCGACGCCCCCTGTTCTGGCGAAGGAACTCTCCGCTCATCTCCAAAAACTTTTTTGATGTGGAATCCAAAACTAATAAAAAAATTCTCAAGACAGCAAAAAACTTTCGTGGCTTTCGCATTAAAATGCCTAAAAAAAGGCGGAACATTAGTCTACAGCACCTGCACCCACGCCCCCGAAGAAAACGAAGAAGTCGTTGATTTTGCATTAAAAAATTTCCCAGTTAAAATCGAAAAAATCTCCCTTCCTCTTAAAACAAGACAGGGGATAACATCTTGGAACAATAAAAGTTATCACAATGATGTTAAACATTCCTGCAGAATCTATCCCCAAGACAACAATTCCGAAGGTTTCTTCGTCGCAAAAATGACTTTATTGGAGGAAGTGAAATGAAACTCCATTTCCTAAAATCCAAAGAAAAACGAAATCTAATAGAAGAACTAGAAAAAATCTACGGAATCACAGAACTTCCTTACCTTCTTCTAGAAACCGGAAAACAAAAAATAAGAGGATTCTCAGGACACCTAAGCAAGGAAGAAATCGTCCAGCTGACAAGATTAACAAACGTCGAAATAATCGGCGCTTATTTGATAAACAAAAAAGACGAAGAAGCGAGAATCTCATTCGACGCAATCCAATTATTCAAAGAGAAAATAACAAAAAATATTATTGAAATAAATAACCAGCAGTTGCAGCTTTGGCTGAGAGGATATGATCTAGAAATTAGGGCGCCGCGCGGAATCATAATCCTAAAACACCAAGAAGACTTCGTAGGAATAGGCAAATCAAACACAGAAAAAATATTCAATTACGTCCCGAAAGAAAGAAAGTTAAAAACTAAAATTTCTTGAGAAGAACTTCTAGCAAGGTTAAATTCGCATGAAAATCTCTATAGCTAAAAGAAGTGTTTCCACATCCGTATTCTTCATAAGCGTCTGCAAACCTGTCAAAACAATCCTCGCATCCAAGAACATGAGAATACGCGAGCCCAGTTTCACAAATCTCTGGAAATCTTGCTTTTTTCATGTCCACAGAAATCAGTCGTTCCACTAAGCGATGCCCGTCAATTTTCCAGCATTTATCAAGACTATATTCCTCCGCCATAATTTCACCAAGAAGAATCTATCTAGAAAAAATTCGTTTTTAAACTTTGTTAAAGGAAAATCTGAATTCTCGGAAATTTCTATGTATAATGATATGGTATAATTTAATCAATTCAATTAAATATTCAAAATTCTCGGAAATTAGCCGAAGGCTAATTTCTCGATATTATCACACTAATTATTCTCCTATAAAAATCTCTCTTGTTATCACAAAATTCTCGGAAATTAGCCGAAGGCTAATTTCTCGATTCTATCGCACTAACTATCTCTTTCCCAAAATCCTACTCGGATAATTATCTCTCTCCTAATTTCTCGATATTATCACACTAACTCTCTCCTCTTACCAAATTTTCTATCTCCTAAAACTAACTCTCTCCGCAAAGATAACAAAACTTTAATAACTCTAATTTTCTCGAATGCAAATGGAATCAGAACAAATAGAAAAATACAAGCAAGCCGGAGAAATAGCCAAGCAAGTAAAGTCCTATGCAAGAACAATAATAAAACCTCAAATGCCTTTATTAGAAATCGCGGAAAAAATAGAAAATAAAATCGCAGAACTCGGAGGAAAGCCGGCATTCCCGACAAATCTCTCAATCAACGAGCAGGCAGCCCACGTAACTCCAGCCTACAATGACGACGAAGAAGCGCAAGGGCTCCTAAAAGTCGACATCGGAGTGCAGATAGACGGATACATTGCAGACACAGCTTTCTCACTAGACTTGGAAAACTCAGAAGAAAACAAAAATCTAATCGAAGCAGCAGAAACAGCATTAAAAAAAGCCTTGGAAAAAATCTCTCTAAAAACTTCAATAAGCGAAGTAGGAGAAGAAATAGAAAAAGCAATTACTGAAAAAAACGCAGAGCCAATCAGAAACTTGTCAGGGCACCTTTTAGACGAATACAATCTTCACGCAGGTGTAACGATTCCAAATTACAACAACAGTCAGGAAATAGAAATAGAAGAAGGAGCATACGCAATAGAGCCATTTGCAACATCAGGGCACGGCGCAGTCAGGGACGGAAAACCGTCAGGAATTTACAAATTAGAAAACGAAAACCAGGTAAGAGACCACTTCGCAAGAGAAGTCCTCCAGTTCATAAAAAAAGAATATCAAACTCTTCCGTTCTGTTCAAGATGGTTGGTAAAAAAATTCGGCACAAGAGCGCTGATAGCATTAAAGCGCATTGAAGAAGCCAGCATAATTCACCAGTATCCGCAGTTGATAGAAAAAAATTCAGGAAAAGTCGCGCAAGCCGAAGATACAATCCTTATTACAAAAAAAGAAAAAATTATTACAACTTAATTTAATTTACTTTCCTAAAAACTTCTTCGAATCTTCCAAAACCTTTCCCATTTTAACTTCCTTGTTGCCAGATTTCGCTCTCCTAGCAAGATATAGCACAATGAAGACAACTAATCCCGCAATCATAACCCCAACAAAAACAAAAATAACTATCTTCCAAATTGCTCTAGTTGTTGGATTTGTTATTCCTCCTAAAATTCCTCCCTCGCCAGTTTCAGTTCCTTCAACACTTGCTCTGCAATCTTTATATTCGTAATAACTCTTCGTCTTGTTGCAGGCATTTGCATCGTAGCAATATCTTTTCTGGCTTCCATCAACGCACTCGCTGCTCCACGCGTCGCATTTTATTGATTGAGTGCACAACTTTGGAGTTGTTCCACCTCCGCCGCCTCCGCCTCCACCCCCGCCACTGCCTCCAGAAGGAGTCGTGCCAGGAGCAACGTAACCTTCAACAACTTCATACGTCGAGAACCCGCTTACATTCACAGAATAACTTACTCCAGAAATATAAGAATTCAAGGAGCAATCAACTCCGCAGTCAGAACCGTCTTTCAAAACCTTCGGAGTAACAAAATTAACGCCGTAAAACTCAATCACAGCTGGCTTTTTCATTTCAACAAAATAACTTGAATTCACAAACACTTTCTTGTCTTCTATTTTTATCAGCTTCTCAGAGAAATTAATCTTCTCAAAGCATCCTGTTTCATTCACTCTCACCAGCATCAAATTTTCTCTAAACCTGATTCGCGCAAGATTTGCTTTCTCAATCATGAAATTCGAATGCTCGACCAAATTAGAGCTGTCAATTTGCGAAATATTCAATCCGCCCGCGTTTGTATCTGGAAGGTAACTATTTATCGCCGTATTATTTCCAATTAAATAACTCTTGTTAGTCCATGCACAATAATCCCTTCCGCCGCCTCCACCGCCGCCGCCAGAAGAAGGAGGACAATAAGTAGCATTGTAATCAGGAATTCCATCTCCGTCGATATCCTTGCATGTTAAAGGCGCGCAAATATTAGGTTCGAAGCACGTTTCTCCAGCAACGCACGGATCTCCGGCATGCCCGCACACTCCGCTATTGCAAATATCAGCACCATTGCAAAATACGCCGTCATCACAAGACAAAGCATTATTTGCAAAAACACAGCCAAATCCATTAGCCAAAGGATTAGAAGGATTGCAACTATCAGTTGTGCAAAGATTGAAATCATTGCACTCGGAATTCAAAGCGCATGTTAAAACTGAAGCAGGTAAAATTTCCAGAATATCAGAAACAGCACTGCTTCCGTCGCAGCTAGCTACAAAAACAATTTCAGGATCATCGTTTCCGTTGTCAATCTCGTCGTCAGCAAACCACTGAACAAGCCAAGTCGCAGTCACATTGCTTCCAAGAACAGTCCCGCTCGTCGGCAAACCATACAATCCGGTGATAGTATCATTTCCATTGTCATCTAATTCATAATATTCAAATGAAATAGTTTTTCCAGTGCAGTTAATTCCCTCGACAACGAGGTTGATATTATTTCCCGCTGTAATTTGAATTGGGGCAGGAGAAAGTTCTAAAATATCAGAAGTAGCACTGCTTCCGTCGCAACTAGCAACAAAAATAATTTCAGGATTATTATCTCCATCGTCGCCATCTGCATCATCAAACCACTGGACAAGCCAAGTCGCAGTCACGTTGCTTCCAAGAACAGTCCCGCTCGTCGGCAAACCATACAATCCAGTAATCAAATCATTCCCGTCAGAATCAACTTCATAATATTCAAATGAAACAATTTTTCCAGTGCAGTTAATTCCCTCAACAACAAGCTCAACAGTATCTCCTGTCGTAGGCCCCAGCATCACCTTGCCCCCGAATATAAAATCTCGAATTAAATCAAACAATGTAAAACCAACTATCTTGCTTCCAAAACCATTTATAACATTCCCATTTATAGAAATACCGACGAAAAACAGCCCAATAATTAGTATTCCCACTAAAATCAAAATTAAATATAATCCCTTAGAACTTTTCTTATCCTCTTTTCTCATGCAAGAGTCTAATATTTTAATATATTTAAATCTTTATACAAAAGACAGCGAACATAAATTTATATAATTCCAAGCATAAATCTTTTTATGAAAAAGAGGTACTGGATATTAATTGCCCTCGTCCTAATAGTTATATTAGCACTGTCTTATT
Organism: Candidatus Pacearchaeota archaeon; assembly: GCA_018304025.1. Taxonomy (GTDB): domain Archaea; phylum Nanobdellota; class Nanobdellia; order Pacearchaeales; family GW2011-AR1; genus UBA73. The sequence continues at coordinate 44,405 of JAGVXA010000002.1, read as the reverse complement.
TTCTTTTCTCAAATAAACCCTTTCTCAGCCCCGAGCAAACAGATAAAATAATCCAGGAAAAAGAAATAAGAGTAGTTATAAATCAAGACGGAACATCCAGCGAATTTATTTTCTGGAAAATAAAACTGTCAAAATTCTCTGACTATCTCGCCAAAGAAAACTGGGGCATTTACATTCCAAAAGAAAGCAGGGAAATTAAAGTGCGTGATTCAGAGGGAAATGTAGAATTTGAAATCCGGGAAATCAACGACAAATATTCTCTCTTAACTTTTAAGAACACAAAAAATATTTATTACATAACCGATTATTTTTTTAACATTTCTTACGTCGTAGAAAAAAATCCTCTGGTAATCGAGCCGAACTATTATTACAGGAGAACATTCACAAAAAATCCGCCCGACACTTCTTTTAATATTTCAATACGCCTCCCAAAAGACGCAAGTATAACTTCCTTGCCAAAAAAACCGGCGTCAAATGAATATCAAAATCCAATAATTCTAAATTACGATTTAAAAGAATCAGAAACAGTAAACATTGAAATAGATTTTGTCCTGTCTGAAAAAAACATTCTGCTCTCGCCGGACTTAACCGAGGTTAATTCGAACTATTACACAGCCGAAATCCCTCAAAGATACGCAGAAGAATTTTCAAAAATTCTTTCTAAAGCAGACCAAGGAATTTCTGTTATCGAACAAATCTACGGATTCAAGTCCCCAAAAAAATGGAAAATAGAGCTCGTAACGCAAGACGACATTGGCTTTGAAGAGCAGACAAACGGAATTTATTTAGGCGAGGGAAAAATAAAAATCAAGTCGACAAATCTTCAAAAAACAGAAAAAGAAATATTGTATATTTTGCTTCACGAAACAGTTCACGGATTCAATTCAGTTTATTTCAAAGATAATGTTCCTAACTTCTGGTGGGAAGAAGGCACAGCCCAGTATCTCTCCTACAAAGTCCTGGAATCTTTGGAATATGATTCCTCGGAACTAAAAACAGAAACATTCTCTGTCTTAAACGAATGTAAAAATACAGATTTTTCATTTATGTCTGGCTGGAGCCCAAATATTTTTCTTTCCGAAGAAGAGTTTAAAGAAATTGATTGCAGCGGAAAAAACATGAGCCCTATTTCAATAGGATACGCGCAAAGCTATAACATTGTAGATTCCTTATCGAAAAAATACAGCGAGGATATATTCAAGAAAACATACGAAAAAATCAAAGAAGAAAATATAACGATGAGTTCAAACCACGAGATATTAAACAACCAAATGAATTATGTTCTTACTCTCTCGTCGGGAGAAGACACCACCGCTTTTCTAAATTCCTTCGGCTTAAACGTATCAAAAGTAAATCCAGAAGATGAAGAATCCTTGAATTCAATACTGACCGGCATGGATGTCTTCGACGAAGAAGACAAGGAATACAGCATAATCAAGATAATCTTGTTTGTAATAATCCTAGCCATAATTATCTTAATCGCCAAAAGGATAAAAAAATCTAAAAGGTTTAAGAAGTATATTCGTTAAGTTCAACGACGCGGAAAATTTGCGAAATAGATTCTGTGCGTCGCTAAATTGATGCGTCGCTAAATTGATGCGTCGCTAAATTCGCGGAGCGAATTTTACAGATAAGACTCGCAATTGTCAGCGAGTCCAATTGCGACGCATCAAGAGCAAATTTTACAGATAAGACTCGCAATTGTCAGCGAGTCCAATTGCGACGCATCAAGAGCAAATTTTACAGATAAGACTCGCAATTGTCAGCGAAGCAATTACTCGGTGCGCACCAGCGAACGGAGTGAGCTGTTAACGATAAGACTTGCCAGCCGCAAGAACAGGCAAGTCCAATTTGCGCACCGAGAAGATTAATTTAGCGAGTCCAATTGCGACGCATAAAAATCAAATTTTAAACAACCCTGACAATATTCCCTTTTTTATCCATCTCAATAAAATGCGAAACCTCTCCATTTCTAAAAGCAGAACACTGGTTCTCAACTAAATCATCTCCCTCTGAACGCGGAACATGCACAATATCAACAGCGTAATCTCCAATAACTCCGAGGCATTGGCTGTTAATTTCAGTTCCAGCCAGTATCAAATCCGAATACAATCGCAAAGCAGAATCAATTAATTCCCGTTGCTCCAAAACATATTCTGGAATTTTAGAAGGCTGTCCGTGTTTAATCCAAACTCCTCGCGAATCCTGAATCCAACCATCTTCATCCCATCTAAGAATCATCAGTCCGCCAGCTGTCACAACCAAAACAATCAAGATTATTCCGACAATTGTCCAGTCATCCATCTTTTCCTGAAACAAACCGAATTAATAAAATTTTCTAGTCCAATCGCGTTTAAACCAATCATACATATTAAGTATTAAAAATACTAAAAATACCAACATTTATAAACAATATCTCACACATATTAAGTAACTTACAGGGTGTGTAAGGGAGAAAGAAAATGAACGAAATAATTCTTCTGTTAGTAGTCATCTCCATAGCTCCGCATGTATCATTCTCGCAATTAATTTTCAAAGAAAAGGGTTGTCTCAACACACCCTGGAGAATCTTTCTCCCGAGACAACCCTTTTCTTTATTTTATGAAATGAAATGGTAAAAAAAATAAACGAATCAAAGGCGAAAAAAGAAGAGCTTCTAAGAAGAATTCAGACAGCAGAACAAAACAAGAAAAAAACAGAAAGCATAGTTCAAAAGCTCGTCGTCAAATATCAAATCGGCGAACTTTCCTACAGTCAATACAACGAAGAAATAAAAAAAGTATTTCAAACAAAAACTCCTGAACAATGGGTTAATTATTACGACAAATATATTCAGCAAAGTCAAACTCTCCTTGAAAAATTGAACGAGCAGTCAAAAAAACGAGCAGTCAAAAAAATCGCGCTGATATTCCTTCCTATTCTCGCCGTCATTATCCTATCCGCAATATTTCTTAGTTCTCCTCAAACAAAATTATTTTTCAGCCCAGAAGAAAATGAGACAATTCCAAATCAAACAATTGAAGAACAAATTCCAAGTCTAGAAGAAAACATCACAGTTCCAGAACCAACAGTAGAAGAAAATGCCACTGCCCCAGAACCCTCTCTAGAAGAAAATATCACAATTCCAGAAAAAAACATTACTGAAATAAACATCACAATCCCAGAAGCAATTCCAAATCAAACAACCGAAAAACAGCCAGAAGAAAATATTTCCCTCCCCGAATCAATCCCAGAACAAAAAATCCAGCCAAACACAACAGCAATCCAATACAAGGCAGTAATCAACCGCCCGGTAAAATGGATAAAAACTATCGACGTGAAAGACCCTTCCCAAAATCTAACAGTAGAAATTCCTCTGCAATCTCAGGACATCTCAATAAAAACAGGCGAAGAAGTCAATCAAGCCTTCGCCCAAAAAGAGCAATACGAAAAATCAATAACTCAAGCAGACAGAAAAGAATTTCTCGAACCGCAAATCCAGTTTTCTCCCCAAGCAGAAAAACAATCCTTCTTGAAAAAAATTCTACTCATCTTAGCAAAAATCTTTAGTGTCTTCACAAAATCTTCGGTAACCGGCTCAGCTATTTACGAAGACGAAATCCAAAATAATACAATCCAAACAGAAACCGAGAAAGTAATAGATTTGAAAAATCTAGTAGAGTCCGGAGAAAAAGAAATTGCAGTTGAATACACAACCGAAGCTCCGCAGGCAGTTGAGCAGGAAATTCCGAACGGAAAAAAAATTACAATTACAGGCCCTGATGAAATTCATTATCAGGATGTTTTAGCGTACACAGAACTGCCAAACATCATTCCAGTAACTCAGCAAAATAAAATGCGGCTTTACAGAACAACAGAAGGAAGAGAGCAAGTCCAATTTACCGCCTACGATTTAGACGAAGACAAATTCATAGATTACATAGAGTGGACAGTCCCATATCTAAGCGAGCAAATCTACGAAATAATCTTCATAACAAAAGCAGAGCATCTTGATTCTAACCGGACTTTTATCGAGGACATTTACGAGCAGGTAAAATCACAGGACAACAACTGGACAAGCGCCATCCCTTCAGCTCACTACGTCAGAGTCACATTCGAGCAAAAATTAGACAGCACAAAAGATATAACAATTTTCCCAAGAATAATTTCCGGCAGCCCAAGAATCGAAATCTATGAAATAAACAGCAATGAACTAATCGCTGAATTTGCCTCGATAAACAGCGACGAATACAACAAAGTCCTGCTAACCTCTCTTCAAAACCAGCAGGACACATTTGATTTGAAAATCCTCGACGGAGAAATTCAAATCGATTATATTGTGGACCCTGTTAATACTTCTGATACAACTTCTCCAAATATTTCTTTCGTAGGAGATACGCCAGTTAATAATTCAACACAAAGAACAGGTTCAATTATAGTTAATGTTTCCTCTGCAGATGACAACGGAGAGCATTACGTCTTGAATGATTTTGATAAATCATTAGCGGGGTGGTGGAGAATGGACGACCTCAATAGTTTTGGGGACATTGTTGACCTAAGTATCTGGAGCAATAACGGAACTAAAGGCGGTGATGCTGCGCAGACTAACGAAGGTAAGTTCGGAAAAGGATTTAGTTTTGATGGCAGTGGAGATTATATAACAACAGAAAATGCGCCTTATCCGTTTAGTATTTCTGCTTTTACATGGGCAATGTGGATTTATCCTGAAAGTGAGGGCGGAATAATTAATTATTATTCAGAATTAGACAGCTACGATTGCGGAATGCATTCAATTTACTTAGACGGCAACAATAAACTGAATTTTCTTAGCGGACTCGGCGAACCTCAGTATGATGGCACAAGCAGAATTACAAGCACCCAAAATATTCCTCTAAACGAATGGACACTTATTACTTTTGTTTACGTACCTAGTTCTGAAGCTATGTCGCTTTATATAAATGGAGTATTTGATAAAACAGAACCTCTATTTGATATGGTTGCTTCTTGCGGAGCAACAGAAACAGGAAACTTTTATATTGGTGAAGCAGGCATTTACGATTCCTCTTGGTCCACAGCATACTTCAACGGCATAATTGACGATGTTTCGTTATTTAATAGAACATTATCTGTCAGTGAAATCTCGGCGTTGTATGAAGCGTCTACAAATAAGTATTACAATGAATTTACAAGTTTACAAGGAAGAAACCATACATTCAAAGCATACGCCGTTGACACAGCAGGAAATCTAAATTCAACAGAGCAGAGATTTGTCACAATAAACAAATCATCTGTATTCGAATGCGACACGCTCTCTGAATCAAACACCACATACGAGATGAATGCGAATATTATAAACAACGGTTTAACCGCTCCTTGTATTACTATTTCCGCGCAAAATATTACATTGGATTGCAAAGGATATTCAATCAAAAGCACGAACCCGGTTGCAGGAGTTTATTCAAACCAGCCGAATACTACAGTAAAGAATTGCAACATTACTATGGGCATCGCATCCAGCGGCAGAGGAATTTATCTCCAAGGAGCTGACTATTCTTTTATATTTAATAATTCAATTAGCAGGCAGTACACTGGCATGTATTTTAACGGTGTAGATTATACTGTTGTAAAAAACAATCGCATGTACAGCAACGTACACAAAGCAATCTGGACAGACAACTCGCAAAATAATAATTTTTCCGGCAATATTATTATGAATGATGCGTACGGAGCATTTTGGCTTTCTGGTTCTCCAAATAATTTAATAGAAAATACTATAACAAATAATCGTATTTACATATATTCAAACAACATCACTCTAAAAAATGTCACTGGAATTAGCCCTGGCGGTATTTGGAGTTATGTAAATGGAACGAATGTAATAGACAGTTCAATAGCAGGATATTATTTAACAGGCACTATAAGTGTCAAGAAATCTGAATATGGAGAAGTTTATTTTTATCAGGACGTAACAGGCAGTAATTCAAATTTAAGCAACGATATAAGAATCGAAAATAATTCAGTCACAGTTGAATCTTTAATTACGCCTGGCTTAAACAGAACAGCAAACATAACTCTCTACAATTCTCCCGGAGCAAATTTCAAAGGACCGACAATATTAAGAGATGGAATGCCCTGCACAGACTGTTACGCTTTCACGCCATTAAACGCAGATACAGTTATATTCAATGTAACGAGCTGGAGCAATTATAGCATCGGAGAAGACCCTATAGCTCCAAATATCTCTTTCGTCGGAGATACTCCTGCAAACAACTCCTTATTATCAACAAATTCTTTCGTCGTAAATGTTTCTTCAGCCGACGACAACGGAGAGCATTATGTCTTGAATGATTTTGATAAATCATTAGTCGGCTGGTGGAGAATGGATGACATTGATGGAACCAAAATAATAGACCTAAGCAACAAGAGCAACAATGGAACAGCAATGGGCAACTCTGCGCAAACTCCTAACGGAAAGTTCGGCAAAGCATTTGAATTCTACGGAAATGGAGACTATGTCGGGCTTGGAACAGGACTCGACATACTATCTAATGTCAGTAGTGCAACATTATCTGCATGGGTATATCCTAAAAAAATCCATTCAACAGAGGGTAATGTCATTGTAGCAATTTCGATTAATTCTGTTTTACCGACAAAATCCACAAGAGCATCAATAGAAGTAGGAAATACAGATGATATAAAAGTTGCCGCACGAGCAATAGATGGTGGCGGCCTGCTTAGCTTTCAAACAAACGGCGCAGTTGAAAACAAATGGCAACACATCGTCGGAACAATAAATTATGCTACAGGAAACATAAGCATATACTTAGACGGTCAAATAATCGGAAGTAGCATTGTAGAGTTCGGTCAGCAAAGAACACCTGCAACAACATCAACAAGCAATTCAATAGGAAGCGAAGACGACGGAAGTAGATATTACTTCAATGGCTCAATTGACGAAGTCCTAATTTTCAACAGAATATTATCAGCAGATGAGATTGCAACATTATATAGCGCTTCGGCACACCAGTATTACAATACCTTCACAAACTTGCCAGAGGGAGCGCACACATTCAAGTCTTATGCTGTTGATTTGGCAGGAAATCTAAATTCAACAGAACAAAGAACAGTAACAACACCCGATGTAACTGCTCCAAATATCTCTTTCGTCGGAGATACTCCTGCAAACGCTTCAGCGCGAAACACAAACTCCATTATCATAAATGTTTCTTCAGCAGACAACAACGGAGAGCATTACGTCTTGAATGATTTTGATAAGTCATTAGTCGGCTGGTGGAGACTCGACAACGATTCTTCTGTCAAAGAAAATGACACATTTGTATATGACTGGAGCGGAAATGAAAATAACGGAACAGTTGTTATCGTAGATTCTTCTAAAATCGGACCTGTAAAAGAAGGAAAATTCGGAGGTGGTTTTGAATTTTTAGGAATGAATAATGTTATTCGAATTGGGAATCCTAAACAAAGCCTGACTAGTTCTCCGCAATTTACATATTCTGCGTGGATAAAAAGAGCAGTTGACGACACAACCGAAGACCAAATTTTTAATAGCGGCGGCAGACAGTTTTATGTTTTGAACCGAAGATTAGTTGCTCAGATGAGCGGTAATTACCTTGCTGGCGCCACAACTCTGCAGCCCGGAGTATGGTACCACGCTACTTTTACTTATGAAAATTCCAGACAAACATTATATCTAGACGGTATAGAAGATGGAACTTCAAATAATCTAATCACTGAAGGTTATGGCTTTTTAATAGGCAGATGCGGAGGAAGCGATCATCAGCATGAATTCAACGGCATCCTTGATGAATTAATGGTATTCAATCGTTCTCTCTCAGGACCAGAAATCCAATCTCTCTACAACGCGACAAAATACCAATATTATAATGAATTCACAGAATTACCAGAGAGAGCGCACACATTCAAAGCATACGCAGTTGACGCAATAGGAAATCTAAATTCAACAGAACAAAGAACAGTAACAATTTTACCTCCTTGCATCCCAATAACTCAATGCGACCAAGGCGCATCACAAATAACTCTGCCAAACAGATGCTATTACTTAGCCAATGACATTCAAACAACAGGAACATGTTTGACTATTGAAGCAGACAATATTACATTAAACGGAAACAAATACGCAATTAAAGGCGATAGTTCCGGAACAGATTACGGAATATATGCAACAGGACGCGTAAATATAATTATCCTAAACACAACAATATCTGATTTTGGAAGCATCTACAATAGCGCAGGAATTTATTTTGAAAGCGTGAACAATTCCGCCATACAATCTGTCAATGTTTCTAATAATCTCGACGGAATTTACCTTTCAAGCAGTTCTAGCAACAACACGCTTATAGACGTCACAGCGAACGATAATTATTTTTTCGGTCTGTACTTTCATTCTAGCTCGAACAATACTCTTTCAAATATCACAGCAAATAATAATTACGATGGAATTTATTTTGTCGGCAGTTCTAATAATTTCCTCGCAGACATCACGGCAAATGACAACTCCCTTTTCGGAATGTATATTTATTTTAGTCCAAATAACACGTTCACAAATATCACAGCAAATAATAATTACGATGGAATAAATGTTGACCATAGTGCAAACAATCTTTTCTCGCAGGGAAGAATCGAAAGTTCTTCACTAAATGCAATTTATATGAGTGGAAGTTCAACTGAAGATGACTCAAGCAAGAATGTATTCAAAAACATTAGTGTAACGGGCGCTTTCTCTAAAGATATTGTTTTGTCCTCGTCATCAGCCCTTGAAAACACAACATTAATCGACATGATTCTGAAAAAATACAGTTTCGCAGGAAACAAAGTTATATTTGAAGATACAAACGAAGGAAAAATCCGATTCTTAGAAGGAATCTCTGGAGAAGGAAACGAACTAAGCAGAGAAGTTAATATTAGGCACAACAGAATTTCAATCGACGCAGAAGCCAACTCCGGCTTAGGCAAATCAGCAAGAATTTCTCTCTACAATTATCCTGCTGTAAATCTAACATCTCCTTTTCAAATCTTAAGAAACGGAAGGAACTGCACAGACTGCACAAACATCCAGCCAGAAACTTTTAACGAAACTACAGAAAATATAAATTTCACTATACCTGCATCTCCAGGATACTCTGTATATAAAATAGGAAAAGAAACCGACCCGTTCATACTTCGCGTCAGAAATCTCAACCCAGTGGATTTTGCAGAAAAAAATATTGCCGAAGAAGACGTTGAAGTAAATTTCCAAGTTGACGTCGTTGCTTCCCCCTCAGCAGTTCTTTTCGCCGGCTTCACACTGGATAGAACAGAACAAACCGTAAGAGCAGGTTCATGCAATTTTGAAACTGATATGACAGATTACTTAGTATACACCTGCACAGTATTTATGAAATACTGGGACGAGCCTGCAATAGACTGGAATGTACATCTTATGCTCTCAGAAAATTCCGTAAGCGATGAATACTTTGAACAATTCGAAGTGCTTCCTTTCTATAGTTTTGAAATTCTTCCTCCGCAATCATTAAACTGGCAAAACGTAGTTTCCGGGCAAACAACGCCAGTTCCTTCTGAATCTCCTCTTCAAGTAAGAAATACCGGAAACATAGAACTGAACAGTTTATCGATAGAAGCATTTAATCTTCGCTACGACTTAGCTCAATCAGAAAATATTCCGGCAGATAGTTTTTCAGCCAAATCAGAAACAACAGCATGCGATGTAGAAGACGACACAGTATTAGCACACAGTAGTGTGCAATCAGTACAATCATTCCAATTGCTTCCAACAGGCCCCCCATCCCCAACGATAACAGAAAAGGATATTTATTTTTGCTTGAACCAAGTTCCATCCGGACTTCCAGCTGAAAGTTTCTCCACCTCGCCGTCAGTTGGAGGCACTGCGTGGGAAATCGACATTTACTTCGCGCTCGCGCTTGTCGTAATTCCGCGGCGTAAAAAGAAAAAATCAAAGAAAGAAATTCTTGAATTAGTCGAAGAAAAATTGAAGAAGCAAAAAGAAGAAATTCTTGAATTAGTCGAAGAAAGATTAAAAGAAGAATACCAGGCAGCAAGAGAAGAAATCAAAATACCTGCAGAAATTTTCGCGCAAGGAATAAGTCCTGCAGAAGCCCTGACAAAATATTTGAAAGAAAACCAAAACCTTTCATATAGCCAAATCGCCCAACTGCTGAACAGAAACCAAAGAACAATTTGGATAAATTACAGAAACGCTTCCATCAAAAAACAATCCAAATTCCAAATATCCGCAAAAGCAATATTCATTTCAATAAAAATCTTCTCAAATAGAAATCTCAGTATTTCAGAATCTCTCGTCGCTAATTTAAGAAACTCCGGCATGACAAATTCAGCAGTCGCAAATCTCTTGAACAAAGACTCAAGAAACATTTATACAATTTTCAAGAGAGCACTCCAAAAAAGAAATATTTAAATAGTTAAACATTTACTTATTAAAATCAAAAGGGGAAAATGAAAACACGATTTATTTTTGCGGCGTCAATTCTTGCAGTTTTATTTCTATTGTCAGTTTCATTTGCATCTGCGGGAATTGTTGATAAAATCAAAAGCGCAGTTACAGGAGAAGAGCCTGACTTGAGTCCTTTCGATGCCAGCGTTCAATTGGCAAACACTCCGCCGACTATTGTCGGTCTGCTTGAAGTAACTGACGTTGATCCATCAAACGCTCCGATAGTATCGAGCCCTGTGCGTGACGTTCAGCCTCTTTCTGCTGCTGACGGCGCTGCCGGTCTTGTTTATTCTGTTATTGAATTTATAGTAGAAGACCCTAATCTAAGTCCTGGTACACCAAACGAATTACCTGGCTTGCCAGGCACTTGTGGTGCTGCAAGCAGTTGTCCTGCTATTATTCCTTTTGGAAGCCCAACCGCATCTAACTTTCAAATTGCCGTTAGATCCACTTCACCTGCAAATGGTGTTAGGTGTGCTAGCACTTGCAGAACAAGAGATGCTGTTACAGGCACTATGCCAACAGGAGCTACTGCAGCTTGTTATGCAATCGACTGTGGCGGAGCAGCCGGACCTGTTGTTGCAGGATGCAATAATGGTGCTGGAGTTTCTCCTTACGGAGGATTAATTTCTGAAAGACAAAGAAAATACAGATGCTATGTGCAAATGCAATTTTATGACGAGCCATCCGCAGGAACAAAAACACTTCAAGGTGATTTTTGGAGTTTCAGTCTATATATAGAAGATAGTACTGGAAATTCTGCATCTAGAACTAGTGCGAGTTTTGTTACAGCACCTTGGGATGCAGCTGACGAAGCATATTTTATGGATTATTTGACTGTGCAAGGAATAGATATTAGACCCTCTGAAAGACTTGTATGGACTGGAGTATCTGTCACAGCAACCGATACACCTGGTAACGATAATGATCTTACTGAAACAGATACAGGTTTAAGTTTTAGAAATAGAGGAAATCAAGCATTAACACAATTTAGTCTTAAGCCGCAAGATTTAACAGGTGACGTACTTTCAGCAGCAAATTTAGAAGTAGAATCAATGAGCGCTGACGATGTTGTTGGACTTGGAAACACAGGAGCTTGCAATGCAGCTGCTGGTGGAGGAAGCGCGCCTTTTGCTGCTACACTAGCTGGAAATACTGTAACTGACGTCGATGCTTTAGGTTTCACAATAAACTTTAATGCTGATAACACTTATGTTTCAGGAACTAATCAAGACGAATTATACTTCTGCATTTGGCAGCGTTTAGATTCATTAACTGGTTGCGCAGCTGGACCTTGCTTAAGCGGAGGCACAACTGACTCTGCGTACAGCGCGAATAACGCGTGCGGTGCAACTTGCGATGCTGACGGTGAACAATGGGAGTTAACAATAGGTTAAAATGAAATTTAAAACAATAAAAATCAACAACTTGCAATTTTTACTAAGCGGAATAGTATTTATTTTTTTGAGCGCGGCAGTTAGTGCATTCGCTGTTGGGTTTCAAAGCGATAATTTGCAGTTACTCCCAGGAGAAGTTTATGATAGTGCGTTTTCCTTGCAAAATTATGGAAGCGGTTGTACTGATATAACTGTCGAAGCAACTCTTGAAGAAGGAGGAGAATATGTAACTTTCCCAGAAGGAAACCGATTTGACGTCTCTGCAAACAGTAATGCTGCTGTTCCTATTCAAATTAAAATTCCTACAAACGCAAAAGTAGGAGATAGTTATCCTGTAAAAATATTGTTTAAAGTTGTCTCTGGAAACGTCGGCGGAAACGAGGTTGAATCCGGAGGAACTAGTGTAGCTTTTGCGTTTAGTTACAGGAGAGAGATTAATCTAAATGTTGTAAAAGCCCAGCCAGAAGAGACAGAAAAAACCAAGCCAGGAATCTCAGCAATAGCAGTTATCTTGTCCTTAGCAATAATAGCAGTAATAATAATAATCCTCTGGCTCGTCATAAAAAGCAAGAAACAACAGCCAGCCCAAAATAAAAAGAGATAATTCTTTTGTCTGAACAAACCCTGCTAACTTGTAAACAACAACCTATCCAATTAATATTTACCTGCGAATCTAAACTAACAAACCGCCAAGTATAAAATTAATTCGGCACGCTAAATTCACGGAGAGGAGTTGATGCGTCGCCAAATTCGCGGAGCGAATTTTACCGATAAGACTCGCGATTGTCAGCGAGTCCAATTGCGACGCATCAAAAGCAATTTTTACCGATAAGAATTTGCGAAGCAAAATCCAATTGCGGCCAGAAAAGTAATATAATTTATATACTAAAAGAATTATTAAGAATAATGAAAAAGAATATTCTTCTCCTCTCTCTAATCTTCTTATTAATAACTCCGATAGCGACGGCAATAGGCGTCTCATTCCCCTACTACAAAGACAATCCTTTAGTTCTCAGGCCAAATGAAAACCAAATAATAAACTTCACAGTCCAGGCGCCTGCAAAAGAATCTGATACAATAATAACAGCAAGTATAACCGACAACCCAGAAAATCTCGCCGAAATCGTCGGAAAAACAGAGTTTACAATTCCGCAGGGAGAAAAATCAGTCAAAATTCCAGTCAAAATACAAATTCCAAAAAACGCGAAAACCAGCGAGCAGACTATAAGCGTGAAATTCAAGCAGCTCGCGGCAGAAGAAGGAATGGTTCAATTCTCCCCCGCGATGACTGTTTCTTTCCCGCTAAAAATAATCGAAAGCCCTCCTGAAAGAAAAGCCCTAGAAAGAATGCCAACAAAAGGAAAATTATCTAAAACAACAATCACCGTCTTGATTACAGCGGGAATCGCATCCTTCTTGTTGTTAACAGCAATTATTTTCTTGGCAATAAAAATAAAAAGAGATAAGCAGAATTTCCAGCCGTCTTATCCTAAATATAACTCCCCCTAATCCGATATTTACAACACTCTCCAATACGCTTTCGTTATCACACAAGGCATCGTCGGACTTTCCATAAAAATTTTCACTTCATAAGCGTCATAAGATTTTCCATCTAAAATATTAGTTGAATTATCTAGATTAAGGCAAATTTTTTTTACATCTCCAGTTCCATCTAAAAGAGGAATTTTCCTGCAATGGAATTTCCCATAATTTTCAACTATTCCCGACAGGGATAAATCTAATTCATGTTCTTTGATTAACTCATTTTGTATGGCTAACTCAGCAGAAACATCAGCGGGTGTATTATCATCTCTGATTATTTCAATCGGCAATCTCTGCCCTCCAGGCGCTTGAGGAAAATACAAAATTGCTTTAGCTCCATAAATCAAAGCTAACCAGGTCTCAGCCCGAACCTCTCCAGGAGTTGGCGCTCTGCCATTAATATTAATATGCTGGTCGCTAGTTTCAATGGCAATTACAAATGGTTTTCCATTGGCAACTGCAGAAGTAGCAACAATTCTTGAAATCAAACTATCAAGATTCTGGCCAATGTTAACTGGGTAATAATCAGAATAAACAACATCTAATTGTGCAGCCATGTTCTCAAAGTCGTTCCAACTTAAGTTTGTGAATGTCCTTCTGTTCTTAGAACCATTATTATAACAGTAACTAAGGTCATTCCCTGCAAATCCGCCTACTTTTAATGTAGCATGACTCAAATTTTCCAGATATTCAACTCTTCTTACATATTCATCTACTGTCGCTTTTTCATCAATTGTTTCAGGATGAGCACTGTCTGTATAACCAATCATGTGCGTATCAAGATCCGGTTCATCTGGTTCTACTAACCATCCTGAAAAACCTTCATAGTCAGGATCATCTTTTGCTGTAGGATATCCGGGATAATCAGGCCTTTTTGTTTTGTAAACATCATTCCCTTCTGCAGTCCATGCAGCACTAAAATCAGATGCATGAGTAAATGTCCTCATTCCTTGAGCATTCAAATTAGATGTGAATCTCGATATATTCCATACGCCATTTATTGAAGGCGGTCCGACATAATAGTCTACTCCCCTATTTTTCCATTTTATAATTGTTTCTGTATCTGCACTTTGCCACCAAACACTGAGCAAGATATTATTAGATATATTAGAAAAGCATGCATCCAGACAGCTCCCCCCGCAATCAACCCCCACTTCATCCCCGTTTTGAATCCCGTCCGAGCAATTTTCCTCTGCAGCAATCCCTCCATCCCACCCCGCCAACCGCGCCGCCAAATACCATTCTGCTTTCGCCAGCCGAACAGCCCCAATCTGTCCAATATGGTCTCCATCTTCAACATATCCGCCATTCAAATCTTTCATGTTATCTGGATGTATCTGCTGATAATTATTTCCATTCCAAACCAATCTATTTTCATTTCCAGAATCATTATACGAAAGAATATCTGCATAATCAAAAAGAATTCTGTCTTCGGAATTTTCGACAAAATTTCTGATGTACTCGTGCTTTATCTCCCTCTGGTATCCATTCTCGCCAGTATAACCGTCGACAGGCCCAGTTGTAAACATTACTTTCGTTCCATATCCTTGCGATTCTGCGTGGTTAGAATATTCTTCTGTTGCGCCAAGATACGTGTCCATGTTTACTGTATTTCCCGTAAGCGCTGTATCCTCTGCATCAAGTCCCCAGCGCAGATTGCCTTGAGGTCCTCCGTCAGACGAACCAGCCCAATGAACATCAAAAATTGTATCCAACCCGCCGCCAGGAGCATTCTGCCAAGTCATATCCCAGCACCAGCCGAATCCTATCGCAGAAATAATTAAGTTGTTGTTGTTGCAGTAATCAATATGATTTTTTATACGGCTTCTCAAGCTTCCATTAGCATACCATATCGCCTCGCCAGCCCCGCTGCCCCACGAACTATACTGCGTTCTAACTAATCCGCTGACACGCAGCGCATCTTCCCGATACGGAGTAGGCGAACTCGTCGAAATCACAGCAGCATATTCTGGGTTTTGCTGCGCAAGCAGCTGCACTCCAATCCTATAGCCGCTCGAATGCGACTCTCCTGGAAAATTCAGCCACATTTTTTTTGCTTGAATAATATATTCATCAGGAATATTTTCAAAATCGTCGACAGCATTATGGTCAATAATAATTGGCGCAGCAAAAACAAAGTTCAAACTAAATAAAATAAAAATCGCAAAAAGAACTATCCCCTTTTTCTTCATCCAATCCAATATCAAAAGACATTATTAAATCTTATTGTTATTTTCTATCCCGCATAAACAGGCCCCGTCTCCAAGCCCGCCTTCGCTTTCTTCAAATAATATTCTTCAATTTTCTTATACCTATCCGCAGAATCTTTAGAAACAGAAGGAGTCATTCTTTTCACAACCTCTTCAAAATCTTCCATCCCAACTTCTTGAACATTCATATCTTTCCGTAAAGCATTCAAAGCAGCTTCTCTCACAACAGACTCAATATCAGCGCCGACAAAACCTTCTGTCATTTTAACCAAATGAGTCAAATTAAAATCTTTAGTTAAAGGAACATTTCGCGTGTGCACTTCAAAAATATTTTTCCGGGATTCCTCGTCAGGCACGTCAACTAAAATAATTCTGTCAAATCTCCCCGGACGAAGTAAAGCAGGATCAATCATGTCAGGACGGTTAGTCGCGGCAATAACAGTAACGTCATTCAAATCCTCCAAGCCGTCCATCTCAGCCAATAGCTGATTCAAAACTCTTTCTGTAACTTTCGTGCCTGTTTCAATTCCCCTCTTCCCAGCCAAAGCGTCAACCTCGTCGAAGAAAATAACACAAGGAGCAACTTGCCTTGCTCTCTCAAAAACTTTCCTGACTCCTTCTTCGCTGTTATGCGCAATTACTCCTCCAAATCCTCCAATAAAATTCTGCTCTCCGGGAACAGAAATATCATATACATATTCCTCGCTTTCTATAACTTTAATTTCTTTAACTAAATCAAGATATATATCTCCTTCAACCAAATCCCAGTATTCTTTATATTTTGATTTATCCTTATCAATCAAGACAAGCATGCTCTTGAGCGCTTCTTTTCCAATTGAATTATTTGTACTATAAACTTTATTCGAGTTTGATGCTAATTCATATAATTCTCCAGACAAAGGAATTAAATCAGATCTCGCCCATTTTCTCGATTCTATATAATTGATTATCCGTCCATTCCTAATCTCGTCAATAAATCCAATTTCTTTAAACCTCTCAAAGTTTTTAACTCCCAGGATGCTTATTCTGTAAACATCGCCAAATTCATTTTTCTTTGCATAGCATGTTGCTACAATTCCAAAATCTAAAAATAAATAAAGAAGATCATTCGCCAGTTCCTTGCTGATTGTTGAAGCCTCTATCACGAACTTTCCTCTTTCATGAGCGTATATAGAACCATCTCCGCTGAAATATCCTTTAAGCAGATTAGCTTTGCTTTCCTTGTCTAAACCAAACAATAATGCGGGCAGTCTTTTTTTGTCAGCTCCTCCCTCAAGCCCAAACACTTCTTTAAACACTTTCTGCAGAAAATAACTATTTATTGTCGCACAGCTTTCCATTTCAGAAAGTTTAAATCCATATTCCCGGCAGATTTTTCTTATATCTTCTCTGATTTCAGGATTCTGATTATGAATTCTTACCGTATCACTGTTGAAATCTCCTTCTGCAATCCACAGCCCAATTAATCTCCAAAGATTAGCATTAATTTTTAACACAGCAGGATAATTATGCTTGCTGCCTTTGAACTTAAGATTAATTTCGTTAAAGTCAATGCTTAACTTTGCTTCCTTTATTATTTCGTCAAATCTTGAAATACTAACCGGAAGATTTTTTAAAATTATATCAGCAAGATATTTTTTAGAAATCTTTAAAATTTCAGCAGTCTTTTCTAAGCCCAAAATTTTCTTTGCTCTCTCCAGATAAGGCTTGACATTTCCAGCAAATATTTCCTCGTCTTCTTTAAAATATTCATAAAGATTAATTTGTTCCATTTCCTCCCTAGGAAGATTTAGATTCTTTGGAATTGCAATATAGCTTTCGTTCGGAATAAGATGATTAGTCGGAACATCTACAAACTCGCCATTCACAAAAGAAAACAAAGAATGATAATCTGTTACTTTTATTTTTCTGCCTGTTCTTGTTGTAACTTCCATTAATTTAGTATCAAGCTTATGTTTTATATAATCCCCGATTTTTGTAAATCTAATTCTTTTGTCTTTATCGAATGCGAGAACCTTGACATTTTCTCTCTTCTCAACAATCTCCCCAATTTTCATTCTCTTAACAATTCCTTTGTCTTTCACAATCAATTCTTCATCATAAGGCAATGATTTTCCGACCCACATGCTCAGCAGCGACGGCCCCTTAACCTGAATAAAATTCGCCTCTGATTCTTTCGCGACAGCTTTCGCCAGCAAAGTTTTTCCTGTTCCCGGAGGCCCGTACAATAAAATTCCCTTCGGAGCTTTTATTCCCAGCCGCGTAAACGCTTCAGGATTGCTAATCGGCCACTCAACAGCTTCCTTCAATTCTTGTTTTGTTTTTTCCAAGCCCCCAATATCTTTCCACCCGATATTCGGCGTCTCGATAAAAACTTCCCGCATTGCCGACGGACGGACAACTTTCAAGGAATCTTCAAAGTCACTCATCTTAATAATCGCCTTGTCCAAAACTTCCGGAGGAATCGGCTCGTCCTCTTCCATTTTCAAAGCAGGCAACATTTTCCGAAGAACACTCATCGCAGCTTCCTTCGCCAAGGCAGACAAATCAGCACCGACAAAACCGTGCGTCTTCCCGGCTAATTCAAGCAAATCAACATTCTTGCTCAAGGGCATATTTCTCGTATGAATTTTCAAAATATCCAGTCTCGCTTCCTTTCCAGGAACACTGAGTTCAATCTCCCTGTCAAATCTTCCAGGTCTTCTAAGAGCAGGATCAACAGAATTAATTCTATTTGTAGCGCCGATAACAATAACTTTCCCTCTTGATTTCAAGCCGTCCATCATCGTCAATAACTGCGAAACAACTCTTCTCTCAACTTCTCCCTGAACTTCTTCCCTCTTTGGAGCAATCGCGTCAATCTCGTCGAAGAAAATAATTGTCGGCGCGTTTTTCTCAGCGTCTTCAAAAATATCCCGGATTTTTTTCTCTGATTCTCCATAAAATTTAGACATTACTTCAGGGCCATTCAATAAAATAAAATTCGCTTCTGTTTCGTTCGCGACAGCTTTCGCCAGCAAAGTTTTTCCTGTTCCAGGAGTTCCATGAAGCAAGACTCCCTTCGGCGGGTCAATCCCCAATTTCTCAAAAATTTCCGGATGCTTCAACGGCAGTTCAACCATCTCTCTTATTTTTTTAATCTCTTCTTTCAATCCCCCAATATCTTCGTAAGCAACTTCCGGCAGCGCCTCTTCAGAAATATCAACAGATTTTGGGCTCAAAACAATTTCAGTGCTCTCGTTGATAAAACCGCCCTGTGCAGGCGAAGTAGAAACAATCATAAATCTTATTTGCTGAAAACCAGCGAAACCCCCGCCGCCAAATAAATCCTGCAAATCTCCAAAAATATCCGGCATTCCCTCGCCCATCATGTCTCTTCTTCTGTGCACTCCGCCTAAAGAAATAATATCTCCCTTGACAACCGGTCTTCCAAGCAATCCGTTTTTCAATCCTTCTGGATCGCCGTGAACAGTTATCCCCTGCTGAACCGGCGCGATTGTAATTCTAGTAGCAGGCCTGATATTTGCTTTTCCGACGACAATGTGTTCTCCGACGCCTGTTCTTGCATTCTTTCTAATCAAGCCGTCAATTCTAATTATATTTTCCCCGACATCTGCTGGATAAGCCCTGTCAACAATTGCAAAAGTTTCCTTGCCTCCTTTAATCAGAATAATATCTCCTCTGAGCAAGCCAAGATTTCTCATCAGTCCAGGATCAATTCTGGCAATTCCTTTATACAAATCATCCTGCAGCGATTCAACAACTTTTAATTTTAATTCGTTATTCTTTGCCATATTCATTCTCCCCCATAAAATTCATGCTGAGCTTTCCAAAATCTTCAAAGCATAATCTGACCATGTCATTCATGTCTTTATTCATTTTTCCGTGCATCTCGTTCATAAAATCAAAAATTTCTTTCGGGATACTTACCGCATGGCTGTTCCCGACAACTCGAAGCTTGACATTATAAGTCTTTCCCCTCATATTATCGTAATGTTTAAATCTTTCCAAATCAGCAGGATGAATTATTTTCTCGCCGCATTTCTCGCATTTAACAGCCCGAAGATGAAATCCTAATTTTTCAACAACTATCGGTTTCATTTCTTTATTGCATTCCTTGCAAATAATCGCAGCATCAAATATGTCCATTGTATCTCCTCATCGTATACACAATACGTATACACATCTATTTAAATTTTTCTCTTCTGAAATATATACGTGGAAATGCTAAAAAGAATCTTAAATTATCTCGCCTCTCGCAGTTCGAGTTATAAAAAAGTCCAAACCGAAAACGAAGAGCTGCGTCTGCAAAAAAGCCAGATGGAACAAATTCTGGAATCAGAAAAAACCTCCCGCAACCAAGAAAAACAAATTAGCCAGGGACAAATGCAAGCATACGAACAGCAAATTCTAAAAACACAAAAAGAAAAAAAAGAAATTCTTGAAAGAGCGATGCAAAATATCCAAGAAGCAAACGAGCTCGCGAGTAGAAGAGTTATGGCTGCTCTTGTTGCTTCCAAGCAATCCACTAGATTATTTGACTTGGAAGAGTTTTCTAAATTTAATGAATTTGAAGCAGCAAAAAATATTATAAAAGAATGCCGCTCGCTTAAAGAAGAAAAAAAATTTCACGCAGCTAATCTGGAAGAAATGCAGCAGGATATTTCAAGACTCGAAGCAAAAGTTTTAGAGCTGCAGGCAAACGCGTTTGCAGACGTCATAACTCTTTATTCTCAAACTTCAAGAAAAACAAAAAAAGCTCCGGTAGCTATCTACTCAGCGCAGGGCGAATCAGTTTATCAATCAAGAACATTCGAGCTCCTTCTCAAAAAATACGCGCCCAATGAAAAATTTGCAATTGACAACGCGCTAATCTCCCCGGAATTCAGAGAACAACTTTACCAGCAGGAAGAAATAATCGAAAAATGCGGAAAACTCACAGCGAGATTTAGAAGCTACAGCCACGACGATAAACAAACAGCGATTTCAGTTTCTCTCTCGCTGGCAGCCCAAGAAGAAGGAAGAACGTATAAGGTAATAGGAAAAGCAGAAGAACAAGCGCTAAAAATAATGGGAAAAATTTGGAAAGGTTGCAAAAATTCATTTCGTCCTGCTTAAACCCCACGAAAACATTTATTAATCAAAATTAATTTCTTATCATGTGGAATTAACTTACAATAAACTCACAAATATAAAAAGAGTGCAGAAAGATGTTGACGGCCCGACAGATAGAATCATCCGTTCAAAGCAAAAAGCCCTCAAGCAAAGTATCAATGAAGGGATAGCTTCAAGCATCTCCACTAACTTAGGCTCCCAATTTATAACTCCCTTTGCTCTCGCTCTGAAATCAACTCCTTTCCAAATCGGAATTCTCAGTTCATTATCCGGGCTCGCTTCTCCAATTTCCCAGCTCTTCGGCAGCAAGCTCATGTCTCACGAATCAAGAAAAAGAATAGTCGTGGAATTTGTTCTTTTAGAAGCGTTGGTCTGGTTTCCAATCGCGCTCCTCGGAATTTTATTTTGGAAAGGCTATTTTCAAAATTTCGCCCCTTACATCCTGATAATTCTCTACACAATTCTTCTCGCGCTCGGCAGCTGCGCATACCCTGCCTGGTTTTCCTGGCTCGGCGACTTGATACCTGAAAAAGACAGGGGAAAATATCTCGGAATAAGAGACAGAATAATAACTCTTTTAGGCCTCGCAGCAATGCTTTTCGGCGCATTTCTCCTCGACACATTCAAAACAAAAGGATTCGTTTTCTTGGGATTCGCAATCCTATTCGCTCTTGCGTTCACATTTAGATTCGTTTCTTACAAGATATTCAAAAAAGAATATTCTCCAAAATTCAAAGTAAACAAAAAATCCTACTTCACGCTCTGGAATTTCATAAAAACATTTGACAACTACGGCAAGTTCGCAACCTACAATTTATTTTTCAACATAGCTGTCATGATAGCAAGCCCGTTCTTCGCAGTCTACATGCTTCAGGAATTAGAATTCTCCTATACAACTTTCATCATAGTGTCAATAAGCGGAACAGTCTTCTATCTTATTTTCGCTCCGCTCGCCGGAAAATTCTCAGACAAATACGGCAACGTCAGGCTTTTTTACATCGCGAATTTATTTTTCTTTCTCTCCCCGATTCCGTGGCTCTTCATAAAAAATCCTATTGCATTAGTCTTCGCCCAGATAATTCCAGGCATCGGCAATGCAGCTCTTTTAATTTCATCAACTAATTTTACATACGCTTCAGTCTCCCAGCAGCGTCGGGGAATCTGCGTCGCCTATAATAATCTATTCACCGGAATAGGAGTTTTCATCGGCTCAATTATCGGCGGAATACTTCTAAAATATTTGGCGTTCACAAACAAATTTTTATTTGTCTTCGCGCTCGCGGCAGCCGCAAGGCTTCTCGTCGGAATAATCTTCCTCCCCCGCTTAAAAGACAAAAGAAAAGTCCGCCCCCTTCCTGATTTGAAAGTCAGTTTGCTTCATCCCATAAAATCAGTTCATTCTGAAATTAATTTGTTAAAAACGCTTCTTGGTTAAGTTTGACAGCCACACAAATTGTCAAACAGCAATTGCGGCCAGAAACAAATTATCTTTATGCTATTCGCCAATACGCTTTCTTTATCGTGCAGTTCCCAAAAGATTCATCCAAATAAATCTTTCCAGATGCACCATCCATCAATGCTCTAAATTTTGGTGCTTCTTCAATTGGTTGGTCTTGATAATGTAAATGCCCCCAGGACCAAAGACCTCCTGAATTATAAAACACTATGCCCTCAATACTTTTATTACGCGCCCAACGTAAAACAATTTTGTACAAGTCATACATAGCCGAACTATTTTGTATCTCCAGATATGCATTATAATAAGGGGTATTTAATTCAGGCACAAAAGCAGATCCTCCTTCATAGCCTACAAAGTCAATTTCGCGTCCAAGCTCTTTTTCCCATTTATCTCGCAACGCAAGATGTTCTTCGATTTTAGGCATTGTAACTTTTTTTAAATACGCGATAGTCTCATTTTTTACATCTTCAGTACTGGAATTTTCATTAAGCGCCGATAAATTATCGGGATAGAAATACGGGGCGACAGAAATTACGTCAAAACCGCCATCAGAACTAGTTTGATTTAATCTATTAGTCATAGTTGATACAACCCATGAATTCACCCTCTGTCCAGCAACTACTCGTTTTATCCTATAACTTTCATTTCCAAAAACATCTCTCCAAATATCCCACGAGAATTTTGCAAGATCTGCAGTTGAAGCTGGCTGAGCAATATTCTTAATGCCTGCATAACCGCAAGAATATGAAAACTGCGGGTAATATGGTGCTGCTGAATTCCAAACCTCATTTGCATACTCAACATAAATCGTTTTATTCTTATCTAAATTATCCTTAACATATTGTGCAAAATTTCTTATATATTCGTCTCTAGCAGCATAAGGGACATTAAACCAAGGATCTACATCTAATCTATTGGATAATTCAACCATGTATTCAACTGATACCCCTGGAGCAACAACATTTTTCCAAGTCCCAAAACTGCCCGTAGGAAAACTAGTGAGATTTGAATTGCGCCAGTCACCAAATCCTATATAAAAATGAGTTTCATCAGCCACATACACAAATCTTCTTCCATTAATTGAAGCGCTTCTTTCTACACCGCTTGAATCTCTATAAAAATATGTATCATTTGTTACGTTAAGGGTAATCTCTTGTCCTGTAAATAAACCGTGTGGTTCCGAAGTTGTCACCAATACGCTATATAAGGGATTCCACGAACAACTATGATACTGAATAATAGATGTATTAACTATTGAAGAAATATTCCCGTTTTTAATATGAACTCTCGCTTGTGAAAAATCCGTCGGCTTATTTCTTTCATCCCAAGAGGAAATATCATTGCCATCATTAATATTCATCCACTGCATAAATCTAAAGATTTTATATGGCTTGTATCTCTCAAGAAATAGAGGATGAAAAATCTGCTCACTATAGTTGTCTTCAAATCCCGGCATTATTACCCTAATATTTCTGACAGGATCTGACTCATTTGATCTCATTATCCTGAGAAAAATACCTGAGCTAGATTTATTAGAAACATAAATAATAATTTTATGGGGTTCTTGCTTGACAACTATCGCATTATAATCGAATCTTAACTCTCCATCACCCTCATAAAGAACAGTATAATTTCCGTCCGGATGATGCCCTCCGTTATCGCGCAGTAATAATGTTCCAACAACCTGCGGAGTAGGAACACCTGGGACTTCCGCAGGTATTTTTATAGGATAACCATCCTCCCTCAAAGGAATTTTATCAATTAAACCCGTAGAAAAAGGATTTGTCGAATTAAAATTCTGGGTAAACCACATTCGCGCAGTTTTCATAACATCAACAAAGACCCATTCAGTGGACCAATCATTAACCCAATTCAAATTTGTTCCAATCATCACATCATCGCCCTCATTTATATCGCCGATACTTCTGCAGCCTCTATCTGCTGAATCCACAAGCCCGTCGCCGTCGTTGTCAATTCCATCGTTGCACTCTGCAGCAAAAACTCCCCCAACTAACAAAATAAAAATTCCAAAAATAATTAACACCTTCTCTTTCATCTAATTCAATATCCAAAGAGATTATTAAACTTTCTTGTTAATCATTTATTTTTAGGAGTTAAATTTAAGTATCTCCATTTCTATAATTGACAATGAATAAAAAAGCGGTGTCAGAAATAATCTCATACTCGATATTAATAGTAATTGCCGTCGGTATCAGCATTCTTGTCTACTCAGCATTAAAACTCTACCTCCCGTCAGAAAGACAGACTTGCCCGGAAGAAGTCAGCATGATAATTCAAAGCGCAACTTGTAAAAACAGCTATTTAATCTTAGAACTAAAAAACCAAGGGCTGTTCAACATTTCAGCGCTTTACATAAGAATGGCAGATTCTGCCAGAACAACCAGAACGCAGATAAATAAAGGTGACGAAATTCTTTTGCCGCAAATTCCTCCCGGAGGAACAAAAAGATGGGAAGGCGGCGTAAGAACTGTAAAAAATGAAGAAGAAGACGTCTCAATCGTTACAAAAGATGCAGACTACACCGTAGAAATCCAGCCAGCTTTAATTTCAAAACAAAAAATAATCTTATGCGAGCGCGCTGTAATAACCGAAACCATTAATTGCAAAGTAGGCGACGGTAGCGCGCCATAATAATAAGATTTAAAACCTCCCTAAAACTAAAATAACAATGTTCTTCAATAAAAAAGACAAAAAGAAATGCGAAAATTGCGGTCACAAATCTAATCCCAATTCTAATTTCTGTCCCTCTTGCGGAAGCTCTTTCCTAGACCCAAGAAAAGAAGAAGCAGACTTTGGACTCTTAGGAAGAAATGATTCAATCAATTCAAATTTTCAAGAACCCCCAGCGCAGGGTTTCGGCATAACAGACAGATTAATCAGCTCTGTCTTCAATAGCTTGATAAAAAACCTCGACAAGCAATTCCAAAACCAATTCAAAGAAATGGAAAAAGAATTTCAAGATGCGGAAATAAAAACATTTCCAAATGGAATCAGGATAAAAATTGCAGGCCCTAGAATAATTCAGGCAAAACAAAAAAAGAAAGTCCAGCCAAGAAAACCAATAACACCAGAACAAATAGAAAAAATATCTTCCTTGCCTAAAGCAGAGGCAAGAACAAATGTAAAAAGATTAGGCGACAAAGTTGTTTATGAACTCAACACCCCCGGCGTCCAATCCGTCGACGATATATTTATTTCAAAGCTGGAATCAGGCTACGAAGTCAAAGCCCTTGGCAGCAAGAAAGTTTACGTAAATTCAATCCCCGTAAATCTCCCAATCACAAAGTATTCTGTCTTAGACAATAAATTATTCGTCGAATTCAATTCTGGTTTCCAGCAGGGATTCTAATACAACAAAGTACCCCTCAGATAAGTAATAAAAAGCCACCATTATCTTTTCGGAACATTTAATTTTTTATTTGGTTTTTTAATAATAAAATGAAAAGAAAGTGGAGTAAAATAAAAACAAGAACAAAAAAAATAAATTCTAATACACTAAAAAAATTAAAATTTTTTCCGGAATATGAAATAACTCCTGCAATTACCGAGATTATTACAAAGTATACAACAAAGTAGTTAGAACTTTTATTCCTCTCCCCCCAATCTCGATATCTCGAAGAAACTAAAAAGATAACAAAGAAAATCAGAGAAATTATATATAGCATAAGAAAAAATTTACCTAATATTGTATCGAAAGACAAATAAATAAGTGGAGCTATTATTATAAAAATGAATACTCTCGTTAAAACCAAGAGCCAATCTATTTTTGGTGGTTCTCCCATATAAATTTTACTTGCAAAGGCATTTTAAACTTTTCTCTTTGTCAGAATGTTCTTTAAGTGAGTGACCCATATGTCGACCACCAGACTGACCACGCTTGGGCGACATTGGTTCAGTGACCCCGATAAGTGAATTCCTTCAGAATTCTCATTCACTCGCCCAAGTGTGGTCGAGTGAGGGATTTGAACAAATCATTTTTGGATTAATAATATTTCGTTTCACTCAATATCATATGACCCCGATGGGATTTGAACCCACGACACCTGGATTAAGAGTCCAGTGCTCTACCAGACTGAGCTACGAGGCCATGTTGACGGCACAATAGCGAAGACTGGTTTGAGTCCTTTCCTTCCTGGACGATTACCAGACTGAGCTACGAGGCCATTCGACAAGTAAAGAAGATTGAAATGGTTTTTAAAGATTGGTAAATCAAAATTATGATGGAACACTTGTCCCTGAAAAATACCTTGGGGCTCTTTCAGAACCCTTTCTTAAACAAAGCCAGATTATCGCGATTATGCAAAAAATTAATGAAGCAAAAAGAAGAACCAATAACAAAAGTCCTATTAGTGTATCTGCTGGAAAATAAGGCTGATTAAGAAGAATATAATTAATTATGCCTGCAAAAAATAAGACAGAATAAATTAATATAATTAATTTTCCTTTCCAGTTGATAAGAAATCTCTTCGCTTTAACTTTAGTCTTTCTTTTCATTACCTGTATTTTCTCCAAGTATGCTTGCACGCCGTGCACTTATAGAACTTAGTTTCCGACTCGTCGCTCGACCGAGTTTGCATCGTCCAGAAATATGCTTTTTTGTGCCCGCATTTAGGGCATTTCATTTCAACTATCGGGTTTGTATTGCCTTGCTCTTCTTTAATAACAGCCACTGTTTCCTGCTGCGTTATTTTTTCCGCCGCTTTAATATGCGGTTTCTTTTTTTGTTTATGACCGCAACTAACACAAGTCGCCTTATCATTTTTTACCAGAATCATTCCACCGCATCGCTCACAAAATTCCATTTTAAATTATTTAGGGCTTAATGGAAACAAGATTATTTATATTCTTGTAACACTTTTTAATAGTAACTGTTTGTTAAGGCAATTGCTCATTGCGCAGAAAATTGCTGGCGTCCTCTTTCGAAAAATATCGAGCGATATGAATTAGCGACTAATTGCAAAGACCTCTATTTTGCGGCGGCTGAAACGGTTCAAAGAAAATTAGTTTTACCCATCCAGCCAAAGGAATTTTAAATAAAGACTTTCCAAGTAAATTCTCATCAGGAATATTTGTCTCAAAAGACGCCTGAGAAGGATTGTGGTCTCCTTTTGTTGAATAAGGATTCGTGCTTATTAATCTGTGAATTATCGGCTTGGCATATTCTCCCCCTGCATCAAAAATTATTATATCTCCTAAATTATATTCGCTTCTGCCCCAGACAAAAATTATATCTCCCTTGTTCAGCCCAGACCTAAAAGGAAATTCTTTAAATTCTTCGTAAGCAATTTCTTTAGATTCGTACCAGCCGGAATTTTTTTCCCACCAATCTTCAAAATTTGATTCGTGGTACATTGAGCAGGATTCCACGACGACAAGAGGCAGCGGCGTTTGCGTTATGAAAGAAAGCGCCGGAAAAAAGATAAATTTTATTATTACGACTATTAACACCAAAGAAACCAGCCAGGATTGCCAGCTGTCTTCATTCAAAAATTTCCAAAATTTTTTTAGCGAGTCCATCTTAGTTTTAGGAAAAATGCATTTTTAAAGATTAGGAATGTGGCGTCTCAATTGTTTGGCCGTAAGTTTCAGGACAAGTCAGAGGAATTTCTTTGTCAATTTTTTTTGCTGCGATAATTGGCACTACCAAAAATTCCTTGTCTTCTAAATAAACTGAATTTAGCTTTATTTCGCGAGATTTTCCGGGAGGAAGTTCTGTTTCTACACTCTCTTTATTTTCAATCATATCTGTTTCTATCACATTGATTTGGAAGCCGATTATATTGACGTTGCCGAGGTTAACGGCAAAAAGATAATCTGTTCCGTCTATTTTAAGGATTTCCGATTCAAAATAAATTTCGCTGCATTCCGCGTCGATTTGCGGACTTAATGAAAAAATATCACTTCTTGCCCAAGCGATAATTATCACAGCGAGGGTAAGAGACACAGATACCAGAAGGAGAGTTGCGATGACTTGACTTAGAGCTCTTTTTTCCATGACATTATTAAGCGAAAAGGGTTATAAAGTTTTTCTGTATGAAAATTTTCTGCGGTGAAAGAAAATGCGCCGTGCGAGAATTGAACTCGCGTCACAAGCTTGGGAAGCTCGTATCTTAACCACTAGACTAACGACGCCCGTTATTTGTTAAATTTTAAGATTAATAATTGTTTGGGATAATTTTATAAAAGCAGATTTTGTTAGAACTCTAAGATTCCGTAGCTCAGCCTGGTTAATCGTCCAAGAAAGAAAGGACTCAAAACCACGCTTCGCTTAGAGTCTCAAGATTCCGTAGCTCAGCCTGGTTAGAGCGCTGCTCTGATATTACATAAAAATTATCAGAAAGGCAGAGGTCCTGGGTTCAAATCCCAGCGGGATCATCGCCTGCCGTAGCGAGGAGCACCGCAGTGAGCTTCAAATCCCTCGAACGATGTTATTGCAGCGTTTGTTTGAGAATTCAGAAAGAATTCGATTAGCGGGATCATTGCTCGTCGCAACAAGAGTGAGTCAATGAGATTTTTTAACAAGTTAATTCGGCGCGCGGAAAATTCACGAAGTGAATTTTCAAACAAATAAGACGCCAGCCTCCGCAATTGGCGTCCAATTCGGCCAGAAAACAAATATATTTTATATACGAAAAATTATTCAAAAAAAGAATTAACTAGCAATCAACTTCTTAATATTCTCAATATTCTCTGCAATTTCCTGTCCTTTCTTAGTCAATTTAATCAGCTTAATTCTCCCTTTCTTCTCAAAAACAACCAGCCCCAGTCTTTCCAAGCTCTGCAAAATCTTAACAGCATGAGAATAAGTGCAGTCAACTTCCTTTGCTAAAATCGAGCCATAACGGGCGCGTGCAATCTTCTTCAAAGCAACCAGCATCAGCGCCGGCTTTCTTCTGAAAAAGATGTCAAAATTTTCTTTTGTTTTTTCTCCTATCATGTTATATTTTCCAACCTATATATTACACTTCATGCATGACTTTTAAATCTTTCTCCACTCCTGTCATCCAAAAAAGTAGCAAAAGCCCGCCTCTCTTTCAAAGAGACAACTAAGAATTTTTGTTGAAAAAGTTAAAAACGAATAAGTTATCTTGCACTAAATTGCCAAATATTCTGAGCGACAACGAAGAATATTTGGACAAGCAGGGCGGGGCGAGCGCATCACGTTCGAGTAAAAAAAAGCAAATGACGAACGTGATCGCGAGTGGGTGGGGGCAAGATAACTCCAAACAAAAAATTTTCAACAAAGCCTAACTAAGAAAAAAATCTTTTAATAGCGCTCCCGGTAAAACTCTTTCCGGTCAATTCAGTATAAAGTTTCAAATAACCTTTTGAAAAGAGCTCGGTCTTCCCAGAAACAAGTTCTATGCTGGACTTGCCGTTCTCAAAAGAACTCTTGATATAATTTTTTTCTCTCGTCATCTCAACAGCTTCTTCCTTCGAAGTTCGAATAATTATATCCTCTCCTTCAATTTCACCGCCATTAACATCAATTTCTCCGTCTTTCACTTCTGCATTAAAAATATCTTCTCCAATGTAAAGTTCAATTTTCGGCGTGTCCGAACTTGCCAAAGGTTCATGCAAATTATAAGCTTTAATATTCACAAGAAGGTAATAAACAAAACTCTCGTCAAACGCTGCAATCGCTTCTTCATTCGTCAAACTCGCCGCAGGATTAACAAAATTTCCCGAAGCATTTCTTTCAGAATAAATCTCAGTATAATCTTTTTCCTTAGAAGAAGAATATAAAACTATCCCCATAACAATTAATCCAGCAAGAACAAAAATCAAAATAATTAAAACAACGCCAAAAGCTGACATCCCTCTCTTTTTCATTCTCTAATTAAAAAACCAACACTTATAAATCTGATTCTCTAGTAAAGAACATGGCAAAGAAACTGAAAATTCTCGCAGCATCAGACACGCACGGCGACTCAAAAACAGTCAAGAAACTCGCAGAAAAAGCAGAAAAAGAAAACGTCGATTTAGTAGTTTTATGCGGCGACAACACCGGCTGGACAGAAACAAAAAATATAATCAAGCCGTTCAAAGACAAGAAAAAAAGAGTTTTGATAATCCCCGGAAACTGGGACTCGTTCGCAACAACCGACTTTCTCGCAAATTTATACGGTGTGAAAAACATACACGGCTATTCCGCAATTTATGAAAACGTCGGATTTTTCGGAGCAGGCGGAGCAGAAGGCCCCGGCCCCGGAAGGATAACAGAAAAAGAATTATTTGAAACATTAAAAAAAGCGCACGACGGATTAAAGGGAATAGAAAAAAAAATTATGGTAACGCACCAGCATCCAGCAGAAAGCTATTCAGAATTCTCAGGAATTCCAGGTTCAGAATCAGTCAGAAAAGCAATTAAAAAATTCAAGCCGGAAATTCTAATCCACGGGCACATCCACGAAGGCGAAGGCATTGAAGAAAAAATCAACGAAACAAAAGTGATTAACGTCGGCAGAAAAGGAAAAATTATTGAAATCTGAATTAGGCACGCCAACAAAATTATTTTCGGCGCGCAGAAAATTTGCGAAGCAAATTTTCAAACCGATAACGAATTGTCACGACAATTCGCGCCGAAAACGAAGTAATTTTGTAAATAAATAACTGTTTGACAGCCGCACAAAATTGTCAAACAGCAATCGCGTGCCGAAAAGAAAAGCTTTTATACAATCTTCTCCTATTTAATAAATGAAAAACAATCTCAAATATCTTCTCTGGATAATTGCCTTGGTTATAATCGCGCTTATAGTTTGGCTCTTAGTTAAATAACAATGAAAAAGACAGTTGAAAATATCCTAATAACAATATTAATTCTCTTCGGATTTTTCATCGTCTACCAAATAATAAAAAGAATACTCGGCGGTTCATGGACTACAGAAGACATTATTATTTCGCTTTTAATTTTTAATCTCGGCTGCGTTTTTACCATCGGGCTGTCTTTGGCAAGATTAATTTCTTCACATAATCATTTATCTAATCAGTTCAAAAGTTTAGCTAATGATTTCAAACAGCACATCAAAAAGTAAATTGCTTGTTCTTGCGCTAAACCCCAAAAATCTATAACCTTTAAAAACCTCCCATTTCTATCGATAAAATGGCAGTTGAGAATTTCATCCCCATATCAGAATCAAAACAAACAGTTGAAAAACTAGTAAGGCCAAAACCAACAACCCAGGAATTAACAACAATTGAATCTCCGGGCAGGCCAGTCCCAATAAATCTTGAATCTCCAGCAGAAAAAAAACGTCCGAGAAAATCAAAAAAAGCAACAATTGAGCCAATAAAAATTTCAAAACCCATCAAAGACTCAATTCTGATAATAACTGAAAAACCGCAGGCAGCCCAAAAAATTGCCGAAGCACTCGGCTCTTCAAAAAAAATCACCTCGCCAGACAGAGTTTCTTATTTTGAATTAGTTCACGACGGGAAAAAAATAATAGTCGCGTCAGCAGTAGGGCATCTTTTCAATCTGACATATTCAAAAGGGCAGAAAGGATGGCCAATTTTCAAAATAGAATGGGAACCATCCTACAACAAAAAATCAGCAACATTCACAAAAAAATATCTTGACGTGTTAAAAAAACTCGCGAGAAAATCAGAGCAATTTGTCATAGCAACAGACTACGATATAGAAGGAGAAGTCATCGGCTGGAATGTTTTAAGATTTATCTGCGGAAAACAAACAGCAAAACGAATGAAATATTCCACGCTGACAAAAAAAGAATTAGTAAGTGCCTACGAAAATCTCATGCCAGAGCCGGATTGGGGGCAGGCGTACGCCGGAGAAACAAGGCACATTCTAGATTGGCTTTATGGAATAAATCTTTCAAGAGCGCTAATGTCAGCAATAAAAACAACCGGCTCTTTCAAAATTTTGTCAATTGGAAGAGTTCAGGGCCCCGCGCTTAAAATAATCGTCGATAGAGAGCACGAAATTGCAATCTTCAAGCCAGAGCCGTTTTGGCAGGTTTTTGCGTTAGCCAACGGACACGAGTTCAAGCATCCCGAAGATATTTTCAAAAAAGAAGAATTAGAAAAATTCAAGAACATCAAAAAAGGCACAGCAGTTACAAAAGAAACAAAAGAAAATATTTCTCCTCCTGTTCCGTTTGATCTTACTTCCCTCCAGAGAGAAGCATACCGGCTCCACAGAATCTCCCCTTCTCAAACATTAGCCACAGCCCAAAAACTATACTTAGACGGATTAATCTCTTATCCGAGAACATCTTCTCAAAAAATTCCAGAGGCAATTGCTCCAAAAGAAATTCTCAAGTCTTTGGAAAAACAATTCCCCGGTTTGATAAAATTAGCAACAAGAAAAAATCCAATTGAAGGTCAAAAGTCAGACCCAGCGCATCCTTCAATTTACCCAACTGGAGAGCTCCCTCAAAAAGAATTAAAAGAACAGGAAGAAAAAATCTATAACATCATAGCAAGAAGATTCATCTCGGTTTTTTCTCCGGATGCAGTCACACAAAATAAAAGGGTAAAAATAACTGCAAAAGAAAATCCAAAAATAACATTCACATCATCTGGATTAAAGGTAATAGATAAAGGATGGACTCAAGTTTATCCCGCGGCATTAGAAGAAAAAGACTGTCCGACATTAAACGGCGATGTGAACATAGACGAAATAAAAATAATCGAAAAAGAAACTCAGCCGCCAAAAAGATTTACTCCAACATCCTTGATAACAATTCTTGAAAAGAAAAATCTCGGAACAAAAGCAACCCGCTCATCAATCGTTGACACTTTATTTGACAGGGGATACCTCGACGGCAAATCAATTCAGGCAACACATTTAGGGATGCAGTTAATCGAATCTTTGGAAAAATACTCTCCTATAATTATAGACGAAAACTTGACAAGGCAGTTGGAAGAAGAAATGGAGAAAATCCAAACTTCAAAATCAGATTTCTTGAAGCAGGAAACACAAGTCATCCAAAAAGCAGAAAGATTAATCACAGATATTTCAAAAGAATTCAAGGCAAAAGAAATCCAAATCGGAAAAGACATCATGAAAGGAATTGAATCCCAAAGAGAAATAGAAAGAGAAAATAACACGCTCAACCAGTGTCCTGTCTGCAAAAAAGGAAATCTGAGGATAATGTATTCTCCAAAAATCAGGCGTTCTTTCATCGGCTGTTCAAGTTATCCTGAATGCAAAAACACATACTATCTCCCGCCAAACGCCTTGATAAAAAAATCAGAAAAAATCTGCGAATCCTGCGGCTGGCCCAAATTGCTGGCAATAAGAAAAGGCAAGCGCCCCTGGGAATTTTGCTTCAACAAAGACTGCGAAATTGTGAAAAAAAATCGGGAAGAATGGGAAGCGAAGAAAGCAAAATGGGGAAACAAATCTCCAGATACTCAACAAAACACCGACGAAGAAATTAAATAAAAATCAAATCCAAAGTATTTTATATCCATCAACTCTCCAGATAATTATGCCATTAATAGACTTGATAGGTTATGCAGCAGGATTCTTAATTTTAATTTCAATCATTCCACAAATCCTTAAAAGTTGGAGAACAAAGTCAGCTAAAGATTTATCTCTTTCTAGATATATTATTTATATAACTGGCGTTTTGCTTTGGTTAATTTATGGCATTGTATTAGTCAATGGTCCGATGATTTTAATTAATTCTATAAATCTTGTATTGGCATCTTCTGTATTGTATCTAATAATTAAATACGGAAAAAGTTCCAAAAAGAAAAAGAATTAACTAGAATTCCTTTTATCAACCAGTCAAATCTAATTTATCGTCGCTAATCTCAGCAATCATCTCAACTTTTCTCTCAACAGGTTTAACATCCTCATCTCCCTTTTGATTGCCTTCTGAGTAAAATATATCAACAGCGCTCTGCAAAACATAAGCAGAATTATAACTTTCAATCCTCAAATTTCTATCTCGAAAAAAAGGAACAGTTATAACATTCATTTTATTTTCCTTTTCTGTCCCAACTTCTTAATGAAGGACGAACTTTCATCCTCGGCGATTTGCTTCTCAATCCTCGCGATTTTTTCCCAGCAGAGGTCAATCCTCGTTCAGCTCTTTTTTTATTCGTTCCGACAGAAAGCCATTTCAAAGTCCTGTCATTTCGAATCTCTGGCTTCGAAGAATCAACCATAATAACTTCAAAGAAATAATGATTCCCGTCTTTTCCAATTGGGTAAGAATTCAAAACTTCCAGATTTTTGTATTTCCGCGCAGCCCGAATTTCAGCAACCCACTGATAGCTCATCTTTAATGTTTTTCTAATAGTCTGATTTTTTGACTTTCGTCCTTTAACGCCAAATCTGACTCTCTTGCGTCCTCCTCTGTTCAGGCGGACTCTCAAAACAACAAATCCTTTTTTCGCCTTATATCCCAAAGCGCGAGCCCTGTCTAATCTCAAAGGTTTCTCAACTTTGACAATAGCGTCGTCAGCTCTCCATTCAACCATTCTGTTTCTCAAAGTTTCCTTGTCCGGCTTTTTCCACGCCTGTCTTAGATAATAATTTAGTCCGTTAACCATCTTAACTCTTACAAAATTCGGTTTTTAAATCTTTTCAAAAAGATAACGAACTGTCACGACAATTGGCGGGCAAAAACAATATAATTTATATATCTGAATAAAATAAAAATCCGATGGCAAAAAAAATCCAAAGGCAAATAAGATACGAATTCCGTTCAGAATCAGACCCGATAGTGCATCATATGAATTTTGTTATCATCAACGAAACCAGGCAATCTGACAAAATCGAGCAGAAAGTACAGGAAATTTTTGCCCCAGTAGACGAAGTAAGAATTCGCACTTCGGGCGCAGTAAAGGGAACAAAAATAAAATACACTCTTTTTTCATTTGATTCTTACACTCCAAACCCTCTAAGGACAAATTTATTAAATGTTTACCGGGGAAAAATAACCCGAGACCCAAATCTCACAGAAAGGCAGTCTCCAGAAGGATTAACAAATTACGTTGATTCTTATTTCTCCAATCCAGAAAATCTTTCTTAGTTAATTCGGCACGCCAACAAAATTATTTTCGGCGCGCAGAAAATTTGCGAAGCAAATTTTCAAACCGATAGCGAATTGTCACGACAATTCGCGCCGAAAACGAAGGAATTTTGTAAATAAATAACTGTTTGACAGCCGCACAAAATTGTCAAACAGCAATTGCGTGCCGAGGCAGTTAGTTTTTTATACCTCCCGCCTTTCTAATCCTTATGAAAAAAACATTTTACATAACAACAGCAATTGACTACGTAAACGCATCCCCCCACATCGGGCACGCGTTCGAGAAAGTTTTAGCCGACGCTCTCGCAAGATGGCATCGCCTCCAAAACGAAAAAGTTTTCTTCCTAACAGGCACAGACGAAAACGCCCAAAAAAACGCGCAAGCCGCGAAAACAGCAGGAATCCCGACGCAAAAATTCGTCGACAAAAACTCGAAAATATTTGAAGAACTATGCAAAAAACTTTCCATCTCAAACGATTTCTTCATAAGAACAACTTCAAAAGAACACGTCAACAAATCAAAAGAACTTTTCCTCGAAGCTTACAAAAACAAAGACATCTACAAAGGAAAATACGAAGGATTATACTGCGAGGGCTGCGAAGCTTACAAAACAGAAAGAGATTTAGTCGACGGCAAATGCCCCGAGCACAACACAGCTCCAAAATGGATTTCAGAAGAAGCGTACTTCTTTAGATTAAGCAAATACAAATCGCAAATAATCAAATTCAATCAAGATTACATAATTCCAAATAAAAGAAAAAACGAAATTCTCTCCAGATTAAAAGACGAAGAACTGAAAGATTTATGCGTCTCAAGAACAAATCTCGACTGGGGAATAGATTCACCAATAGACGAAAAATTCAAAATCTACGTCTGGTTCGACGCGTTAATAAATTATATTTCCGGAGCCAAGGGAAACTGGCCTGCAGACGTTCATGTAATCGGAAAAGGAATTAACTGGTTTCATTCAGTAATCTGGCCTGCAATGCTAATCTCGACAAAACAAAAACTCCCAAAAAAATTATTAGTCCACGGCTATCTCAATCTCAAAGGACAGAAAATATCCAAATCACTTGGCAACACAATCAATCCCGTCGAACTTGCAGAAAAATACGGAATAGATTCAGTAAGATACTCGCTGTTAAAATGCTCTGTCTTCGATGATTCTGATTACAGCGAAGAAATCTTGATAGAAAGACACAACAACGAACTGGCAAACAAATTAGGAAATCTCATTTCAAGAGTTTCAACATTGGCAGAAAAATATGGCTTGGAAAAATCAGAAGATAAATCTCTCGACATAAAACCAACGCTAAAGAAATTAGAATCCTTCTTCGAGAATTACGAAACAGACAAAGCATTAAGTGAAATCTTCGCATTCGTCGATAAAACAAATGAATACATCCAAAACAAAAAGCCCTGGGTAACTTATGATAAAAAAGTTCTCTATGATTTAGTAAAAGCAATCAAAGATTTCACAATTTTGCTAAGCCCCTTTCTCCCAGAAACTTCAGAAAAAATCGCAAAGACATTTAATTTCAAATTATCTCTCTCTGAATTAAACAAGCCATTAACAATAAAACCAATTAAAAAATCAGAAATTTTGTTTAAGAAGATTTAGATTTTGATATCCTGCCGTATTTGCATTAATAAATTCTATTTAAACCACTCCAAAATTATTTGCCATAAACTAAGAGGAGAACTAATAGGGGTGCTAAATTCAAACGCCCCCGTATCTGGATAAGAACCATACCATTCTCTGCAGTCTTCTTCAGAGCGCTCTCCTGCAGCTGAACAATGGTGTCCTTGAACAAACATTCCTTCATCAATTAATAAACTGTCAGAAGCAGGGCTGAACGCGGCCCTAAATTTATCCATCATATATGCAATCTTCATCTCCACCGTATATAATTCTGGGAAGTTCAAACTATAAGAATCCGGACAAGTACAAGGTACAAATAGAATCCCTGCGCGGCAAAAGCAGCTATCCTGATTTCTTAGTAATCTGCTCACATAAAAGTCTCCTTCAAAAGCAAAAGAAGGATTGACAAGACCTTCACCGCCGCCCCATTTATTGTTTATGTTTGCACTATTTGGCGGGATAATTAGCGTTGGTTTAACATTCCGCAAGTCCAGATTGTGGTATAATGTAAATGGAGTTCTTCCTAAATCTTGCCTGAATTCATATCCGATATGATTATCAAAAGCTACATTTGAATCAAAGAACAAATTTTCAGCGGGAGCGAACACCTTAATTCCTACTCCTCCGTCAGGTCCGTTGCTAAACATTATGTTTCGGCTTAAAAGGGAATCTGAAAAGGAGACATCCATACCATCATCTGCATTGCCAAAAATAATATTGCTTATTATTGAATTATTAGGACACCAATTAAAATCATCCCATGTTACGCCATTAAGAGTATGATAATAACTGCACAGCTTAGATGCTCCCATGCCGTCGCTATTTCCTCCTCCGTCCCCATCTCCTCCTATAGGCAAAACATTATTAAATCCCCCCGATTCATAACCATTATTATAACTTAGACAGTTTTCTATTTTATTATTTCTTACGTAGTTCAAATAAGAATCCTTGCTGCCCGGAGAGTTTCTTCCTATAGTGATTCCATAACCGTGGCGATTTCCATAAGTTTCTGTATTCCTTACTATGTTACTTTCAACAATTGTCGTCTCCGAAGTAGAATATCCAATTCCCACCGCAGTTAGCCAATTGTCATGAACAATGCATTCTTCAATAAGATTAAAACTGCCGGAAATTACTATTCCTCCCGCGCTGGATTCTTTTAGTTCAAATCCCTTTATATGAATATGATTTGCCTGTATCCAAATCAGTTTCTCTTGATCAGGCAATGTAAGAGCTATACCGTCAGCTTTACCGTCTCCATTCAAGTCTCTATCCTCAAACCCATGTCCTTGCAAAATTACTTTCTCATTTGGATAATTATAATTTGTGTAAGTTATTGGCTTCTCTGAAGTTCCAGGTCTAATGATGTGAAGGATCTCACATAACTTTTTAGGACATTCGACTATATAAGTCCCGCCTCTTACCATTACAGTATCTCCGGGCCCCGTCATATCAGCGGCTTTTTGAATTGTGCAAAATGGCGTGTTTAATGTCCGTCCATCATTGCTATCGCTGCATCCGCTCTGCAATCCGTCTCCCCCGTCATTATCAACATAATAAACACAGCCATGTTCAGATTCACAATAGTCTGTCAAACATTTTCCGCCGCCGCACCAACTACCAGAATTGCAGTCGTCGTCAGTAAAACATTCAGGTTCAGGAGAGCCCATGATGCAGCTGCCTGAGTCAATCTGCCAACTGCATCCCCCCGCAATACCACAAACATTTGCATCGCATGCTGCTTCATCAATGCCATAGGAGGCTATACAAGTTGTGCCTTTGCATGATTTGCATCCATTAAACAAGGTATAGTGGCATCCTGCTATTGACTGGCATTCTTCTATATCACACGGATTAAGCGGGTCAACCCCGCACTCATTGCATGTATCTGGAATCTCGACACAAGCACTATCGCAGCATTCAGTCGTATCAGAAGCAAGTAAATGGTTTCCAGGACAGGATTCTAGCACTGAACAAATAACTCCCTCTTGCTCTGAACAATCTAGAAGAATTCCTGGATTTTGAGTGTTGTAGATTGCTTGAATTTCTTCTACGCTCAAAGCTCTGTTATAAATAATTACGTCGTCAATTGCTCCGCTGAACTCAGTTGAAGGAGGATTTGCATCATCAGTAACAGATCCAATAGCTAAGTGAACATATGGTTGACTGCTATCATCAATTACTCCCCCTCCCCAAGGCACAACAGTTGCACTCTTCCTAGCATTTAAATAAACCATTACGTTCGTTCCATCAAGAACCCCGCAAACAAAACGCCAAATACTTGCTTTATTTAATATGCCATCCTGAAATTTCCCAACAAAATCTAAATGAGCATTATTATTAACATTAAATGCAATATCTTCGTTAGCGTCTATAAAAAAAGAAAAAGGATCATTGCCATCGCCAGATTGTCCTATTATAGTTTGTATACTTGATATTTCATTTGTGGGAACTTTTATCCATGCACAAACTGAAAGTTCAGTTCCTCCTGTTCCAATATTAGGATCTCCGAAATCAACATAATCATCATCTCCATCTAAACTAAGGACCTTTCCTTTTTCTGCATCATAAATTATTGCTGCGTTTCCATGAAAAGTCCCAGGATTTGCTCCCGTTTCATCAGGAGTTATTCCATCTGTCTCAGTTTGAAATCTCCAATAAGAAACATAATCTTCTGGAAAAGAAGGAGCAATACAAATAGATTCTTCTGAACAATCAGTATCTGCACAATCAATTAAACCGTCGCAATCTTCATCTAAATTTCCACTGCATATTTCGTCTCCACAAACAGGCGCACAAGCCCCGCAATCACTCTCACAACTTGAACAATCCTCTCCAGCCCCAACATCGCACATCCCATCTCCGCACATGGGCTGCTCAACACAATACAATCTATTTTTAACATGGCATCCAGAACTAGCTCCATGATACCATTGGGCATTATTTCGATTAGTGTCTTTCCAATTTATTATTCCCGCACCCCCATACTCTTTCCACAGCGCCGGCAAAATCCATTTTCCATTGGAATACACAAGATTATTTGCTGTCCAATCCCTGCAGGCGCTTATTTTTCCATCCGAGTCAGTATCTCCTGTCCAAGCAAAAAGAAATGTTGAATATTGTTCTGCAGTTACCTTCTGTCCATATTCATCGATATCAATCTGTACTGCTATGCCTCCATCTGTTAAATCATTCCAATTATTGGCTATTAACGCTCCGTCTAATCTTTTGTAAGGCAAAGAAGATTGAAAAATTCTTGATTCTGGAACAGCTCCTGTTTTTCCAATATACGCTTTCCAACTTCCAATAAGCCCGGCAGTATTCGCAGATTCTTGACATTTTGCATCCGCCCCTTCAACTCCCCCCAATTTTCCGTCGAATGTTTGGTTTGTTGCAAAAACTCTGTAAGAATCAGCAGGAGAAAACGGAACATTTTGTTTAGAATAAATTAATAATAAAATTGCCGCAATTATTGCAGCAGTAAATATCAAGATAATAAAAAATCTCTTCTGATTCACCCGCATCTTTTTCATTATTAATTAAACTGCATATTCTATTTAAATATAACTTAACTAAACATTGAATCAAATTATTCTCTACTAATTCATCCCTCCAAAACCAACCAATCCTCCACTGCCCAAAACCCCTCTAACTCATCCCAACCCAAATCCCCAAAATCCCTGCCAATAAAAGCGCGTAAATCGCAAACCACTTCAAATTGCGCCGGGAAGTCAAAATATGTTTGAACAGCAGATGAATAGCAAGCAAGCCAACGCCAAAACTGACAAGCGTAGCCCAAATTAGATTAGAAGGCAGAGTATTATTTCCAATAACCAAAATATTCGCCCCAAATGTAATTGGAATAGACATCAAAAAAGAAAATTTCATAGCTGATTTTTCATCCAGCCCAAGCAAAAGCCCGGAAGAAAGCGTCGCACCCGAACGCGAAATCCCTGGAAACAAAGACAAAATCTGCGCGCACCCGACGAGAAATCCATCAAAATAGCCAAATCTCTTTTCCCCAACTTCAAGCGTCCTGCCGTCTAATTTCTTTCTTTTAATCCGCCGCTGAAAAGAAGCAATCAAAAGAATCAAGCCGGTAATCCCAAAACCCAATGCAACAATTCCCAAAGAATCAAACGCATTCAAAAAAATATTCTTAAATAAAAAACCCACGATAACAGCCGGTAAAGTCGCTATCAAAATCAGCAAGCCCAAGCGCCCATTCTCAGAGCTCCAGTTTAAAGAAGTAAAATCCTTCACAATATCAACAATATCTCCGCCAAAATAAACAAACACAGCCATTAAAGTTCCAAAATGCAGCGCGACGTCAAACATCAGTCCCCCCGAATAATCAAGTAATTTCTCAAACAAAATCAAATGCCCCGAAGAACTAATCGGCATCCACTCTGTCAAGCCCTGCACAACCGCGATAATCAGCGCTGAAATCAATTCGTTCATCTATTCTGCTGAAAGAATTAGTTAATAAATTATTCGTTAAATCTTCCAATACGCAAATAAATTATCTCACATCCCTT
This sequence comes from Candidatus Pacearchaeota archaeon, assembly GCA_018304025.1. Taxonomy (GTDB): domain Archaea; phylum Nanobdellota; class Nanobdellia; order Pacearchaeales; family GW2011-AR1; genus UBA73. The sequence continues at coordinate 2,981 of JAGVXA010000002.1, read as the reverse complement.
CAGGATTTTACCAAACTAATTAATCCCGACTAAATCTTTTCTCTAAAATTATTCTCTCTTTCGGCACGCCAAATTCGCGGAGTTGATGCGTCGCCAAATTCGCGGAGCGAATTTTACAGATAAGACGCACAGCCGAACGCAATTGTGCGTCCAATTGCGACGCATCAACAGCGAATTTTACAGATAAGACTCGCGATTGTCAGCGAAGCAATTATTCGGTGCGCATCAGCGAACGAAGTGAGCTATTAACAATAAGACTTGCCAGCCGCAAGAACGGGCAAGTCCAATTTGCGCACCGAAAAGATTAATTTAGTGAGTCCAATGCGTGCCGAACACAAATATTTTTTAATAGTTATTATTCAAACTCCAGCAAAAACTCCCCAATCTCATCACTCTCATTCTCCTCGCTCTCTTCAGTTAATTCATTTTTCCTGCAATGCCAGCAAAGAGATTCTCTCTCCATCACGTCTTTAGAAAATATCTGCAAATCTCCGTCGTAATCCTCAAGATCGTAACGCAGGTCAAATATAGCCCCGCATTTCTTGCATTGCGCCGGAAGCATGAACATTTGCTCTGTCATATCCTGCAATATATACTTTCATTTATATACATACTACCAACTCAAAAGCCGATATTTCAAGCCAATAGAATTTATATAAGAATGTACTTTAGAGTTACAAAATAAAACCTTCACAAAGTTTATATAGAGATTTACTAGAAAATTACAACTTAATATACATTTATTCTTGCAGTTACAGTAGAATTACAGCAATTAATCTTCATCTTAACTCCCGAATACTTTGCATCGCACGAAGGTTTTTTGCATCTTCCTCTGTTCAGCCACGACTTAAGACCAAATCCTCTCTCGCAAGCAGGCAGCTCTTCACTACTGCAGCCATATTCTTCTCCATATAATCCCTTGCAAATGTCATTTGGGCTTTCTCTAGCTCCTAAGAGTTTGCCGACGGAAAGCGTTACTTTCTTGCAATCCAACTTTACTGGAATCCTGCTGCAATCCCATCCAGTCCCAGCGCCTTTCGAAGAATCAGCAGTGCATTTGCAAGTTGCCGCAGGGCAGCCGCTCCCAGCTTTGAGCACAGCATTCTTAACACTGCCAATTTCCTTGACACTTGAAATAGTATAATTGCAACCGTGATAATTTTCTAAAATTTGGGCGTTTTCCCAGGTTTTGCAGGAAGCAGAAGAATCAACAGAACAATCCCATTTTCCTCCAGATGATTTCGAAGAATCAGCAATGCATTTGCATGAAACATCGGGGCATCCTGTTCCTTCTTTAAACACAGCATCTTCCTTCGCGCCAAGAGCTTTGCCACCAGCAACAAGGTATTTGCAATTAGGATATTCTGTTAAAACAGAACTGCCAATTAAAGCTCCGCAGCCGTTTATACAATCCCATCCACTCCCAGCGCCTTTCGAAGAATCACCAGTGCAAGCGCAAGATGGCGGAGCAGGACAGCCAGATGAATTAGCTCCTTCAAAAAATCTCGAATCTTTTACAGCGCCAAAATCACCATCGTCTATAGCATATTTGCAATTAGGAGAGTCATTGTAATTTTGAAAATTTCCCCACGCCCCGCACCCTTTTGATTTACTAGAACAATCCCATCCAGTTCCCGCTCCTTTCTTCTTGTCTGCAGTGCAAGTGCAAGACGCTTCAGGGCAATCAGCTCCTTCGCCTGAAGAAACAGCAGTTCTAATTCTAATTGTGCCGATTGTTTCGCTTCCTGAAATAAGATATTTACAATCAGGATGTTCTGTCAAAACCGAAGCAGCTCCCCATGCTGCACAGCCATTCAAAATTGAAGCGCAGTGATAAATTGGCTTTCCAGCGCCGTCGACAAAACTCTCAATTAAATTATTCTCGCTGGCGCAGGCGCTCAAACCAAAAAGCTGGTAATCAATTTTCGAAATCGTTTCTGCAGTTCGTGATTGTTTTTTCATGCACAATTTCGCGCTTGTGCTGCCTCTTTTTCTGTTGTAATCTTCTAAATTTTTATAAACACTGAATGGGAGCACTGCCTCTTGGTCATATCCTCTTCCTGAATCGCAAATCTCTACTCCAAACGCAAGATACGAATCAATAAGAAAAGATTTGGAAGAATCAAAAGCTTCTTTCTTCACGCAATAAGAATAATCTTCTCCATTAGCGCCCTTCAAAGAAAAAATCTTTTCATAACCAACAGCGTCGCATTCCGCGCTGGTCTTGAAGCCCTCGTCAGAAACATAAGTATCAGCAGCAATCACACTCGCCGCTAATAAAATCCCCAAAACAAAAATCATCACCGCTTTCATCGTCTATAATCAAAAAGAATTTAGTATATAAATATTTCTAGAGTAGAAAATATTTACTTACCTTCGGCACCATAAGCACCAAAATGGTTTGCGGTAGCATTTGCAATCATAAGTAGAACCGATATATAGTTTAATTTTGGTGCAAGATTTATAGTAGTTATTATCGCAATTGAATCCAATACTTTTCTTAGTTTCAGAATCGTAACGCCTTAAACAAACGGGCTGATTATTGCCGCCGCATTGAACTTGACAAACTTCATTCTTGCATATTTCGTTAGATTCGCAAACATTTTTTCCGCAAGAAATTTCATGAGTATTTCCGCATCTGTCTTCTGCATTAATGCTTAATCCGCAAACTTGATAATTATATCCGCTCCCATCGTCGTATCCTCTGCATAATTCTTCGTCTGACTCGGACGTGCATGGAGAGATATTGTCAGGAACTTCGACCGGAACTTCATCTGGAGTTTCGTCTGGAGTTTTGTCAGGAACTTCGACCGAAGTTTCTTTTGGAGTTTCTACAGGTGTAGGAGTAGTTGTACAGCTCTTTGTTCCAGCGCATGTTCCCGCGCATCCATTCGAGCAAGTTGAACCTGCGCAAGTATTAGATGCACAAGTGCAATTTGAAACACAAGGCGTTGTACAGCTCTTTGTTCCAGCGCATGTTC
>JAGVXA010000021.1 GCA_018304025.1 Candidatus Pacearchaeota archaeon | reverse complement strand
TAAAAAAATATGTCCGGAATCAAGGCAGGGACGCGAGCCAGTTAATGATTCACGAATTTATTTGATACCCCGCAGCTTGCTGCGATTGGGTTCTTCATTGGAGCCACGAAAAATTACTTCTTCCGATTTCTAAATCGTTTAAAGTTGAATAGTTTCCGTTTTCTGCGTAATAGCTGAACCTGCTTAAATTTAGTTTTTGTTTTTCAGGACAATATGAAAATTCTTCTGCGGAGTAAAAGTCTGTGCCTGAGATGAACATGTCTAAAATAACTCCGCTTCCCATTTCAACGTCGTTGCTTAGGGTTATCTCGTTTGAGTATGCTGTTTTTCCCGGAGTGAGATTTTCAAATTTTATTGAGTCGTTGATTGATAAGGAAATCACTGGATTGGCAAATATCCATTCGCCTTCGTCCATTGCTGCTCTAAACCCCTCCATATCTTCTGTCTCAATAGTTGTCCAGTAAAATCCTTCCATACTATCTGGTGTTTCAACTGTAAACAGACAATCATAATACTTCATAGTTCTTGGATTGAACGAAGTTATCTCGTCTTCAAATTCTCCAAGTTCACAGGAATCTAATGGAATCACTTTTTCTGAAGGTTCGCATTCAACTTCAATATCGTTTCCAGGACCCTTCATACTGCCGATTGTTCCATAAACTCCTTCTAAGTTTTCTATTCTGTTATAGTCCATAACAAGAACATCCCAATGTATTTGTTCCCCTTCAAATAAGTATTTCCAACTATTTATCTTGCCCCATTCTTCCCAGTAATTGGTTCTTCTTTCTATTAGAGGGTCATTGCAACCAGAAATTCTACCCTCCTCGACGCAATCCTCAATGAATGAAACATTGCCGCATTTGAAGATATGTGGGGGTTCGTTAAAATCTGGTTTTTGTAATCCTAAACTTTTACTAATTATCTCTCCATTTTCATCTTCAAACCAAAGAAAGATGTCTCCTGAATCAAACCCACCATAACATGGAACTGGAATTGAAAGTCTAAACTTAATGCTTGCTATTTCGTTATTTAGTAAAGGATGGTTTAGTATTAATTCTTGCTTATCTTCTAGTTTAAATGCATCAGGTATTGAGATGTAACCTTCTTCATCTGCGCGAGGATCTTGAAGTGTTGAGTAGCCGCCAATTTCTGCGTAATAAGCGAAGTTTGTTAAATATATCTTATTGGTTAAAGGACATTGCGCCCCCGAAGTATCAGAGTCATAAAATCCATCTCCTAAAATTGAAATTGTTTTGACAGAGTCGTCATTAGTTATGTAAATTGTTTGTGAATACACGGTTGAACCTGGATGGTCTTTGGGAAAAATAATTTCTGTTGATGAAATATCCAACGAAGAAGTGTCTTCTCCTGCGACATAAGACAGACAAAAAATAGCTGTAAATCCGACGATTAAAACTAACAAGAGGTTTTTTGTGAGAATTTTATACCGAGTATTTTGATTCGAACGCATGACTTTGTGATTTTTGCATCCTATTTAAAAGTTTTTGTAAATTTTAACTACAAGTTGATAGATAATTTTTTACTAAATTATTATTAGAGGGGCTTTACTATTGAAAGTATTTCTTTGATAATTTTGTCGGAAGTTACGTTTTCTGCCATTGCTTTGTAAGAGAGAATTAACCTGTGCCTTAAAACGTCGGGGGCCACTGTCTCGACGTCTTTTGGAATAACGAACGCCCTTCCTTTCAAAAGAGCTTCTGCTTTTGACGCGATGAAAATATTTATGCTTGCTCTCGGCGAGCCGCCGAGTTCGATAAATTCTCCGTATTTGAAATCCTTATCTCTTGTTTTCTTGATTATTTTTAGAATGTATTTTTTTATTTTCTTGTCAAGATAAATCTTGTGAACGAGCCGCTGCATTTTTTTCAATTCTTCCGGAGAGGAAAGTTTTTTTAAGTTGTATTCTTCAAATTTTTTGAAAGCAACGTTCTGCTCCATTATTCTTTCTTCGTTTTCTTCTTTTGGGTAACTGAATATAATTTTAAAGATGAATCTGTCGACTTGCGCTTCGGGCAAGGTGTAAACTCCCTCGTTTTCAAGAGGATTCTGGTTAGCCATAACAAAAAAAGGAGACGGGAGCTTGAATGTTTCTTTTCCGATGGTGACTTGTTTTTCTTCCATTGCTTCTATCAGCGCTGATTGCGTTTTTGGTGGGGAACGATTTATTTCGTCGGCTATTATGAAATTTGCGAAAATTGGGCCGCGGACTATTTCAAATCCTTTTCCAGGGGTGTAGGTTGTCAATCCTGTAATATCTGTTGGAAGCAAGTCAACTGTGAACTGAATTCTTTTTGACGAGCACCCGCTTACTTGGGCCAGCGCTTTGATTGCGAGAGTTTTTGCGATTCCAGGAATTCCTTCTAATAGAACATTACCGTCGCATAACAGCGCTCTCATCAATGATTCAATAACTTCTTCGTGCCCGATGAAGACTCTTGCAATTTCTTTTTTCATCGCTGAAACCTGCTCTACTGCTTCTTTGATTTCCTCGGGGCTGGCTTTTGAATTTGCGGGCGTGTAATCCGGAGTTTCTACGATTTTTAATTTAGGTTTTAATTTTTGCTTTTTCATATTGCCTCTTTTTTATAAGATGCTTAAAGAAAAGAGATTAATAAAGGTTTTCTTTGGGGGGATTAATTATTGCGGGGGGAGGGATTCGGCGGGATGTGAAATTTAATGAAAGGGTTGGGGGTTTTTTGGGGAGGGGAAGGAGGGGTTCGGCGGGATGTGAAATTTAATGAAAGGGTTGGGGGTTTTTTGGGGAGGGGAATAATTAGTGAGGAGGGTTCGGCGGGATGTGAAATTTAATGAAAGGGTTGGGGGTTTTTTGGGGAGGGGAATAATTAGTGAGGAGGGGTTCTGGCAAGTTGTGAGTTGAAAATAAGATTGGGAAATAATTATGGGGAAGAAAATCCTGTGAGGGGGTTGTGAGTGAATATGTGATAAATAAATTTAGGAAATATTTTCTTTAACACCTGTTAGAACTTCCCGTTTCAATCTGATTCTCCGATACTGATAATACGCAAAGCCCAAAACTGCGGCGATTAAACTTCCAATTGCAGTGTAGCTTATCGCGTTTTCTTCGAAACTTTTTAATGTCCATCCTGTGAGAATTGATTTTTGCGAAATTGCCTGCTTGCAGGCTTCGAGAGCTTCATTTAATTTTCTTGCTGCGCCTTCTGTGTCTCCTCTTTCTGCAAGGGCTTTTGCTTCGTCAACTAATTCTTTTAATTCCGCGCATTCGGGATTGCCGATTACGTATTCTTCAGTAAATACTAATTTTTCTTCTATTTTTTCTCCTTCTTCAACTGTCAGATAAATTTTTCCCCAGTCTTCGTATTTTGGGGATTTTACTGAAGCGTTTATTGTCACTTCGTACAATCCAATTTCTTCTGTGTTGACGTCGACAATCAAAGTAAGATTTTTGCGTTCGCCTACTGCTAATGAAGTGAAAGTTGACTGGTCAAAAGAAGCAATTATTTCGTTTCTTAAAATTCCGTTTTTTGCAACCTTGCCTGACAAAACTATTTCTCTGAGCGTTGTTTTCCCGCTGTTGTATAACTGAACCGGCAATATTATTTTGTCCCGTTTTTTTGAGGAGACTGGACCAGGGATTATTATTTTTAGCGCGACTGGAATGTCGTCGCTTCCGCCGCCACCAGAAGTCGGAACCGTGGTTGTGACTGTTTCTACTGCTCCTTGCGAAACTGAAAGATTAAATCGTATCATGTCTGACAAATTAGTTGCGTCTGTTATGTTTATTGTAATATTATAATCTCCGGTAGAAGTTGGAGTAAACGAAGCGACGAATCTTGTTTTGTTTGTTTTTCCGGTAATTGCGAGCGGGCTTCCAAAAGAAAATAACGCGGAATTTGGCCCCGCAATTGTCAAATTAAGAGTTAAATTTTCGCTGTAAAAAGAGCTTTGCCCCGACGGAATTGCTAAATCTCCATCCCATACTTCGAGAGTTATTGTTGATGCGGAGCTTTTTGTAAAATTCATGTTTGAAGCGCTGTCTATTCTGGCTCCGGCGGGCGAAGTTGTCAGCGGCTCGTCTATGATCGGATTGTCGTTTGTATTGTTTACTGTAAAATTGAAATCTAAGGATATTGGTGTTTTGCCGTCGGTTGCTGTTATTGTAACTATGTGGTGCCCGACGTCCGCGTCTGTTGGGGTGAAATTAATTACTGCTGTTGTCTCGTTTATCAAGAAAGACGCGAAACTTGTGTCGTTTGAATGGGAGAAAGTTATTGTGTCACCGACGTCCGCGTCTGTGACATTCGAGCTTAAGTTTAAGAAGAAATTCGTATTTTCAACCAAAGAGTAATTTGTTTCGACTACTCCCCAGACTGACATAGTGTTTGCTAAAATTTGAATTGTAAATATTTGCATTGAAGAGGAGAAATTATTTGAGTCGTTGACCCAAACTTTTACTGTGTAATTTCCCGCGCCCATTTGCGTTCCGTTGTAAGTGAATCTTGCCTGCGTTATGTTTGTTCCTGAAATGACTTCTCTGCTTACGAAAGAAAAGTTTGAGTTATTTGTATAGAATTCCAAGGTTTCGTTAAAGACGTTTTTGTCCGGGACGAGATTGTCTTCGTCGGAAGCGTTAAAATAAATGCTAAATGTTGAGCTGTTGTATGATGTCTGGTTTGCTATTTCATCCAGATATACTGTGTCGTTGACATTTGACACATAAAAATAAACCAGTGTTGAATTTCTTCCGGTTAAGGATGACGTGTCTGCCAAGGAAATATTTACTGACCAGTTTCCGACCATTGAATCATTTGCCGTGAAATTCACCAATGCTGAAGCGTTAGTGGCTGTTAATGGAATTTTAATTGTGCTTGAAAGTGTTGTGCCGTTGAATGTGAGCCAGGTGTAATTTGCCGTGAAATTCAAGCTTGTTGTTTCGTCGGGGTCTGATGCATTTACCCAGCAGGTGAATTCTGTATTTTCAACTGCTGAATCTCTTTCATTATTGCAGACGTATGTGAAATAAGGATCGTAATTCCAAGCGATTGTCCAGTTCCAATATTCTGAATAGTAGCCGGAGCTTCGGTTGTCTTTTACAGAGAAATTTATTTCAAAGGTTCCGTTTTGTTCTATTGACGGAGTGAAAGAAATATTTGTTGCTGTTGCGTTGAAGTATGTTAGGTTAAACAACTGGCAAGCTGTTCCGCCGCCAGGGCAGGTCTTGACACTGACATTAAATGTGAAATTATTGTCTAATTCCTCGTCGGTTGCGTAGAGCATCAAGCTAAAAAGAGATTTGTCTAATGTTCTGTTTGCGCCGAGGTTTTGGAATTTGGGCTTGTCGTTTATGGAGGAGATGTTGAAGAAGAATCTGTCTGTTGTTCCGCCTGGAGGAGAATTACTATTTTTAACATAAACGCTGATGTTTAGATTTCCTGTTTCGTTATCTAACGTTGAGTTAATCGTCATAACTCCACTGGATGAATTAATTGATATCCAATAATAATCCGAAGCATTTGTTGATGTGTGAGAGTCTGAGTTAATTTCACTGATTGAGAAGACCATTGGAGAGTATGAGCCATCCCAAGTTACATTTGCTGTAAAGTTATATGTAAATAAAACATCTTCAGTAACTGTAGAATTCGTTTCCGAAATACTGAAGGTTGGTACAGCAGCAGCAACTAAAACCGCAAATAAGATTAAAACTATCAGAGACACAAAAATAGAATTGAAATTCGATGTCCTCTTTTTTTTCATTTTCATATTTGTTTTTTTAAGTATTAAAATTTAATTGTCTGAATTTAAAATAAATTTTTTTGATTGGGAGAGTTTGGAGAAGAAAGGCGAGCAGAAATGCGAAGGCGAGAATCCAAGATATTAAAATTATTTTCATTATTGGAAGTTGTGTTTTGACTTCCTTGCATGGCTTGCATTCGCCGCCGCAATCGATATTTTCTTCGCTGCTGCCTCTTACTCCGTCAAAACAATCGGCAGGAACAGATGTTCTTTTTTGAGTGAAAACTATGTCCAGTCTTTTAGACGATTTCCAAGAGTCTAAGTTTATTTCTGATATCGGCTGTTTTGAAATTGCGTCGGAGGCTAGCAAAAATGTTTTATTTTCTCTGTATGTTTTTTCCAAAATTACCGGAGAGAATTCTCCGCACTGCCCTCTTTCTGTAAATATTGGAATACAGCCCGCAAGATCTTCGCAAGTTCTTTCCCTATGCCCCCCGTAATTTATTGTTTCTTTTAGTATGTTTGCAAATTTTTCTGCGTATGTGCAATCTGACCACTGGCTGCACTGAATTTGAGACTTGCATTGGGTTTTATTTATTTCTTCCACGTATGTCCAAGTAGTTCCTATTTGCCTGTCTTCCGGAATATTCACCAAAGCGATACAAGTTGTCCTCTCTATCAAGTCGGGATTGCTGCAAGTTTTGTCTTCGCATATCCTTAATTGGAAACTGTTGTTGCAACTGCTCCACTCCCCGCACTGATATTCGGGGAAACATTCTGCTGCTGTTAAACTTGCCAGGAAAATTATTAAAACTGAAAAGAAGAGAATTTTCAATGCGGATTTATTTGTTTCCCGAAGTTTTTTTCTGTTTTTTATAATTTTTATTAATTTAATTATTGAAATGATGATGAGAATTGCTAAGATTAAATACAATAAGAACCTGATTATTGATTTGTCGATAAGAGGTTTTTCCGGCGAGCAGAAAACGCCGCAGGGGCCGCCGCAATCTGTTTCTGCTTCTCCCTGGTTTTGTATTCCGTCGGTGCAAGTTGGGCAGGGCTTGCAGGGGCCGCCGCAGTCAATCAGCAATTCGCAACTTCCGTCGTGGCAGTTTTTTATTTTGTCGCCGCAATTTGGATTTGTTGTGAAATAGCATTCCTGCATTTGGCTTGGACGATTGAGAACAGAAGTGCATTTGTTTACGTCAAAACATTCTCTTAGCTGAAAACCACAAGCGTCATCTTCCCACTCGTTGATTTCACAAGAGGTCTTTATTTCATCGTATTCGGATTTGTCCAGCAATCCAATTAAAAAAGTTCGTTCGGCGTTTTGGCAGTTTTTCCAGTCGAAACAGCCCCATTTTTCTTTGCATCTTTTTTTTGTTGTTACTGCGCTGCTGCCTCCGCCTGAACTGCCTGCTGTTGAAGCAGATGCGCAAGCTACTGACGTGAGTGTTAAATTCCATTGCAGAGAGTCGTTGAAAACTCCGTCGGTAATTTCTACTTTTACTGTGTATGCGCCGGAAACTCCGCACTTAAAATCGTAACTGAACTCGTTTACGCTGCTTAACTGGTCAAGCTCTTTGAAAACACCATCAACGTACCAGTACGCGTCTGGAAGAGTTGTTTCATTGTCTTTTGTCGAGATGTTGAAATAAACTGCCGGCGTTCCGGGCGCTGTGTGAGTCAAGCTTGTTGGGTAGTAAGAAGTGAAATAAGGAGTGGTGCTTTGGTTTGAAATTGTTAATTGAAATGTAATGTTTGACGACATGTTCAAGCCTGACTGCCCGCATTGCGCTTGTATTTGGGCGTGGGGATTTGACAAGCCTTTGTCTGTTACGTTAATTGAGATATTGTAATTTCCGACGTGACTGCTGTTTGGAGTGAAATTCATTATTCCTGTCTGAGTTGCGTTAAGAGGAAGATTGCCGTTGAGGAAGGATACGCTGAAAGAGTGGTTTCCGGATGTTTGGTTTCCGTGGTCTGTGTCTGTTACTTGGATCCCATAATAAAATGTATTGTTCTGCGTAGTGTTTATATAAATTGTGTGCGTTGGAATTGCGCTTATCGCCGGAGCGTGATTTATTGCTATTACTGTTATGTTTGTCTGCTGAGTTGCTGCTAACAACGAATCTGTCGCCTGCGCAATTCTTCTGTGTGTTCCGACGTCTGATTTTGCCATTGCTCTTGTCGTCGCTAATTCTACCTGCACTGGGGGGACAAGGGAGCTCGGGATTACTAAAAAGAAAATGTCTGTTTGATTAAAAGTCACTGTTACGTTATCTCCGTCCGGGTCTGTTGCGTTGAAATAACTGTTTCCTGAGAGAATGCTGTCTTCGCAGACAAATATCTCGTTGGCTAAATTTTGTATTTGCGGAGCCTGGTTTGCGGTGTTGACGTAGAATATGACTTCATCTGTGAATGTTCTGTTGTAAGAATCGTTTGCGTAAACTGTTAAATTATTTGAGCCGGAAACTCCGACTAAAGTTGTGTTTGGGGTAAAGATTACTGAAGAGTTGATTACTTCGTTGTTGTCTATTCTTGTCAGCTTGTACCGCCATGTGCTTGCTGTGAAGTTTGAGGTTACGTTTAGATACAGCGACGTTGTTGTGTATGTTGTGTTTAGGGGAGAGGTTATGTTTATTTCGTAAGGAGGATTTAGAACTGTGATGTTGACTTCTCCTGTTCCGGATGTTCCTGGTGTTTCTTCTCCGCCTCCGACACTTGTTACTTTTTGGACTATGAGAAATGTTAATATCAATAGAGTGCAGACTAAAATTAACACCAATTTTTTCATTTAGAAGATAGTGGAATGAGGTATAAAAATATTGCTTAATGGAGAATTCGCGGGAAGAATTAGAATGGGTGGAGGGGCTGTGATATAATAACTTATTTAAATAAGCAAAACATAAATTGATTATGGAAAACGAAAGAGAAAAATTTCTTAAAATTTATGCCGAAATACCGGAGGGCTTGAGAGCCGACATTATTGCAATAGTTGACAATAAAACTTATACGTGGGATACTGCATATTTAGAAATAAAAGATAAAACAAAGTTAGGAGAAAAGATTTTAAAAACTTTAAAATCGGTAGGAATAATATGAAAAACAAAATTAATTCTGAAAGAGAGATTGAAACGAGTGAAGAAGCGAAAAAGCTAGTTATTGCCCGGATTGATGCGCAGGTTCCGTCAAATCTGAGACTTTCAATAGGATCTTTCGGGGGAATGTCAAAGGAGGAAATGATAGAACACGTCGAGAAAGGAGATGAAATGGGAAGACAAATTATTAAATCTCATTTAAGATTTCTTCATGCACAGTCAACTGGAAAAATAACGAGAGCATTAATTTCTGCAGAATGAAAAAAGGAATGATAATAACGATGCCAAGGTATGATGATGTTACTGAATATTTTTCACAGTTTTCAAAAGAAGTTATAAAAGAAGCTGAAAAAGAATTACTGCCGGTTAAAGCGCTCGTTGACAAAGAAGCAACAAAATCTTCATTTGAAAAAGTAGCGAATTCTCTTCAATACTCTCTTGTTGTGATGAATGGACACGGAAATTCCAAGGAGATATTTGGACAAGATAAGGAAGCAATAATTTCAGAAGGAGTTAATGAACAATTGCTCGTTGGAAGGATTACTTATGCGAGGGCATGCGAGGCGGCTGCTTCTTTGGGAAAATTAATTATTTCGATAAATAATGAAGGTTGCTTTATTGGATATGAACTGCCATTTCAATTTTATGCAGATATTACTTGGGCGGGAAATCCGATGAAAGATAATACTGCAAAACTTTTTCTTGAACCGTCAAATGCTGTGCCAATTTCACTGATAAAAGGAAAAACTGCGGCTGAGGCGAATGAAAATTCTAAGAGGGCAATTTTGAAAAATATGAATAAAATATTAAGGAATGCTGACAAGGATTCTCTTGCTGTTGCAGAGGCGCTTTGGAATAATTACGAGGGGCAGGTTGTGATTGGTAATGGCGAGGCTTTGTTGTAATGGTTTCTTAATTTAAAATTTGGGGTTGAGAGGTATAAAAATATTGCCTTGATGGGGAATTCATTATACAAACAGAGATTTTAAAAATAAATAAACCCTTAAACAACTATGAATAAAATAAAAATTCAGAAACCTGGCAATACGCCTCTTGTTAAACTCAAAAGTCTTTTTGGAGTTTCGAACCTTTTCATGAAAGATGAAACTAAAAATCCAACTCATACATTTAAAGACAGGTTGGCTTATGAAATGATTCGTCCAACAATAGAAGCGATAAATAATAATCAAAATTTTGATAAAATCACTTTCGGGTCAATTTCTTATGGAAATACAGCGTCTAGTATGGGACATTACTGCAAAAAGCTGAATCAGTTGTATAAAAAAGAAATAGTAAATGCTGTTGCTTTTGTTCCGCCAGAAATAGTTTACAAGCCCTTTGGTCCTAATACAGAAGGGATAACTGTCGCAGCAAAAGAGGTTTTAAGAAAAATCTCAGAAAATTGTGAGATTATTGAAATCGATCTTAAAGCACAGATTTATCGTGAAAAAGATTTAGAAAAAATTGCAAAGAAAAATCATAAAGTTCTCGATAAATTTGTAGACATTACTGAGGGTCTTAACCGCCCTGCCTATGTTAACATAATCATTGAGGCAATTGAACAACTTAAAAAAATCCCTGATTATGTAATTGTTCCTTTCGGGGCAGGGATATTATGCAACGAAATAATAGATTATATCGAGGATAATAAATTAATAACAAAGGTGATTCCTGTAAGTTCAGGAAACCCTGAAACAATTGCCATAATGTTATATGGACCAATTTGGGTTGATACAGAATCTCTTTTGAAAAAGGGTTCTGGTTGGACGAAACATGATAAAACTGACAGGAAAGGAAGAATTCGCAAGCCCTATTTAGTTTATCATGTTGACGACGATGAAATTATAAATGCGATGAAAGTTTTAAAACAAAACAGTATTACTGCTGAAGCGAGTGGGGCTAGGGGATTTGCGATTCTTCATAGGTTAAATAAAATTGACTCTGGTTTTGATTCTAAGAAACATTCGGTTTTGGTTATTAATACTGGAAATGGACTTTTGAATTTTAAATAATTTTATCTTCCTGTGTCATACACATTAGCTGTTAGAACAACATCTCTGGAACTTCTTTCAAATTCGTCCAATCTTTTTAGATAATTTGGGACATCGCTGTTGACGAAGGGGATTGTTTTAGTGATTGGCTCTTCGCCTCTTGCTGTTGAAATTCTTGTTAATTTATCTAAAAATCTTTTTCTTTCTTCGCTGTTCATTATTTCTTCTTAACTTCGCTGTGTTCTGCCTGAAGCTCCTGCTGGAGTCTTTCTTTTTCTTTTAGTATCTGCTCTTCCATTTTCTGAAGCTGCGAAAGCGCCTGCTTTGCGTCTTCTTTTGTCGGCTTTTTATTCGGCGCTGCCTGAAGCTGCTTGGGAATTTTTTTGATTAAATCTGTCATTGAAACTCTTTCGAGCTTCAGAACTGTTTCTGACGAATCATCGACGTGGGCTTTTAGAATTTCCATCCCCGAAAGAACGCAGTTGACGTTCCAGATTTTTTTGCCCTTGACTGTCTGGATTACTGCAATCATTTTTGTTATTTCTTCTGTTATATTCCGGTTTCTCATTTCGTCTGTTAAAATTCCTTTGAGCGCGTCTAAATCTATTTTTGTATCTATGTCCAATTCTTCCGGAATTTTTTTGCCCATTAAATTCATAAGCTGGAGAGTTACTTTGCTGTCCAGAGTAAATGCCGCTACTTTTTTTGATTTGGGAGCGTAGAAATCTATTTGGTGAATGTGCCTGCCCTGCTCGAAGTCGATCACGAAAAAACCAGCGACGACAAAAGCGTCTTTGTTTTCTTTCCTGAATGTTTCATACTCTTTTGATGATTCAAGTTTTTCGACGTAGGGTTTTAGTTTCATGTTAGGATACTCTTTTTTACTGGATTAGATAAATTGAGAGGTTTATATATTTTTAGATTATTCTGGAGAGAATGAATATTTAAAAATGATAGGTTAAAGAAAATTATATGGATGTTGAATCTGAGTCGGTTTGCAGTGCAAGTTGTATTTATATCGTTTATAGAGGGAGAAATAACGGAAGAAGTTGTTGCAGATACCAACATTCTCTTAAATTTACTAGTGGGCTGGAAAGAGTTGAAGTTTCTGACCCTTGCATTCATCCTGAAGCGTGCGAACATAAGTTATTAACATCCGGAATTCTGTCGTTTGATTTTTCAGACGGAAAGAGAAGAAATTGTTAGTTTTTTCTATTCAGATTGCAAAAGAACGTTTTTGTTTAATACTTTGCTTGCATCAAGTATTTCTATTCCCAATAATTTTCCGTTTTTATCAAAGTCAAGAATTATATTATCATTTAACTGAATAGTTTTAACTGCTTCGCCTTCGGCTATATCGTCTGCTACATAGATATATCCTGCATCTACTGTTTTGTCATATTCGAATTTCATATTCTTTTCTCTATTTTTTCTCTTAACTCTCTAATAAAATCTTCGGGCTTGATTCCGAATTTTGGCTTTTCTCCGCGCATCCTTACTGCTAATGTTTTTGATTTTTCCTCTTTGTCGCCGATTACAATTATATACGGTATTTTTTGAAGTTCTGCGTTCCGGACTTTGTCTGAAACTGTTGTTGATTCCAAATCAATGTCTGCTCTCAGATTAGGGATTTGTTTTTTTAATTCGTCTAAGATTTTTTCTGATGCTTTTGTGTTCTTGTCTGTGAAATTTATTATTCTGACTTGGGTTGGGGAGAGCCAGACGGGGAGGGCGCCGTTGAGATGCTCTAATAAAATTCCGATGAATCTTTCGATTGAACCGAAGATTGCGCGGTGAAGCATGATTGGCCTTTTCCTTGAATTATTTTTGTCGATATATTCCAAATCAAATCTTTCAGGCATTGCAAAGTCAACTTGAATAGTTGATAATTGCCACGTTCTGTCCAAAGAATCTTTAACGTGAAAGTCGATTTTAGGGCCGTAGAATGCACCGTCGCCTTTGTTGACTTTGTATTTTACTTTTTGTTTTTTCAAAACCTGCTCTAAAACTTTTTCTGCCTTGTCCCAGATTTTGTCGTCGCCAATTCTTTTTTCAGGGCGGGTTGAAAGTTCTACATGGTATGGGAGATTGAAAGTCTTGAAGTAGACATCTACAAGATTCATTATTTTTATTATCTCAGATTCTAACTGCTCTTCGGTGCAAAAGATGTGGGCGTCGTCCTGCGTGAATTTGATTACCCTGAACAAGCCGGCTAAAACTCCTGACAATTCCTGCCTGTGAACTGTTCCGAATTCTCCGACTCTTAATGGAAGATTTTTGTAAGATTTTGTAGAGGTTTTGTAGACGAGCATTCCGCCTGGGCAATTCATCGGCTTGACTGCGACGATTTTGTCTTCGTATTTTGACAGGAAAATATTGTCTTTGTATTTTTCCCAGTGTCCTGAAATTTGCCAGAGCCGCTTGTCTAATATTTGAGGAGTTGAAATTTCCTGATAGCCTGCTTTTGCGTTTTGTTCTCTCGCGAATTTTATTAATTCGTTGTAGATTATCAAGCCGTTGTTGTGCCAGAAAACCATTCCAGGGGCTGTTTCGTTGAATGAAAATAAATCTAGTTTTTGTCCTAATATTCTGTGGTCGTTGTCTTTTAATTTTGAAGTGTCTAGTTTTGATCTGGAAATTTCTTTTAGAAGTTGTTCTGGCTTGTAATCCTCGACGTCATGTCCCCTGCTCTCGACTAAAGCTGTAAATTCTTTTGATAATTCTGAGAGAGGATGCCCTTTGACTTTCAGCTCGAATTCTTTGTAGTAGCCGAAAGGAGCTTTTGTTACTTTGAATTTTTTTGAGAGGCGTTTTTCTGCTTCTTGGAGGATTGACTGCGCGTGCTCGGGTTTTGCCAGCTTTGAAGATAAGTGAGCGTAAGGATACAAGACGATATTTTTTGCTTTGACTTCGTTTGCTGTTTTTTCTACTGCTTCTGTTAATTGATTGACTTGTGCTTCTGCGTCGCCTGTTTCAACTGCTATTAGGACTACGAGAGGTTCTTTGACTTCTACTTGATTTTTATCGGAGAGTTCGTCTGCTTTTTGAATTGCTTTTGTTAATGGTTTGAATTTTATGTAATCGCAGTGCAGGGTTAGGATTTTCATAGATAATTGAGAATGGGGAGGTATATAAAATTATTGAGAAGCTTTAGCCCCTAGGTCTGAGAGCGCTCCTCTTACAGGAGCCTCGACAACATCACTATAGAGTTTTGAGACAATCTGGTCTGTTATCCTACAAGCCTGGGCAAGAACTTTCTGGTCTTTTAATAGAAGATCATTTTTATATATATCCACAGTTTCTTCTTCACAACTTACACGTACTCTTGTGCCTTTCACCACAAACTCAAGAGAATCGCTGTCAGAAAGGCTAACACTAGCCTTCATTTTACCTAAATAAATAGTTGTTCCTTTGAAATATCTATCTCTGAAATAAGTATTTATACAAACCACATCCATAACTCTTTCTAGCTTTGCTATGGTTTCTTTGTCTAATTGATCGCAATATTTTTTCGCCATGATTATTTTAGCTGATATGTATGTTATTTAAACTTTTTCTTATGCCTTGAAAATGAAAGAGGCAAACATTTAAATAGGAAATTTTAGTTTCCTAACTGTAGAAAGAAGTAATTGTGGATATTACATCACTTCATATTCATCGCGCTATTGCGCATTGACGTATTACGACTTCTTTCTTCGAATAAAGACGAAATGTCTTAAGAGAAACAGAAATGGCAAAAATAAGTCCAGTATCAATAAAGTACATGATTTACGCATCGTTCAAGTCAGCCGGGCCGCTGGAAAAGCCCGACGTTATCGGAGCGATTTTTGGGCAAACCGAAGGTTTGCTTGGCGAAGATTTGGAAATGAGAGAACTTCAAAAAGAAGGGAAAATTGGAAGAATTGAAGTTGAATTGGAAACTGTCGACGGAAAAAGCGTCGGAGAAATTCGTGTTCCTTCTGCATTGGATAAAAGCGAGACAACTTTGGTTGCTGCTGCCCTGGAAACAATCGACAAAATCGGGCCGACTGAAGCGAAAATTGAAATCAGCAAAATTGAAGACGTAAGAGGAAGCAAAAGAGATTACATTATGGAAAGAGCTAAGAAATTAATGGAAGGAATTGGGAGCGGAGACAGTTTCAAGGAAATGTCTGACTCTTTGAAAGAAGACACGAGAGCTGACAGGATTCAGGAATACGGCGACGAGAAACTGCCTGCGGGGAATATTTCTGGAAGCGAAGTAATTGTTGTCGAAGGAAGAGCTGATGTTGTTAATTTATTGAGAAACAGAGTTAATAATGTAATTGGAATGGATGGAACGAAGTTACCTCGTGCAATTGCTGAATTAGGGAGGACAAAAGAATTAACTCTTTTTATTGACGGCGACAGAGGCGGAAGATTAATCGCTAAAAATGTAATCAGCAACGCGGATATAAAATATGTTACTTCTGCTCCCGACGGAAAGGAAGTAGAGGAATTAACTGGAAAGGAAATTTTGATTGCTCTTCGCAGAAAAGTTGATGTCAAGGAATTTCTTAGAAGGGAGAGAATAACACTTGATGCGCGTCCGGAAGTTTCTGAAACAATCAGGGAAGTTGAAGAGATTAAGCAGGAATTTGCCGGAGACGCAAAGGCGAAGATAAGAGAAATTCACGGAAGATTGAAAGAAGACAGAGGTGTTTTTTTGCTTGACGCGAATTTGGATGTTATAAGAAAAGCGAGCTTGAAAGAGGCGGCGAAAAGCATTCGGATGACAAGGCAGAAAGTTTTTGCTGTGATTGTCGAGGGGACTGCTGCTTCTTCTGTTATCAGCGCTTGTGATGAGAACGGAGTAAGATATTTGGCTGCGACGGGATTTGGGAATGTTGGGGAGTCGAAGGTTGAGATAATTAGTCTTTGATTAATAGAAAATTTTGAAAACTATAACATTGATTAATATTTTTATTATGCCAACGGCTCCTAAGAGAAATAAAATTAATCCAACAATCCAATTAATATAATAGAACCAATAGAAATCTGATTTATTATTTTTTTTGTAAACTTTCCACCAAATTCCTTTCCCAATACTTGCATCCCAGGTATTAACAACTCCCGCTTTTTTATCTTTTTTAAGGCGATACATCCAGCAAATAGAGATAAACAAAAGCGAGATTGATATCATCATAAGGGATTTGAAAAGAAAGTTTAATAAAAGCAAAAATATTATTATGCCCCAACACAAAAATCCGATTTGCTTCTTTTTTAAAATCTTTTTAAGCATTATTAGAATAATAGTTGAGGCAATATAAATCTTCGCATATAAACTTTATTTTGTAATTAGATTATAATTTTTATAAATTGCGCAAATCCGTGCTTCGCACTTTCCCATTTGCGCCGAGGGAAGAATAATTATGATGAAGAAAATTCTGCGGGTTTGTTGAATTTGATAAATAAAATTTAGATAATAATTAGTCTTTGATTAGTCTTCTATTGGAAGACCTTTATAACAAATTCTAGGGCCGACTTGAATTAATTCTTTAGGTTCGACATCTACTTTTTGATAATTGATTCTGACAAAGGTAGTAACTCCTTCCTCCTCTTCTCTTTCGAGGTAAGTGCTTTCTTTTGGATTTGGAGAATCGTATCCTTGACATCGCCTTTCCGAGACTAGTCTTCTTATTTCGCCTTCAACCAACCCGCTAAGCGAAGAAAAAACTTTTCTAACAAAGGTATTGCTTTTCCCATTATTTCTGCATCCGACAGCTGCGAGCCCTTCTGCTCTATATCCTCTCTCTTCTTCAACTACAAAAAGAACTCTTTTATCAGATTTTTTCAATTGTTCTATTGAAGTTATCATTTTAATTTGTCATTTAAATTCTATTTAAGGATTATTGTGCTAACAAATAATTTATATATCTCGATTAATTTGGATAGATATGGTAAAAGAAGAGGTTACGGATTTTAGTTTTCTTAGGAAGAAAGTTGAAGTTCCGGAGAAATTTAGATTTGGAAAATGGTCGATTGTATTTTTGGCTTTGGCTTTGGTTTTTGTTGTCTTGGCTGTGAAGATGACTTTCTTTTACACCGAGACTTGCGGGGATTTGGCGTGCTTTCAGGCAGCTATGAAAGAGTGCGACAAAGCGAGATATACAAATGATTTTGAAGAAGCGACTTGGGATTATAAAATTTTAGGGGATGAAGAAGGGAATTGCTTAGTTAATGTTGAACTATTGCAAGTTAAAGCAGGGCAATTAAATATGGAGGGCTTGCAGAATTACGAAATGATTTGCTCTTATCCCGAAGGTTTTGTGGGTTATCCTGAGAAAGATTTGGACAAATGCCACGGAAGATTGAAGGAAGAGATGCAGGGGATAATTATTGAGAATTTGCACAGGTATATGATTGAGAATTTGGAAGAAATTGGGAAGAAGATGAAATAATTTTTAGGAAAGTTTTTAAACGCGCTATTTTCTTAAGTCTATGCTAGAACACATAAAAAGCAATTTGAACGGAGAAACAGTCTTGTTGGATACTTCTTTAGTCTCTGGCGATCCTTCGGGTAATGACGACGATATTTTAAGAATTCTTTATGGAGGAGTTCGTGATTTAAGACTTATTCCAGCAGGATTAGTTGAGCAAAAAGTTTCGACATTGAACGATTTAGTTGAAATCTGCAATTCGTACAGAGTGCATGTTATCAAAGAAGTTGAGGAAGAATTGAATACAGGACTTAACCAATTAAACGGACATGTATCTTTTTTGAAAGGCAGAAAGAAAGCGTTCGATAAACATATTGACAAGAGGAGAAATAGATGGTCTTCTGATAATGACGATAGAATTGAAGGTTTATTGGATTATAGCAATGTGCTTTATGGGTTTGTTCGTCAATTAAGAGATAGTGACCCGAGAGATACCTTTGATGATAGAGAAAGAGAATTGTATGAACTTTTTTTTGATGAAGCTGACAGGCGTTCTAAAGATTTAAGAAAAGAAGTGGAGAGGCAGAGAGAATCTACTCGAAAAAATCCTCTTTTATTGGGGAATAAATTAAATACTGACGCAAAAATTGTTGCTGCGGCTTTTGTTTTAAGCTATAGGAGAGATGTAAGCATTCTTACAAACGATACAGGAATTGACAAATTAGCCAGAAGAATTGGTTTTTCATTTAGTGAGTTAAGAAGAAGTTATTTGGCTTCTAAACTAAAAGAATTGCCTCCTTCGACTATTAAAGTGCTTTTTTCTGATATGCTTGTGGAACGGTCTTACGCGGGTCCGGAAGTTTACAGTCCAATAACAAATCTGGTTATGGCAATGAATTAGAATTAGTTGAATTTTTAGGAAAGTTTAAATAAATACTCTTTTTTCGCTTTTTATGAAAATTCAGTTAAGAGAAAGAAGATTATGCAGAGATATTGTTACTGAAAATGAAGCAGAGCCCGCAAAAGCAGCTGAGTTATTATTAAAGTTTGAGATTGGGGAATTCTGGAAACTGGGCTTTTCTTTCATTGGCAGAAATGTTCATCCCAATGATACAAGAAGATTAGAAAAGTATGTGGATGCATTAAGAGAAAATGGTTTAGATATCGGAAGAGGAGAAGAATTTGAATTTGGCTACAAGATGCCTGTTCCTGAGAAAGATGCAACTTGCAGATACTTAGAAATTTTTAGAAGAAAAAATGAAGAACCCAATCGCAGCAAGCTGCGGGGTATCAAATAAATTCGTGAATCATTAACTGGCTCGCGTCCCTGCCTTGATTCCGGACATATTTTTTT
>JAGVXA010000020.1 GCA_018304025.1 Candidatus Pacearchaeota archaeon | reverse complement strand
ACAACAAGCTCATTCAAAGCAAGACATTTAGAAATAAATACATTGCGGCGCAATTCATCCGTCCCTTAAAAGAGGACGGATTTCTTGCGAAAGTTTAAAGATTTTTAAAAGAAAATTCAGCGCGCGGAAAATTCACGAAGTTGATGCGCCGCCAAATTTGCGGAGCAAATTTTACAAATAAGACGCACAGCCAAACAAAATTGTGCGTCCAATTGCGGCGCATCAAAAGCGAATTTTACCGATAAGACTCACGATTGTATCAGCCTTGAGCGTATTGCAAGGGGAAGTTGGTAAGAAACCGAGAAGGGTTCTTACAAGAGTCTAATTGCGGCCAGAAAACAGAATATTTTAAGCGCTTACAAAAACTCCCCGCCAAGTCGAGGATTCAACTCCCCAGAAAAATTCTCAAGCATCTTCTCGCGAACATTCCCTTTCCATCCATAATGCCCCAGCACAAATCCTAATTTAACAAAAGCAGTTTCAGCCAGCATATCTTCAAGAAAAATAACTCCCGCGTCTAGCAGCTCCCGCCCGTTAGAATAAACTAATCCATCAACCCTCCCAAAAATCGTCTGCGAAGCAACACAAACAACCAGCCCATTCCGAATATGTTTTTTCAGCTTGGGAATCCAATTATCTCTTGATTCAGAAACAGGCAGATGCCCAAGTCCAGAAGCCTCGATAATAATTCCCTTATATTTCAAAGCATAATAATCTAAGATTGAAGAATCCTGTCCTGGATAAAATTTTATCAGTCCAACTTTTTCAGAAAACTCAGTATCTAATTTAACTTTCTCGTCATTTCGTGGTTTATACTCGCGAAGCCATTCAATTCTGTCAGCCCAAACGCGAGCCAACGGAGAAATATTAACTGGTTTGAACGCATCTCTTCTCGACGAATGCAATTTCCGTACTTTCGTTCCTAAAAGAGCATGGCAGTAATCGTCATCAGAATTAGCGTGTCCGACTAACATAATCTCGGCAGCGTCGGAAATCGCAGCCCGCGCAGCGCATTGCAAATTTAAATTTGCATCCGACGAAGCCCTGTCAATGCTTTTCTGCGAATAAGTCAAAACAACCGGCTTGTTCAAATTCCTAAGCATAAAAGAAAGCGCAGCAGAAGTATAATGCAAAAAATCCGTCCCGTGCGTGACAATCACTCCGGAAATATTTTTGTCATTTAGCATTTTCTCGCAGGAAGAAGCAATCTTAATCCAATGCTCCGACGTCATCGACTCTGACGCAATCATAAACGGCACATCAATTTTCGAAACATTCACAATCTTAAATAACTCCGGATAAAATTTAGCGAACTCAGAAATATCAACTAAATGTTTTACTCCCCCAGTTTTAGGATCCAGCTTGGAAGCAATCGTCCCCCCAGTAATTATCAATCCAATATTCTTCTTCTCTCCGTCTTCCTTTGGTTCAAATTTTTCAGTCTCCTCTTCTTTTCCAACTTGCTTGGAAAACGCAGGTTGCGTACTCGCATCCTCTTTAAATTTCCGCAAAACCCTTCCCGCCAGAATATTATCCCTCGAAATCCCAATATTATATCCTGAATTTAATTTCAAAAGCAAAACAGAACTATCAGTCGACTCTAAAACTCTCCCTTCAAGCTCTTTCAACGCCAGTCTTATTCTGACATAATCCCCAAGATTAAAATTCAATTCCGCCATCCAAAACTAAAAAGAACCAGTTATAAAAATTTATCTAATAACTCCTCGCAACATAAACAATCTCTTTTGCTTCCTCGCCGCAAACAACACACTCTCCGTTAGGTTTCTCTTTTTCATCAAGCCTTGTTCCCCTGACTTCAGCGCCAATTTCTTTTTCAATAACTCCAGCGCACTTTTCTCCGTCTTTTCCAACAGAACAAAAGCCACACCGCGCAATTCCTCCGTCTTTGATAACTTTTTTCATCTCTTCAAGATTCTTGACATTTTTTATTTTTCCTTCAAATAATTTATCTGCCTGTTCCCTCAAATTCTTCCCGCATTCGTCAGCAACTTTTTTAATATATCCAGTTAAACTCTTTTCGCTAATAATTTCTTTTTTATTCAAATCTCTCCGGAACACCGTTATATTTTTGCTAGCCATGTCTTTTAATCCAACATCTATTCTCACAGGCACGCCTTTCATTTCCCAATAATTGAATTTCTCGCCAGCGCTTTTTTCACTCAAATCAACTTCAACAGATGCAATTTTTTTAACAGTTTCTTCCAGCATTTTAGCTTTCTTAACAACCTTTTCATCATCGCTGACAGGAACAATAACAACTTGCAAAGGTGCAATTTTCCAAGGAAACCTCAGGCCCTTATCGTCGCCATGCACAATAGCAATGCTTGCAAAAATCCTAGAAATCGCCGGCCCATAACACGTTATGTAAACATAATCTTCCTGTTCGTCTTTGTTCTTGAATCTTATATCAAAAGCCCTTGAAAATTCGTTGCTGATAAAATGAGTAGACGGCTGTTGCACAACTCTTCCATCTGGATTTAAAACATCCGCAGCAAATGTTCTCGCAGCTCCAGGAAACTTATCCCATGAAGGCCTCTCAAAAAATATAAAAGGCAAGCCAAAAATCTGATGCATGACTTCTTCTGTAGTTTCCATGTCTTCTTTGACTTGTTTCTCAGCATCTTGCAAACTAGCGTGCGCGCAATGCGCTTCAATCCAATAAAATTCCCGCCCTCTCAAAAAAGGACGAGTCGCTTTAGTATCGTATCTAAAAACATTTGCTCTTTGGTATGTCTTGAAAGGCAAATCTTTGTAGCTTCTAATCCAATATTTAAACATCTGATAAAAAACAGTTTCAGAAGTAGGCCTCAAAGCTAATTTTTCATCAAGTTCTGTCTCCCCACCATGAGTAACCCAAAAGACTTCAGGAGTAAAACCTCCAAGATGTGAGCTTTCTTTTTTCAGATTTTTTTCTGGAATTAACGTCGGAAAGTAATAAGGTTTGTGCCCTTTTTTCTGCAAAACTTCTTCGTAGATGTCATACATTTTTTCCATAGAAAATACGCTCCAAGGCTGAAAAACTAAAAACCCTTTGACATTGTATCTCATATCAGCAAGTTCTGCTTTCTGGACTATCTCTGAAAACCAAGCCGAAAAATCCTCGCTTCGCTTAGTCAAAAGTTCTTTGCTGTTTCTGTTTTGTTTCGTGTCTTTCTTCTCCGTCATCCCTTTCCCTAGAAAATTAGTTTATTAAATCTTATTGTTACAAAAGGAACTATGTTTCATAACTCTTTTATATCAAACTTCTCTAATATAAAAATGGAAATAAAAAACAATACCCTCGCAATTATAATAATCGTAGCTATCGCAGTTTTCCTTCTCTCAGGAATTTTTAGTTTCAGTTTTGCGAACAAATTCGCCCAATACGGAATGATGGGCATGATGGGGGGTGGTTACGGATACAGCATGATGTTCTTCGGCTGGATAACTTGGGTTCTCGTCGTCGTGCTTATAATCGCAGGAATTTACTGGCTCATCAAAACAGCAGACAAAAAATAATTAACTTTTAGTTTATCAAAAATCCGAAACCATAGCTTTTTTAACCCTGCTCAAACTCTTAATCTGGGCTCATAGTTCAGCGGATAGAATGCAAGGCTTCGGACCTTGAGACGAGGGTTCAATTCCTTCTGGGCCCACTCTGTTCGCCGATGCGAGTCGCCGAGTTTCGAGGCGATGCGAGCGAGTCGAACTTTCCCCAGTCTTAGCGAGTACCTGAGCAAAAGCGAATCAAACTTTCTTATTCCCCGAGAAAAATCGCAGCAGCCACGCAGGCAACAATCACCGCGCTCGAAACAATATTTCTCCAAGAAGATCTTTCCTTAAAAAAAATCATAGCAGATAAAAATATGAAAACCGGCGACAAAAGAAAAAGTATCGTAGTAAAAACAATTCCATAATTCTCATATCCATAATACATTATTACTCTGTAAAAAACCCAAATAAACCCGACCGCTAAAAACATCCAGATATTTCTCCGGCTCAAAACCCTAAACGTCGGCCGGTAAATCATAAACGTCACAGCCAAAATAAAAAAACACCGGAGAAAATAAAAAGTAAATCCAGAGTAGTAAGAAAGAATTGAATTAGACAAAACCAATTCAACAGCAAAGAAAAATCCGCCTGCTAAAACCGCAAGCATATACTTGTCATAAACAAAATGGCTTTTTTTCACATGGCTGGCAATTAAAGAAACACTCGCAATCAAAGCCAAAATAACAATTGTCCAATTCCTTTCAGAGCTGTAAAAAATAAACGCGAGAATAATTGTAAACAGCGGCTGCATCAGCCACACCGGCTCAAACTCTGAAATTTTTTCTCTTTTCAAAGAATAAAAAACCAGCAAATTCGCTAATACCGACGACAAAACAACTGCCCCGAAAATCAATAAATTCTTTGCCAAATAAGCAGCACTGTCAATTCTCCAAAAAAACCAGACGAAAGTCACCATCACAGCAACAATCGACAAAAACTCAAACACAGTGTAATTTTTGTAATCCAAATTTTTTCGCTTGAGCATCTTCTTCTCAAACATCATTCCGCTCGCTTCAAGCACAGCGCCGATTATGGGTAATTGTATCATCTCTTCTCCTTTATTTCAGCAGCACCTCAATCACTTTCTTCACAACTTTAAAGTCAGCTCTCTTCTCCGTCTTCTTCATAACCTGCCCAATCAAAAAATTCAAGACTTTCTCGTCTCCATTTTTGTATTTCAAAACCGCATCTTTCTCCTGAAGAATAACATCCCTGCATACGCTTTCCAATTTATCGCTGTCAGAAATCTTGTCC
Organism: Candidatus Pacearchaeota archaeon; assembly: GCA_018304025.1. Lineage (GTDB taxonomy): Archaea > Nanobdellota > Nanobdellia > Pacearchaeales > GW2011-AR1 > UBA73. The sequence goes on along the minus strand of JAGVXA010000020.1, from coordinate 11,857 downwards.
CTGACTTCAAAAGTGGGATCAAAACTCGCAGGATAAAATCTGTTCAAAACTTCTTTGCCCTGCAATTCTGTAATTCTTCCCGACTTAACCATCTCAAGCAGCTTGACAAAATCTCCCACTTTAATATCAACATCGTCCAAAGAAGTTTTGTTATAATTCAAATGCCTCAGCAGCTCAACCGTAATCCAATGTAATGCAAATTTGCCGTCGATTTTCTCCGCAACTTTCTCAAAAAATTCAACAATCTCCAAATGTTTTGCCAGCACTTCAGCGTCGCTTTTTCCAATCTTGTATTTCTTAATCAGCTTATTCAATTTAACGTCGGGCGACTCAGGCATCGCCTTTTCAATTTCAGAAATAAATTTTTTGTCCAGAATAATATCTTTCAAATCAGGATCAGAAATAAATCTGTAATCTTCAGCATTTTCTTTCGAACGCATCACAATTGTTTTGTTTTTGGCAGCATCGTATCTTCGCGTCTCTTGAACACTCTTCTCCCGAGACTGCCTCTCAAGCTCAAACTCGATCGCCTTGACAATGCTGTCGACGCTATTAACATTTTTAACTTCAACTCGTGCTCCGCCTTTGACAGAAACATTAACATCAACTTTAATTCCAGCGTCAGAAGAAACGCATTTCAAATATCTAAGATAATGCAGCAATTTTCCCAGCCACTCTTTAACTTCTTCAGACGTAGAAAAATCAGGCGCAGTCACAATTTCAACCAATGGCAGTCCCGAACGATTATAATCTACGCGCCCTGTTTCAGGATCCCACGCAGCAGGGTCTTCTTCAAGATGCATTTCCCAAATTCCAATTCCCAAAAATTTCCCATCCGAACCAACAGGAGTTGCATACGGCCCAGACAAAGTATTCTGGTATCCCTTCGGCAAATCCGGCCACGAATAATGTTTTCTCTGCCACGCCATTTTTTCATTAATTTTGCATCCGAGCATCAAAGCAATTTTAACAGCTTTCTCAACAGCTGACTTGTTCGGAAGCATCGGCTTCGCTCCCGGCTGTCCCGTGCAAATCGGACAAATAAAACTATTCGCAATCAAGCTCTTCTCTCTTTTAGCAGCGCACCTGCAGAACAATTTCTCCTTCGTAACAAGATAAGTATGTATCTCTAACCCTATCGTTCCTTCCATTATATCAGAAGAAAAGAAAGCTATAAAAATTATTCTATCTGCTAATCTTATCCTCAAGTCGCTTATTTAACTGCTCTTTCGTTTCGGGATTAAGATGAAGAAAAAGAACCATATTTTCATAATATCCTCTTGCAGTTTCTGCAATTTCTTTATCTGGATGATTGTATCCGATTATTTCCATTGCGTGCATCAAATGACAATAATAATGCATCGTGCAATATTCTAAATCTTTCTGCAAATCTCCAACTGAAGGATGAGCTAAATTTTTCATATAATCTGTAGAAGAATCCGCGTTATTTTGAGTAATTCCTCTCAACCATCTATTTAGAATTTTAACACTTGCCGGACGGCTGGTATCTGGACCCCTAAGAGAAGAAAGAACTACACTCTGTTGCTTCCAAGGTAATTCTGCCATCCATTCTTTTAAAACAAAACAGTTACTCATGATTTTTAGCCAATAATCAAGTATAAAAAGATTATTATAATAAAGATGTTCTTAAACTAATTTTTAGCAAAACTCTCCGCAACAATCAACGGAAAAACAATCGTAGCATCTGCAAAAACTTTCACGCTCTCCGCATTCTCTTTTATTTTCCCCCACGAAACCGCCTCCGAAGGCAAAGCCCCTGCATCAGAGCCGTCGTATTCCGAAGCAGTGTTAACGTAAACAGCGTAATCAGCTCCGTTGCGAAGCATGTTAGCATTCAAAATCGAATGCTTCACAATTCCTGTTCCAAGAATTATCAATCCGCTCTTCGCCAAGCCAATCGTGGTATTATTAAATTCTTCAGCATCGCGGGCAATATCAATTTTCAAATCCTTTCCTTGCAATCTAAAAAAATAAACATTATCTCCAAAAGCCCCGTCAGTGATCGCCGGGCAGTAAATTTTTATCTTGTTCTTAAACGCCCAATAGCATATCGAACTCTCGTCATTTATCTTCTCCCCCAGCTTCCAAATTATTTCTGAGGGTGTCCAAATTTCTTTTTCATCCAGCATCTCCTGCAAAATCTGCTGGACAAATTTTTCAAACTCAATATATCTGTTATTCGCGGCAAAAATATTTCCGATTCTGTTTATGCCCTTGCCGCGTAATTCTCCCCCGTCAGCTCTAAAATCTCCAATAACAAAATCACCAAGGCACTTGATTATGTCCTCCTCAATCCCTCCGGCTGTCGTAACAGCAACATTAATTTTTTTATGTTTGACTAAATATCTGAAAACATCTCGAAGCCCGGAACTAACCATCGAAGAAGTATAACCCAAAAAAATAAATGCTTTCTCAGAAATCATTTTATTGACTATCGAAATTGCCGTCGACAAATTTGTCGCCTGCGCTCCAGTGCTCCTATAACTTTCTATAATTTTCTCCCAATCAACTCCGTCGTCAAAATCATATCCTCGAACAGCAATGCCTTTAGTTTCTTCACTTTCACGAAAAACATTCTCTCTAACAATTTTTTCTTTGTCCATAATAAAACCGATTTTTCGAGGTATATAAATCTTTATTAACGCAAATCAGAATAAAAAATTATGGAAACGAATACATTAAATATTGTTTTGGGAATTTTGACTCTTCTTTCAATCGTGATAACTTTCATTTCCGAAAAATATAGATTAATATCAATCGCAATAACATTCATATTCATCATAATCATAATTATCTCAATGCAACAAATTAAAATATCCGATATACAAAAAGAACAAAACAAACTAAAAGAGAAACTTAATATACACCAGCAGCTAATTGATATTAAAGCAGAATTAAAAAACATAAGACAAAATGGCAGATAAAGATATAAGTAACACTTTAATAGAACTTCTAATAATTGCCGCGATACTTATCGGCGGTGCGATTATATTCTGGATATTTCTTCAAATATTTTAGTTCGGCACGCCAAATTCGCGGAGTTGATGCGTCGCTAAATTCGCGGAGCGAATTTTACAGATAAGATTCGCGCTACACGAAATTGCGAATCCAATTGCGACGCATCAAGAGCGAATTTTACAGATAAGATTCGCGCTACACGAAATTGCGAATCCAAATGCGTGCCGAAAAGAATTTAATTCATCCTATCTAGTTCCCGCCGAAATTCCTCTTCCTCTTCCCAAAATCTTCCACCGCCGTTCTCAAATCCTCTGCATTAAAGTCAGGAAAATGTTTGTCAACAAAACAAAGCTCAGCATAAACTCCTTGGAAAGGCATCAGCCCAGATAATCTTTTTTCCCCAGAAGTCCTTATAATCAAATCAACATCCGGAATATCAGCTGTGTCCAGCGCTTTGCTAAACGTCAGCTCGTCAACTTTCTCTCCTTTCTCAACCAATTTATTAACGGCTCGAAGAATCTCATCTCTTCCCCCATAATCTAAAAGAATCTGAACATTAGAATCTTTATATCCCGAAGTTTCCTTTTCCAGTTTTTCAAGCTCGCGAGCCAGTTTAGCAGGAATCCTGTCTTTTCTTCCAAGATGCCTGATTCGGATTTTGTCTTTGTGAATTTCTTTGCCAAGATCCATGATTCGCTTCAGAGTCAGGTTCAAAAGAATATCTACTTCTTTTTTGTCTCTTTTCCAGTTCTCCGTCGAGAAAGCCCAGATTGAAAGATATTTAACTCCCAATTTTTTTGCCTCTCTGAATAAAGAAATCAGATTGTCATAACTGCCTGACTTGTAATGCCCTTCCCACGGCTTCAATCCGCGAGCCCGAGCCCACCGCCTGTTTCCATCTGGAATAATAACCACATGCGCAGGCAATTTGTCTGAACCCATGGCAATTAATTAAAACCAAGTGTTTTAAACTTTATGCAAAATAAGGCATCGTAAAAAACAAAAATAATTAATCATCTTGGAGCAACGAACTATTAATCCTATGAACTTCTCGGAAATTTCTATTGCCGTAAAGTTCTCGAAAATTTTTATATCAATTATTTCTAATCCAATCAATCAAATTATCAAAAATTCTCGGAAATTAGCCGAAGGCTAATTTCTCGATATTGTCACACTAACTATTTCCCCATTAATAAAAATTAATCTCTCCTCAAAATCTCCTTCCCCAAATTCTTAAAATTCCTCGCCTGCTCCTTAACAAAATTCCCTTCTCTCTTAATCTCAAAATCTTCAAACCGAACATCGCACTTTCCCCATTTAACATTAATCTCCTTAACCCGGCTCAGCCCAGGACTTTTTTTAATCCACTCAATCAACTTCTCCAATTCCAATCGGGAGCCGCAAGCAGCAATCTCAACAGAACCATCCCCTAAATTACGAACAAACCCTGTCAAGCCCATCGCTCGGCAATAATCAAAAACATTCGCCCGGAAATTAACACCTTGCACTCTTCCCCCAACAATCAATTTAACCCCCATTAATTTCATTCTTGAATTCCTCCTTAAATTTCGGCAAATCATTAATTCCAATTCTCGCTCCAACAGCATTCTCATGCCCTCCTCCGCTCCCGCCGACTTTTCCAAGTACCGTCGTCAAAATCGCCTTAACACCCGCACCCCGAATAGACAAATTCGCCAGCCCGCCGTTTCTGTAAGCAACAACAACGTATTTGTCAGGATACAAATAAGACAGCTCATTCGACAAATCAGCGCTGATGCTCAAATCCCCGGCGTATTCAAAAAATATCAAATTTCCCTCAACTGCTTTTCGCGCGTCCCGAATTAAAGCGTCATACTTTTTCTTTATGTCTGAATATTTTTTCCGGAAATAATAATTCTCGCTAAGCTCCTGAAAAAAACTTCTCGGCCCAGCGCAGGAAATCAGAAAATTCTGAAGCCTGACAACATTCGTGACAGAATCTTTCAAGCCAAAATTCAAGCCGACAGCAATTTTCCCAATTTCTGTTTTGTAGTAAGCATCAAACGGCTCTTTGACCCTCCCCCACAAGTCAGAATATTTCTCAGCAAATTCTCGAGCAAAATCAGGGAGGTAATGGTCAGCTATGCACCCGGCAACAGCCAGCCACAAGTCTTCTTTTCTCTCGGAAATTTTGTAAGACAAATAAGTAACAGGTTCCCCCTCCCCATTTCCGCGGGCAGAATTGTAAACAAAAAAATTCTTGAAATCTTTTTCGTATTCTTCAACAGGCAAATCATGGTGATCAATCCAAACCATCGGCAGCCCGAGATTATCAATGTCTTTCATGAATTCTTTTGCGATAACTGGCTTGTCTAAAACAAAAACATAATCAGCGTTTAGCTCAGCAGCTTTTCGCGCGTAAGACGCGTTCAAGTCAGGAAACGAGCGGACAGCAACTCCCTTGCCTCGCCCAATAAATTTCCGAAGCAAAACAAACGAGCAAAGCCCATCAGCGTCGTTATCGTAATAAAAAATCGGATTCTGCGCCTTCTCCAAATGCTCCTTTATCTCTTTAATTTGCTTCTTGTTTAACATAATCAAAAGTAAAAAAATAACTATTTAAGTTTGCCTCTTGCTCAACAACTCCATAGAAGTCCGCCTATTCCAATAAATTTCTAAACCAATCTACTATTCTTTGAAAAAAGGATTTTTGTGGTGTAGGTTCAACATTATTATTTTGAGTTACGACTAAAATATCTTTCAAATTTTGGTCTTTGGTGTCTATGTTGTTATATTCCCAAACCAACTCATTCTCAGAAATTTTCTTGACAGGATATTTATCATTAAACTCTACATCAAGATTTTCTCCATAAATAGTTATTTTTTCATAGTCTGCTTTTGAAAATGTTGATAAGCTATCCAAGTAATATTGGAATGGAAAACTTATGCTATTCTGTTCAACATATAAAATAAAAGTATCGTTTGGATATATCTTAAATCCCTCTGACTTTTGAAAAATGCCCTCAGTAGTTTCATAATCCTCAGAATATAAGGTGCAAGAATAATAGTTTTCCCAGTCAACAGATTTTTTGTTTGCTGATTGCATCCATTTGCAATTATCTTCTGCCATGGCTTTTTCATATCTAACCTGAAAACCTGTTTCGATAAATTGTTCAGGCCAACATCTGCCGCCATAACAACTTTCTCCTTTGGCTCTTAAATAAACACTTGAATTAATTATTTCTTTTTCATTTGAATGAATTAAAAAAAGAGCTTTAAGACTTCCGTCAGTTGCATTTATTGTAACATCCGCCCTTTTAATTTCTAAATTAGGATTTTTCTCAAACCCTGCCTGAGATGTTTCATTTAAAGTTTGAAAAATAACATCTGCGCTTACAAGTGGAAAAATCATCAAACCTGCAATTAATAATATTAGTATTTGTTTGTTCATGATATCTTTACCATCGATTTATTTTTAAATGTTCTTTTACTTCGATTTATTAAGCCACTATTCCTCCGCCATAATAAACTCGCCATTCTTCCCAAGGCAATTCAACTTCTTTAACATCCCGCAAGTCATTCAAATCATTTGCTTTAACTTTTCTGTCAGATATCGTATACAAAACATTATCCATATACAATGCCCTGCGAACATAAGCCTGCCCGTTGTAATAATAATCTCTCGTCTCATTAATCTCGTGCGCAATTTCTCCTCTCAAATCAATCCCATCCAGACTAATATCAAACACAAAAGCACCCTGCCAGTAGTTATATTTCGTCCAACCCTCAGGACTTGTGCCGTCTTCTTCAGTATATGAAACAGGAATAACCAATAAGTTCCGGGACTTGTCAAACAAAACAGCCTTGTGCTCGTACAGCGCTTCAGACGAAGCCCACATTCCTTTAACTTCATATTTCCCAACCTCGACAGGATTTGCGACATCAGAAACATCAAACAAAGCAACCTTCAATCCCTGCGTCCTTCCGCTCTCGTCAGCTTCCATTCCAATCCCAATCAAGTGGTTAGAATCATAAGGATGCAAATAACCGCTGTATCCAGTTACTTTCAAATATCCCAAAACTTCCGGCTTCTCTGGATTAGACAAATCAATAACATAAAGCGGGTCAACCTGCCTGAACGTAACCATGTAAGCCCTGTCGCCCATAAATCGAGCAGAATAAATTCTCTCGCCTTTAGCCAAATCCTCAACACTTCCAATAACATCTAAATTTTCATCCAAAACAAAAAGATGATTCAAGCTCTCTCCGCCCCACTGCCCCGTCGTCGTCGCAATTCTGAAATTCCCATCGTATTCGTCCATTGAAAACTGATTCAAAACATTTCCGGGAACCTCGCCCATTCCCGCATAGTCAATGTCTAATTCGTCAATGCCGATTTTATGAACAACAGTCATCTCTGTTTCTTTCTGGATATTTCTATAAAATTCCTCAGCCTTCGCGTCATACTCTTTCATAAATTCACTAAGCTCTTCCTTTTCCAAACTCTCAGGATAATCATTAATTATCTCGTTTACTTTGTCTCTCTTCTCGCTCAAAGAATCATCAGAGTCCATAATATTCTCAATTTTATTTCTCTCTGAAACGGGAAATACTTCCATGACAACATCGTCGACAAATTTCTCAAAATAATATTTCTGGCTGATTTGTTTCATGTAAGTCAGATAAATATTATCCTCTGAAACATAAATCGTGCTTGACTGCCCAAGCAGATAAACTTCGCTGTTGACTTCTCCGTTGTCCAAATTCAAAGCAGTGATAGAATTGAAAACATAGTTGCTGTCAGGACTGTCAAAATAATGAACACTGTCTGCACTGACTTCTTTTACAGCTCCATTAATTCCGTAAACAGGCAAATCAAAATAATTCAAATTAATCCATTTCGAAGAAACCACATAGACATAATCTCCAGTCATTCTCGCGTCAATATAGCTTCCGTCTGCAGTAACCTCATCTTCCAGTTCTGGCTCTGCTCTGTCTGAGATGTCGTAAACATAAACCAAAGTTGTCTGCTTGCTGTATCCTCCGCATCTCATTATTCCAATTTCAAATCCGTCTCCGCATCTCACTCCAGTGTCGATATATTCATACTTGTCAGCAAAAACAACCAGTTTGTCGTCGTTAACAAAAATATTTCTTATATAATCGTCAAATTCTATCTCTGACAAAATTTTCATTTGTTCTGCAGGGTAAGCGTTAACAATCACTACTTTCTTTCCTGAAACAGCATAAATATATTTGCCGTCGTTCTTGACTATGTCTGGCTCGTCCACTCCTTCAACCTGGATATTTGTCTCAGAGTAATCACTCGCTCCGCCGCTTGCGCTTTCTCCACTGCTGACAGCCGCAGGCGCAGCAGAATCTTCAGCCATTGATTTTTCTGCCGCAAAAATTCCTCTCCCGTAATAATTATTACTCTCTGAATTCTCCTTGACAAAATCTTTTATCTCGTTTAAATTATTAAATGTCTTCAAGCCGTCATCTCCAGCAGAAGGCAATTCCGGATAAGAATTCTGCAAGCTAATTATTAATGCAATCACGCCGACAAGAATCAATGCGCCGACAAAACCCGCAGCAATTTTATTAACATTAACTTTCGGAGAAATAACAATTTTTTTGTTTGCAACTCTGTATTTCTGAATCCTCTTCCCCTTGACACTCCACAAAAATCCTTTGACCGGCTCAATCAATCCCGCTTCAACTAATTTGTCAACATTATATCCAATTGTATTCAATGGCAATCCTAATCTCGAAGCAATCTCGCTCTCGCTCATCTCCGGCTCCTCAGCCAAAACCCCAAGAATTTTCTTGCAAGTCTTGTTGCTGATTACTTCTGCGACTTTCCCGATTCGCGGGTCGTCGATGTCCATGTTGATTTCTTTTCTTGCCATGCTTTACCTAAAGTAAATATGTATATAAATCCCTCGAAGACTTCAAGAGTATTTGAAGTTAAAAGAAATTAACTAAAGACATCTTCCACCGCTACAAGTGGTATTACAAGTGAAAGTAGTTGATAAAGGATTAGCTCCACTGCAATATCGTTCATATAAGGTTTTATTGCCGCTACAAGCATCTGAATAAACTGCGCCTTGTGCAGTTACTGTTCCGAATGTATAATAATTTATTCCGCCGTCTGAATCCGTACAATTCCCAGTTTTTAAAACCAAAGTCGCACTTAGCGTATTGCTTCCAGCATAAATGTATTTTGTCGTCGAATAGTTATTATATCCTGATTTTGTTAGTTTAACAGAATGGCTTCCAATATTTAAGTTTGTAACCAGAGCAGGTGTTAATCCTTTGTACGCGCTGTCTACATAAAGATAAGCGCTAGAAGGATTCGAAGTCACATATAAACTTCCTGTCAGTGTTAGATTTTCAGAAACACAAACTCCGCCACTGCATCCATTATCACAAGTCGAACATCCCAAACCACCGCCAGACGCAACACATTTAGAATTAATTGTAGCGGGAAAATCACATCTGTAAGTAGTTACTGTTCCGCAAGATTCATTTTTATTGGTAACATTATTTACTCTGCAATATTTTGGTCCTTGAACAGATGGACAATTCAAATCAGAACGACAAGCAAAATATACGCATGCCCCATTGACGCATGCGTCATCGCAGTAACTCCCGTTAACAACATAACTTGGCCTTCCATTCGAAGAAACAGCGCACTGCCCTTCTAAAAGAACATTCGAAGAAACACACCAGTCATCAAAAACCTTAACAGGAAATCCATTAACCTGTAAAGTAATATTTCCTTTTTCTGCATATTGGAAAAGAAAGGAACCGGGACGATAAGGAGAAGAATCGGAATCAATGCATCCTGTAACAGCTGTTGAATCCAAGCATGCCAACCTTGATTTAACAAGAGCCATATCAGCAGTCGTAACAGTTCCGCCAGCATTCGTGTCAGCTCTTGCGCATTTTTCGTTTCCAACAAAACCCGTTTTATCAACGCCCTCGCATGCTATTCTTGATTTAACAAGAGCCATATCAGCAGTCGTAACAGTTCCATCCATATTAGTATCGGCGCGGTAGCACAAAGGATCATAGCTCGGAGAAAGCTGGGCGTTTTGCTGCGACAGTACAATCGCGGCAATTATTACAACAACGATTGCTATTATCAGAATAGTCAAGCTCTTTTTTTTCATCATAGCACTCTCTTTTATTTTTTATCTACGCGCGTCGATTATTTAAACCTTTCTTCGCCCCCCCCCCCAATCCCGACGACAAAAATTTATTTTTCAAACAAAAATTATGCAAGGGAAAAGAATATAACCTTCAATTTCCTTAAACTCCCATGCAAAGAAAAGGTGCAGTCAGCTTCTGGGATTATCTCGCATGGATTGTCTTAATTGGTATTGCTGTCTGGTTAATCTTAAAAATCTCTGGAATAATTAACACCCCTCTCTGGCTTGAATACGCTCCTGTCTGGGGAGCGATTTATCTCGCGGGATGGGCCATGAAAAAACTCGACACAGCAACCGACGACATCAAAGATGTAAAAAGAAACGTAAAAAATATTGAACAAGACATTAGTAAAATAAAAATAGAATGTCCTGCTTTCAAGAAGAAGATATAACTCTCAAATTCACTACTCAAAAAAATAAAAATCCCACAAAAATATTTAAATACCTCCGCGCTAATCTATAGCCATGAACAAATGGGCAGAACTCTTGCTTGGATTAATTCTCGTCATAGTTCCAATCGTAATCGCATTTTACTCTTGGACAGGCACCTGGATTTTCTGGGGAATCAGCTTTAATTTCTGGACACCTGCATGGAATTTCCTGAAGGGCGGAATCTTCTGGTTCGTCGTCATGATTGGATGCTTATTCATATTGCTGGGACTCTCTGATTTGAAAGGTTAATTATTTCTTTATTTTTCCAACTATCCAAATAACAATAGCAGAAACAAGCCAAATCAAAGATAAAACGGCAATTATTAAAAGAATGAATTGAAAAGAACGATTAGAATAATAAAACTCTGTAAATTTATCAGTACATTGTAGAGGATTAGACTCTTTGCAACCCCCTACAAAAAATCTTATGAGATAAGGCGATAAAATCAGAAACAGGCTAATTATTATTCTCCAAAGTCCTATTTCAAAAAACTTCTTCCATCCCATTTTATTAATCGTTCTTAACAGCATTCCTAATATTCCTATTCAACTGCACCATCGATTCTTCCAATTGGTCTTTATTCTTCGTCCCAGTGCAAACCAATTTCCCATTCGAGAAAAGTAAAAAAGTAGCCGGAGGATCAACTAATTTGTAGACTAACCCCGGAAATTGCTCAGGTTCGTACTCTGTATTTTCCAGTTGAAGAGCTAAAACATTGAGGTTAAGACTTAAGTCAATCGAGCCCGAAGCAACAATGTTTTGTACAGTTATCTTCGGCACGTCAGTTATCCTAACCCCAATCTTCCCTATCTGTTTAATCACCTGCGCAATCACCTCTTTGACTTGCGCTACACTTTTTGTTCCAGTGCAGACAAGGTTCCCCGACGAGAAAACCAAAACAGCCGACTTTGGCTCCTTGATTCTCAGCACTAAGCCGGGGAATTGCTCAGGATTATATTCAGTATTGCTCTGCGAACGCGCAAGTTTAGTCAGAGAAACAGGCTTTCCAAGAGAAGTAGTCGCGACAATATTCTGCACTTTCAGATTTGATTTTTTTATTACCATGAAATGAATATCATTTAAAAAGGAAAACCGTTTATAAACCTTCCGACAACAAAGATTTTTTGGTAACTATTAAAATGTTCATTCTCCGAAGGCTACATCCCAACTAAAATAATTCTATAAAAAATATATCGGCAAGTTTATAAATCGGTAGCTATTTTTACTTTCTCTCTTTTCTCTCTTTGCAAAA
>JAGVXA010000019.1 GCA_018304025.1 Candidatus Pacearchaeota archaeon | reverse complement strand
AGCCAAGTCTATCAGCAAATCGCCGTCGTTGTCAATTCCGTCGTTGCATTGCGTAATCGCAGGGTCAGTTTCGTCATTATCATTAACTGAACTGCATCCAGCGTCAGCCAAGTCTATCAGCAAATCGCCGTCGTTGTCAATTCCGTCGTTGCATTGCATCGGACTCGCATAAGCAGGAACATAAAAGCTCGTTCCAGCCGCGCCGTTTATCAAATTAGCCAGCAATTTATAATTCTCTGTTCTTTGCTCAGTGCTAAGTCCAGAAATTCCGTCATTCTCAAACGCTTCCAAATGCACGCTCGTCAAAAGCATTTTGCCATTCTGTATAACAGCAGGCAATTCACCCGGAATCGCGCTAAATGACGCAAGTTTCGAAGCGCCGGCAGGCAGATCATTAGGAGTATCTCTCCATCCTCTCGTCGGTCCTCCGTAATAAATTGCGTTAAACCCATTGCTTAACGAAGTCAAAGCATATCCTGGATTTGCGTCATAGTCTGCAATGTCTGTTATCGAACCCTCGACAGTTGAAAACCTGTCAAGCATATCGGGCCAATTATAGTAAGAGCCCTGCCAATAATAATCATTTGCAGCATAATAAAATCCTGCGCAGATTCCTAAGTAAGCTCCTCCATCTCTGTCAAGAAAATCAAGGATGTTCGCTTTTCCCGCGCTTCCTAAACTTCTCTGCTGGTAATACGCATTTCCACCCGGCTGTATGTACAATTTAACATTCGGATAATTGCTCAAATCACAATCACTCGCAACATCTGTCTTATCCACAAAAACATAACTTAACGTCGGATCTTGGATTTTCCACCAATCAAGAAAATGAGATATCCATGATTTGCTTAATGTTCCCACTCCTCCGAACCCAGTATCTCCGTAAACCACAATGTCAGTGTCAGATTTAATAGGACAAGGATTTACAACGGAAGGCTTGGCGAAGGCAAGCGAAACCATCATTACAAGAATCAAAATTCCTCCGAAAAATAAATATTTTTTTTCCATTTTCCCTCCTTTCAATTACTCACAAGTATTTTCACAAACATAATTTATAAGCATTTATATCCTGTCAAAATATTAATTCAAATTTAAATCAATCAAGTGTCTTCTTCTTTTAGAGGGTTTTTTCCATCTCGCAACTTTGTTCAGTAAAAAAAGAACAGCCGAAAAAACAGCCGCCGCCAAAAAGAAAACTTCCGCCCCGTAGAAGCTAAATTCAGGAGCGCTGTAATTAGAAAAAACTGAAAATCCAGTAAGACCCCCAAAACGAAGATAATGCAGCAATCCGATTAAGAATACAAAAACAGATGCTAAAATAAAAAATGAAATCACTTTCTTTTTCACAATCTTATTATAGAATTCTTATTTTATAAAGATTGCTTAAAGTATCATTTGCCTTCTGCAATCACAGAAACCACGTTAATAAAAATAGAAGCCAGCAGTCCAATTAAAGATAAACTCATCTGGGTAACACTAAAACATTGCGTATTGACAATATTTATTGATATAAATGCAAAAATCAAAAAGTTAATCAAATTGCCAAACCAACTCAATAAATCGCAAATTAGTTCGGCACGCTAAATTCGCAGAGCGAATTTTACCGATAAGACTTGCCAGCGACAAAAATTGGCAAGTCCAATTGCGTGCCGAAACGCATATAATTTAGATACCCATATTCATTTTAACAAAGAGCTAATAATGCCATAAATTAAAAATATCACGGCTATTGCTCCAACAATCCAAGCGATATAATAAAGTGTCCGCAATGTTTTCTTTTTCACATTTTAATTAAACCCTCTTATTTTATAAACATTACTTAACTCATTTAGCCATGGAAAAAATAAAAATAATTTTCCTCGGAACAGGAAGCATGATACCAAGTAAAAAAAGAAGTCATACAGCTATCCTATTAACCTACAAAAACGAAAATATTTTGATAGACTGCGGCGAAGGAACTCAAAGACAATTCCAAATAGCGGAAATCTCTCCGTCGAAATTAACAAAAATATTATTAACGCATTGGCACGGCGACCACATTTTAGGTTTGCCCGGATTATTTCAAACACTGGGGATGAACGACTACAAAAAAACACTAAACATCTACGGCCCGAAAAAAACAAAATATTACATCCAGTTAATAAAAGATTTAGTCAATATTTCAATTCCCTTGCAAATTCACGAAATATCTTCCGGAAAAGTTTTTGAAACAAATGATTTTATAATCGAAGCTCTTCCAATGTCCCACGGCTTGCCGTCGCTGGCATTCTCTTTCCAGATAAAAAACAAATTAAGATTTGACAAATCAAAATTAAAAAAATTGAAAATTCCTCACGGCCCTCACATGAAAGAATTGCAGCAGGGAAAATCAATCAAGCTGAACGGAAAAACAATCAAGCCGTCTCAAGTCGCTTACGAAGAAAAAGGAAGAAAAATAACATTTGTATTGGACACAGAAATAAACGAAAACGCAGTCAAGCTCGCAAAAGACTCTGACATTTTAATCTGCGAATCTTCATTCACAGAAAACGAAGCAGAGATGGCGAAGGAAAGATTTCATCTGACGGCAAAGCAGGCAGCGACAATCGCGAAAAAAGCAAACGCGAAGCAGTTATTCTTGACTCACATTTCCCAGCGATACGAACACTCTCCCCAAACAATCTTAAACGAGGCAAAAAAAGTTTTCACGAACACAAAAATCGCAAATGATTTTGACAAATTAGAAATTTAAAATAATTAAATTACCATAATAATATTTATATACCTGATTAAATTCTAACAATAATGCGGCGAAATAAAGTCCTTGCTGGATTAACAGCAATCTGCGCATCAGTTCTTTCAACAGGTTGTGGTTCAGATCCATCAGATCCTAGACAAACTGTATATAATGACTGTTACGGAATACCTCACACAATGGTTAATGCTCTAATCACTGAAGTTGATGGCCTAAAACAAGAAGGAGTTTCAAAGTATGATTCTCTTCAGTTAGAAATGACCTCTTGCCTTTCAACAGCTGGAGACAGTCTTCAAGCTTGGGAAATGTGCAGCAGCTGCATGGGCTCGGCAGTTGAATATGTTTATCCATAATTATTCTTAAAGTTAATTAGAAATTTAAGTAGGTACGCAGAAAATTTACGAAGTAAAGTTTCATAAAGATAAGACGCCAGCCACCGCAATTGGCGTCTAATTTCGCGCCGAAACGAATTTATTTTATATAATCTAGCTCTAGTTATTCTTCCGAGATTTTATTTTCCCGACGATAAATCCGATTATTGCCCCAAGAAGAAAAAAGTTAATTAAAATTCCTAAAGGAATCAAAAGAAAAGCAAATAATATTCCTCCACCCATCCCCTCAATATCTCCTAAATTAGCCAACAAAAAAGAAATCGGAAAAGAGAGATAAGAAACAAAAGTCATGAGATAAGGCCACCAGCTAACATTCATAAAAACTATTGGAAGTGCCATAAATAAAATACTAACAATTCCTCCAATCAACCCGCCTTTCAACCAACTCTTCATACCAATTAATAATTTCTCAATTTATAAAACTTCCTAACAAAAACTCTAAATAACACCCATCTCCCCCAAAACCAGCTCAACTTCTCCGTCGACTAAATCCAAATCAATTCCTTCATAACCCCTCGAAATTCTTAACCCAAGTTCAGCCCGAACTTTTCTAATAACTTTGTCTCTAACATAAAATTTATCCGGCAAAATATTGCCAACAGGATTAATTTTCTCGCGATAGCGACGGGCAATCTCAAAACTATTCACCAATTCTTTTCTGTATTTCTCTCCCAGCTCATTTTTATTCAAACCAAAAACAGCTTTCTCCAAAATTCTATGAATCACGACATTAGAAACATTGCTGATAAACAGCTCAATAAGTTTATTTCGATTTTGCCCCATTTTTTATGCCCCTAATTAACCGCTCAAAACTCTCCCGATAAATTTTCTGATATTTTTTCAAAAATTTCTCTTTAACCAACATATTAAGTCTAATCTCTCGGGCATTTTCTAAGCCAAATATTTTCTGAATTTCTTTATCAACAATCTCCCGACTAACTTTCTTGTCCAATAAGAATAAATAAATAGCAATCATATTCCTAACTAAATCATATTTTTCATTTCCATCTAAAGCATCAAAACTATCAATCAAAACCCTGCTCTTCAGCAAATGCAAATCCAGAATTTTATAATTAATCTTCCTGCCAGTTTTATATACAAATCTCTTTCGAGCAATACATTTGCTTAACATCATTTGATAAATCGGATCTGTCGCCATTCCTTCAATCAGAGATTTGTTATCAATAACAATAACATGCGTTTCTATTCCTATTTCTTCCGCTAATTTTTTCCTAAGTCTTTCCTCATTTACTTTTTTGCTGCTGACAATCAGCACATCAACATCATTAAAACCAAAACCCTCGTCGACAAACGAGCCGGTGATAATAACATTCTCGCATTCTCCAAACTCCTTATCAATAAAATCAAAAATCTCTCTTGCAATTTCCAGTTTTACGTTTCCAATAGAATTAATATTATAAAAATAAGGTTTGTCGTTTCTCTTCTCCGCTTGTTCAACTGGCCGAACCAAAACATAGCTCCCAATCTCAAGCCCAATTCTGTTCTTGGAAATATATATCTGGTCCATCTTGCTTCCCTTGCTGATTTTAGCTACTATCTCCATATTACGTAATAATACGTAATATTATATAAACTTTTCGGCATTCTCGCTATAAAAGAATTTTTGACAAAATTGAACTCTAGGGAGAAATTGCTTTTGAAATATTTGAAAGATTATCAATCTGCTGACTTACCCTATCG
Organism: Candidatus Pacearchaeota archaeon; assembly: GCA_018304025.1. GTDB lineage: Archaea > Nanobdellota > Nanobdellia > Pacearchaeales > GW2011-AR1 > UBA73. The sequence goes on along the minus strand of JAGVXA010000019.1, from coordinate 13,646 downwards.
CTGAATTCTCTAAAGGAATTAGAAGTGCAAGCTGTATAAACAATAGGAGAAGCAAGAGCCACAAGCAAAATTCCTGTAGCAATTCTATTTCTCCATTTTAATTCTCGTCTTGTAACAAGCATAGTCGGCGGCTCCTCGCGTGACATCGCATAATAAGAAGTCATACCGTCACTTAAAGGAAAATAACATTCAACAAGTTCATCATCTTTATTTCTGTCTGTCATAACTAGTTTGTAATTTTTGTTTATTTAAAGATTATTATAACAAAGTCCCAACTACCAAATTTCTCTTCAAACGCCAACCACAAAAATAAGGCAACAATTACTTAGAAGTTGAAGCTGGAGATATAAATATAATCGTATCCCCCCTCAAAAAAGTCAAGCCAATGTTCTTCTTGACTTCTCCGTCTTGCATCTCTTTTGCATTGTCCAGCGCCACGTTGATATGCATGTCAAATGCTAGCAGCGTGCCGACAAATTGCTTGTCTCCTTTCAACTGGATCAAAACTTCCTTACCCTTCGATTGGTTCAAAAGGTCAAGTGGTCTCTCAATTCCGTTTACCATAATTGCAATCATTTCTGGCGGTATTTAAATTTATCGCTAAAAACTATTTTTTTGGCGCGCAGAAAATTTGCTGGCGTCCTCGTTCGAAGAATATCGAACGATCCCAGTTTGCAAATTTTTAAACAAATAACGAACCAGCCATGAGCAGTATCGCAAAGGGAAAGTTGGTAAGAAAACCGATAGGTGTTCTTACTCACGACAATTCAGCCAGAAAACAAAATTTTTTAATATACTTTCAAACCAAAACATTTAAAACCAACTTTCTCAAAGTAAAACCATGAACAAGGGAAGAAAAATCTCAAGCGGAAAATATCACGCAAACAGAAAAACAAAAAAATACGAAAAGAAAATCCAGGAAAGAGTCGTAACCATAAAAGAAACAAAAAGAAAACAAATCAGGACAATGGGCGGAAATATGAAAACAGTTTTGCTGAACGCAGACAATTGCAATCTAAAAACATCAAAGGGAATAAAAAAAGTAAAAATAAAAAACGTTCTGGAAACTCCCCAAAATCCTTTCTTAGCAAGGCAAAACAGATTGATGAAAGGCGCAATAATCGAAACTTCCGAAGGCAAAGCAAGAATAACAAACCGCCCAACTCAAGAAGGCTGTGTTAATGCTGTCCTGATTGAATAAAAATTATTCTGCCGCGAAAAAATTCTGCACTCCCAAAGAATCATCACTCCCAAATTAATAAAATCCCCTTCTAATTTTTCCCGACGACAAAATTTTTTCAAGCCGCAAAGTTTATATACTCTGCAAACCGTAACTTTTTTAAACCTTCCCTAAACTAAAATGTCATTTGTCAAAAGATGCCCCGAATGCGGTTCTGTAGATTTAACGTACGATTCTCAAAAAGGAGAAATAATTTGCAACGAATGCGGCTTAATCGTCGAAGAAAAAATGGTTGACACTGGGCAGGACGCCGGCGGGCAATTTGACAAGTCAGAAAAAAAAGGAAGAGGCGGAGCGCCGATTTCAATGCAGAAATTCGACAAGGGACTGACAACTAACGTCGGAGAAGTTTCTGATATTTACAAATTAGAAGCAGGGCAGACAAGAAAATTCTTGAGATTAAAAAAATGGCAGGAGCGTGTCTCCACATCAATTGAAAGAAATTTAAGATTAGCAATGGCAGAACTCCGTCGTGTAGCCTCGTTCTTGACTCTTCCAAGTGTTGTGAGAGACGAAGCTTCAAGAGTTTACAATTATGTCTTGCAAAGAGGTTTAGTAAGAGGGCGTTCAATGGAGTCAGTAATCGCCGCCTGCATTTACGCAGCATGCCGTTCCTATAATATCCCAAGAACACTCGACGAAATTTCCGAGGCATCAGACGTCGAAAGAAAAGAAATCGGAAGAACATACAGGTTCATCGTGAGAAAATTAAAAATAAAAGTCAAGCCTTCATCGCCGAAAGATTACATTTCAAGATTCTCATCTATCCTCCACTTAAGTCCAAAAACGCAAAACCAGGCCCTGAAAATTTTAAAGAAAGCAGAAGTCTCTGAGCTCACATCAGGCAGAGGCCCGGCAGGAATTGCAGCAGCAGCTTTATACGTCGCCGCCTTAATTAACGACGAGAAAAAAACGCAGAGAGAAGTCGCCGACGTCGCAGGAATCACAGAAGTCACAATAAGAAACAGGTACAAAGAGCTGACGGAAAAATTAGGATTTGAAGACAGATTAAGCACAAAACTCAATAATATAGAAAAGCAAAAAGCCAAGAAAAGAGAAGAATAATTCTAGCGTACAAGTACTGTAAACTTATCGGGATATGCATAAAACTATCTGCAATGTAGAAATCATGTAATCGAAATAAAAGCAATATCGACGATTAATCGAATCCAAGATAATTATCTGCAATACACTGTCACATAACATTAAAAAAAATTTACCAAGTCCTGTTAAATGGACAGAGCCTAGTGTACAAAAAATTTAAAAAGTTCTTCTATCCAAAAATATTATGGCAAAAGAAAAATTACAAGAGTATCCTGTATTAATAGATGCTTCTTTAGATTTTGAAGCGACAAGAGAATATTTTGGAACAGGAAGTTGCAATTATGCTCTTTCTGAAACTTCTCTTGATAAAGATAGAAAAGTAGTTTATCTTCGTCAGCAAAGAGAAGGAAATAAAATGATAGATACTTCTGCAGGATTCAAAAGAATATGCGAACACGGTGTAGTCGTTTGCGGATACAGGGTAAATCCAACCGGATTTTTTAAATTTTTAAAAAGCCCAAAAATTAGAATAATTCCAGAAGCGGAAAAACAAAGTATAGAATCAGAAATAGTAAAAAGATTGGGAAATAAACCTTCATTTGTAGAATTTTGGTAATTCGAAATCCAACCAACAAACATTTAAATGAACATTCTAGCATTTATCTATATGCGGGTGTGCCGGAAAGCGACAATGTTGCTTCATTCCGTCACAATCGTCATATGCGGGTGTGCCGGAAGCAAACTCTATGAGTTTGCATCGAACGCGAATAGAAATCGCATTCGAGTGGCAAGCCCCTCCTCAATGCGGGTGTGCCGGAGTGGTCAAACGGGTCAGGCTTAGGACCTGATGTGCTTAGTGCCTTCCTAGGTTCAAATCCTAGCACCCGCATGTTCGTTCGCCGACGCGAGTACCCGAGCAAGAGCGAATCGAACATTCCCCCTTCTTAGATTCAATTCGTGCTAGGCTTGCCTTCGAACGACGCTACTGCGACGTTCGTTTGGGGAATTCGTAGAATTCACCTAGCACCCGCATCTCTGTTCGCCGAAGAATTGAAGCCCGCAGCGTAAGCGAGGAGCTTCAAGGCGAGAGCGAATCAGAGAGTCTTGGAGGGGGTTCTATTCTCCGAAGAATTTCACTACTCCCCAAAACAAAAAAATTCAAAAAAATTTATATAGGGTACAAATCAAAAAATAACATGCAAAAACCAAAAAGATTTCTCACGCTCGCAACAGGAGCATTAGTCACAATAGCCAGTGGCTGCACAGCTACTTCCATAAAAGATTCTACATTCTACAAAGACTTCGCAGTCCAAAAACAATTTGGCGCATCTCACAAATCTCCACAACATTTTCATGAAACTTACAAACCCCCAATCCAACAAAAAGCTCCTCCTTGCCCTGAAAAAATCCAATGCCCTCCTCAAACAAAGCACGGGCTTTACACAGAACCCTGGACATCCAAGACTCCGCAATCGCAAATAACATCCACGCTTTCACACAGCGAGCCGAGAAAAACTTCCGAGCAAGACATCAAATTCAGTTTAGAAAAAATAGTTCTGCATAGTCAAGAATATTACGTAGAATCTAATTCCCAAAAAAGAGAAGGCGAACTCGATTTCATACTAAAGAAAGAAGAGCCCGGAACAGAACTAAGAAGAAGCCCGTACAATCAAGCATGCGGAAAAATAGAAATAGTTTCTGACAAAGTTTATGTCCCGACATCAGTAAAAAATTGTGAAGGAAAAAAATTAGTCAGCGCAGCTCTAAAAACAGAAGGCAAATTCGGAGTATCTGCGCGAACCGCAAAACAAAATTTAGAAGGCGTGCAAGTAGGAGTATTGTATGAAAATAACGAAGACATAAGATTCAACTTAAAAACAGCTTTTATCAACAGACAAGAATATTTCGTGCCTGTTGTCGACGACAGTTTCTACATCATTCCTCTGAGCACAACTCAGATAGGCACTGAAAAATCTTCAGGCAGAATCCGGCTTACTAACGAAAAAGATGGATTCTTCAAATTAGAAGAAATTCCAGCAAAACAATACGACGCAAGAAAAGTAAAAACAACAAAACAACAGCCTAATGCCGGAAGATTAGACAGCAGCACAGAAGTTTATTCCCCTGCTCGCCCGTCAACACAACCTTCAACTCAGCCAGCTACGCAGCCTCAATAAATTATTTATTTATTTCTGTTGTCTTATCAACTTCGCCGGTAGAAATAACATTCCCATTCTCGTCGACAATAGGCAAGATACCGTAATCAATTCCGTCAATCTTTTCAGCAAATCCATAAGCCTCTGAATCTAGCTGTTTCAAAGCTTCTTTGCTATATGTCATCACAATTTTATTCTCCGCGTTTATTTCTCCAAGAGTAGATAGCCCTCTATTGTATAAATTCCAAAGCAGCACTTCTTTGTCAACAACATGAATTCTTGTCCTTATATTTCCATACCAAATCATCTCTACATCCAACCCATTCAAATTTTCTTTCTTCAAATAATATTTGCCTGTTGTGTCAAATTTTTCAGGCTCGCTGACAGCAGCTTTCTCAGCAAAAGCCAAGTCATTATAATTCATTCCGTCAATCGCCTCAGCAAATTCATAGCCTTCAGAATCTAATCTCATCAAAGATTCTTCATCATAAGTCATTACAATTTTTTTGCTTTCATCAATCTTTCCCAAAGTCATAGGAATATTCCCCGGCTTTGGAGCAAGTCGCACATCTTTATTAACAATATAAATCCTTGTTCTTTCACTGCCGTACCAAATCATTTCCACATTTAACCCATTAAGATTTTCATTCTTTTTGTAATACTTAATCTGCTCTCCGCCCGTTGCCCCTCCACCACTCGCAGCAGAACCAGCTTTCTCAACGCAAACTCCTCCCCTAATCTCGCAACCTGAACTAATCCCGCAAACATTATTCAAACATTCCTCAGCAGAATAATCCGCGCAGATTTTCACCTTGCCGCAAGCGCTCTCCTTACTAACACAATTCTTCCCAAATAATAAACCGCCAAGATAATAACAATCTCCATAACTATGGCATTTTTCATAATCACAACTAGTAAAAAGAGTGTCGCAATCTTCGCATTTCAAAGCTGTCGAATCAGAACTTTTCGGAGTTGTCGTCGAAGTGCCAGAAGACCATTGAGGATTATTCGCTCTCCAAACAGTTAATTCTTCTTTCAATTGTTTCTTCCACGAGTCCAAAGCAACATCGCCATCAATATCAAACCAGTCATTTCCATTCCACCAGTTCAAAGTCCAATCTGTGCTTAGTCCATAACTTCCCGACGGCAAAACAACCTTGACTCTTCCTTGCTCGTCATACTCAGGCCCGCTTAACGCAGTTCCAATAATTGTCCCGCTGCTTGTCCCAGTCGTCCCAGACGAACTAGCACTCTTCGCCTCTTTCGCAAATAATTTCTCCGCAACAACAGCCTTCACCTGTCCCTTAATCAAAAGAACCTGCGCCTTGTGCGAATTAAACCACAGCATATTCCAGACAATATTATTAATCCTATCCAAAATAATCTGCGCATCTGCAACAACATTCAAACTATTACCCAAGCGCAGCAAAGCAGCATTCAAGCTGTAAATCTCCGCATTAACTTCATCTTCTTTCATGAATCCCTGCGCCTCCAATTGCTCGTCAGTCATTCCCTCAAGTCCGGATAAAGTAGCATTCTTAACTCCAATATTCGCGTCAGTCAAAGCATTATCGACGCTGTTTTTATCAAGCCAGCATCTTATCTTCATGTCATCGCAATAGCCAACATCAACAAATCTCGAAGGCGAAGTTTTCAAGCCAGGGTTCGCAGTCGAGCAAATTCTAACAACTCCTCTGTCGTAAATTGAAGGCATCAAAGTTTCCTCTGCACCAGCCATAACATTCGGATTAGCCATCGAACCAAGTGAAGGATTCCCTGAAATGCATTCGCTCTCAGAAGTAACATCCTTATTCGCCAGCTCATCTGAAACCCACGAATCTCTCAAGTAATTCACAGCAAACGAAGTTGAAACTTGCTTGAACCCGCATTCCTCGTCGTCATTAATCCTCACGCAAAGCTCCTTGTATCCTTCAGGCGCAGTAAAGTCTCGCGTCTCCGAAGCATATCCGCCCCTCTCAATATAACCAGAATCAACCATCACTCTCTCCGCAGTCACGTAAGAAGCAGATTGAGGAGGACTCTTCAAATAAATATTATAGTATCCTCCTTGATCTTTCCCGGCATAAATGTGATAAAATACTTTGTACTGTTCAGTCGCGGGAACAGTTGCAGTCGAATAAGTTGTAGCGTCAAACCACGCGTGGAATTGCGGCGGCGAATCCGGCTCAAGCAATGTCTCAAAAGCTGTCGGAGCTTTAGCAGAAATAAATGCCTTGCAGACAGGCGTCCCAGCTTCTTCAATCGAGCGCGCATTGAACGCATCCATTGAATTAACAGCGTAACTCTGCGTGAACTGCTGGACAGATTTCTGCGCGTTCTGCCACGACGACATAACAGTCAAATATTCCGCGCCTCCGCGAGTCCCCTGCCCGTAAGCCATCTCAATCATTTTAGGAATTAAAACCGCAACAAACGGCGCAACCTGTCTCCACAAAAATTCGCAAAGATAAATAGAATAAATCTGGTCGCACACTCCAACCATCTCCCCAGTATCCAAATTCTCCTGCAGGCAGTCTCTATAATTTCTCATTATCGAAATCAATCCGTCAATTCCCGCCTGAATTCCCGTCAGGCAGACAGGCATCGCAATTCCTTCTTTTATATTCGGCAAACACAAAAATATCGAGCCGACAATTCCTGTCTGGATTACGTCAGCGACTTGGTAAGTCCCGCCAAAGTTGCACCTCGATGCCGGACAAATCACAGGATCGCAGACATTAAACATTAAGTGACAGTCTTTAGGCGACATGAAATCTTGGCACGAACTTCCAGCGACGCCAACAGCAGGATTTCCAACTTCGCATCTCTCTCCGTTAACTGTAATAAATTTCCCGCCATACTGTCTCGCGCCATCCTCAACTGCGCGCGTAGCTTTAGTAATCAAAGTCCGGGCCTCGCTCTCGCTCAAGCCAGGAAACATATTATTCGGTTGTCCCGTGTTCATGTTTACTTGCTGGCACAAGTCATCTCCCAATCCAGTTTCAAATTCAATTCTCCCATTTTCTCCGACATTGCACAGCCAGAAACTCGTCACTCTGCCAGATGCATCAAACGCACCTATTCCCCCGCCGACAGGCAATTGCTGTCGAGTCGCAGCATACCATCCTTGTTTGTAATCAAACGGCAAAATCGCAGGCATGCCCTTGTACGGCTCTGTCTCGTAATATCTGCAAACCCTGTCAGAAGAAATTATCTCGTTGCTGTAATCAACCATCTCTGTATCTCTTATATTCCCGATTCCGTACGCGTTGCTAAATTGTGCAACACTTCCGTCGACAGAAGCCCCGTCTTTTCTCTTTACTTCAGTAATTGTATAAATTCCTTTCTTGACATCGCTCTCTTTCAATCCCAAAATATAAGTTCCTTCTTTAAATTCAGTAGGCGCTCCAGGAATTGCTCTTCCTGCTTTGTCAGTTATCAAACTAGAACCAGCGACGACAGTAGCAATATGCGTAGCATCTCCTGTAAATCCTAATTTCTCTTTAATATCTGTTCTCAACGGCACTACATCAGCAACTCTTTCCTGCCCGCTTCCGCCTCCAACTAAAAGCGGAGAGCCGTACCCTTCTCCCTTCGCAAGCTTTGCAGTATCAAACGCATCTTGAAGTCTCATGTTGCTGTTCACTCGCCCCGCAGCCTCGCCAGCTCTTAATTTCAAATTATCTTTTTGCTCAGCGCTCAATCCAGAACTATCCTGCAATTCAGAATACAGCATGATGTCTCTCAAATCCGAAGTAGAAACCAAATTCTTTTGAACATTTGTATCGGAAACAATTTTGTCAACAGAAACGCTGTCCAATTTTTGCCCGTTTTCAATCCATTCATATCTTCCCATGTCAATAGTTTTCGAGCCATATTCAGCCCGCGCTTCCGCCGCAACAGCTTCCCGAACTTTGTCAGCGTCGACGCTATTCCCCCACAAACTGCTCGACGTCTGATACTCTGGTTTGGATTGTATCGACTGTATCTTCGCATTGACTTTGTTCATCGCAGCAGTGTAAGCAGCAACATCTCCGTCGATTTTCGAAGCCTCGCCAGTATAACAGGCATCCAAGCTCCCGTATCCTTTCTCGCCTTTGGCAACCATTTCTTTGCACCTTACAGTCCATCCATTGTCTCCGCTCATAACTTTCTGCCTCGCAATTGCCTCTCCGCTCAAGCCGGAAAAGAAATTCTTGAAAGTCAAAAGCGTCGCAGTCGCAAAGCACGCGCCCTTCAAGCCAGTAACAACCTTCCCCAGCTTCTCAGAAATATCTTCCCACTTTTGTATCGTCTTGTTCAGCTCTTCAATCTTGTCAGCTGTCTTGTCAGGATTTAATTTAATCAATCTTTTTTCAATTCCAATATTCACGGTAAAGTTCGTCTCTCCCTCTGGCCCCGAAGATTTTGCCGACGGCAAAAGCCGGATTTTAGCAACCTCTTTTGCATTTATCTCATCAAGAGAAACCTCAACTCCGTCGCAAACTTTTTCGCTCTTTCTGTCTAATTGGAATGTGAATCTCTGCGTCTTGCTTTTGTTTGCTCCCTCCAAGCATCTTGTATTCACCTGAACTTTTTCAGCGTCAATGCTTTCTAAATTAAATTCAATATTGCTGGCATTCTTTCTCTCATTCTGTTCCAAAGTAACCTTCTTATTATCAATTAAAAATATCGCATTCGCTTTTTCCGACGGCTCGTCCAAACTAACAAGTCTAATTGTCCTCGCTTTGTCGTCGAATTCAACAACGTCTCCAGACAAAGAGCTGTCAATCTTGTACAAATTATTTAATCTCTCGTTATAAGAAGAAGCCATTCCTCCAGCAGGATAAATTTTCAAATACTCGTTAATCAATCTCGCCTGCACAGAGTCCATCCCCATTTTCCGCGCCAGTTCAATTCCTTCCCGCAGCGCTTTCTCGCCGTATTTTTCAGAAGAACTAGTATCTTTTTCCGACGGATAATCATCAGCAACCTGTTCAAAATCAGCAATCGCAGCGTCGAACCATTTCTTCGTCTCGCCAGTTACATTCTTGTTGATAAAAGTTCCAATTTCATAACTCGGGTCAGTCGCTTTTCTCTTTTTGTATTCCTTCAAAGAGTTATACAATTGCTGCAGCCATTCTTTATTTTTGCTTTTAACAGCCCCCTCATTATAACTTCCGTCGGTATTAATCAAAATAATTTGCGCGCCAGAACTCGGCATCTCCAATAATTTGCCGTCTTTATCCAAAATGTATTTTCCTTTCTTCTGCGCATCAGTTAAAGAGCTCAAATCAATCTCATAGCTCCCGTCATCTTTCTTTGCAGGAATTTTTCCTTCAAAAGAACTGAACAATTCAGCAGCTCGCGGTTTCAATTCCAGTTTAACTGTCTTCCCTCGACAGCTAATTTCAACTTTCCCTGTTTCTTTATTATCGTCGATATCTATTCTGCCGACAGAACATCTGCCGTCTAAAAATGTGCTCCCTCTATAAACATCAAAGCTGTCAACTCCATCTCCTGAGCCAACTTCAATTCTTGCTTTGGTATTCGCTGAAACAAATCCATCATATTGTATCTGCAAACCCGCCCTGCAGTAAAGCCCCGGCACAAAAATTTCATTCGATGTTTTTCCTTTCTCAACTCTTTGCGACGAAATCTTCCTGTCACCCTCGTAAACAGAAACAGTTGCGAAATTGCTGTCAGCCTCTTCTAATCTCACAAAATATCTTCCGTTCCAAAAACTATTTTTTAATTTTTCTGTCTCCCACTCAGAATCAGCAACAGGCTCCAAAATAAATTCAGATTTTCCAATCCCGTAAGCATTCCCGATAGTGTAATCAATCTGCGCGTTCAATGTAACATTTACAAAATCCGGAAGCTTGGATTCGTCAGGCTGCTGCTTCAGCACAACGACGACATAACCAATATTATTCAATAACGGCGAGCCAAGTAATTTGTCTTGGGTTCGAAGAGCAGCTCTTGCGGGATGAAAACCAGCCCCGACAATTTCCGGCGGATAATCTCCCGTAAATCTAATATTTTGAATCTGTTCAATATCAACTAATGGATTTATTTTCAAAGAGTCAACCTGGCAGAATACAGGCACATTTTGTTCTGCCAATAAATCAGAACGGACAACAGTCGGCTGGCATCCTGCCGGCGCAACTTGCAGCATAATATCCTGCCGTGCCTCGCAGTTTCCATTGTCTCCCAAAATCGGCCAGTAAGTGTCAATCTGCGACGACGTGTAATACGTCGAATAACTCGCTCTCTGCTGATAAGTAGTCGAACCATAGCTGCTGCTCGTCCCGCTGAATGTCGCAGCTAAAGCATAACTCGAGAAGAAAATCGTTCCAATTAAAATTGAAATTGCAAAATAAACAAATAATTTCAAATTAGCACAGCGCAAATTCGCGGAGCGAATTTTACTAATAAGACTCGCAATTGTCAGCGAGTCCAATTGGCGAACAAACAAATTATTTTTACTATTCATGGAAATTCAATCCAACCCCCTTTGCCTCTGCTAATTCAAAATTCTCAGCCAGCTTCTCCAGCGAACTCGGCGCCGTAAATCTATCGACGGTAACAGTAATTTTTCCTTTCATCAGCTCAGATTCCAAAATATAATAACTCTGCGCCCCTCCGCCAATCAAGGCATAATCAATCTTTGTCTCTGGAATCGTGATGTCAAAACATTTCTCCTCAGTCATTCCAACAAATCCTAAAAGCCCGTCGCGGGGAGCATCCATGCATTCAGACTTTGTCGTCGCAGGAATTCTAATTGTAGAATTCCCGTAAATATAAGCTTTGATGTCATACTGTCCTTCAGACAATTTTACCTTCCCGTCCCCTGGCAAAACAACACTCGAAGTTTTGCCGTCATTTCGTGTGAACGAAACAATCGCATTCCCCCTGTCCAAATTCTTCATGTCAATGTCTAATTCATATTCTCTCTCCATCAAAACATCCGCAATTATTTCTTTATTTGAAGAGAACAATTGTTTTTTGTCTGCAAAACCGTCAGCTCTTATATGCAAGTAGCCATTAACACAGGAAGGCAGCATTCCTCTTGCTTTTCCGTTCACTGTTCCTCCCAGCCTGCATCTTTGATCAAAACATTCGTAGCTGACATTCCCGTCGACAAAATTCAAATTAGAATCATACAGCGCAACTTCAACTTCCTGCGTTTTGAACTTGCACAAATTAGAATTTTCTTCGTCCTGAATCAAGCTCTCCCCTACAATCGCTTCTCTCGGAACATTATTTTCAACCACTGCAACAACAGGAAACTGGAACATTTCATTCAAGTCATAAATCTGCACCATCACAGGGAAATACAAATCATAAACAAAATGATAAGGCACGTAGCAAAAGCCCATTATCCCCATTCCTTCCTGCGTCCCGACAGCCTCGGCAATCATTGCAGTATCGTCAACATCGTCTCCGTCAACCTCAATCTTCGTCGGCCAATTTTCTGAATAAACCAGATTCACAGACTCGTCAACTGGCTTGTCTATCACAAAATATTTTCTCTCTTCGTCTTTCAAGTCATAATAATTTCCTTTAAACTTAATCGTCCTAAAGTTTTCATCCAGTCCTTTCTTGATTTCTCCGATTACTTCCTGAGTAGACCAAACTTTCGGCGCGCACTGGATTTCAACGCCGTCGACAGGCGCGTACAATCTCAAAACATCTGTGCCGTATTGTTCAAACAACGCCTTTTCTTTTTGAGTGTCATAAATCTCTCTTGCAAGAGAATAGAATTTCCCGAACTTGCTGTTGATTTCAACATTATGAGAATTCTTCGAGGCAGAATCTTCTCCCCTCTTGACGCTTAAGTCAGAAGAAACTTTAACAATAGATTTCATTTCTCTAATCTCGACATTAACATCAGCGTCCCCTCTTTCAATAACAAAACCCTGCGCAAAAAAACTCTCAAAATCGCATTGCTTCAATCCCTCGGAGACAAAATCTTCAATTCCTGATTCAATCTCCTGCAAAGAAGGAACTTGTTCTCTGATAATCCCATTGCCGGAAACATAATACCAGTAAGGAACAGGGAATCCTAAAAAGTTCAGGTGCGAAGAAGAAGGAGCGTACTCGCTTCCAGGAATATAATCACTCGCTTCAACATACCCTCCCTGCGAGCCAGCCAAATCCAGCGCAGCCCGCGTCTCAGATTCTATGCAGCTCTGGTAATAATCAAAAACATCATTGAATTCAGAAGGATAGCCCGTAGTTTCAATTTCTCCAGAAACTACAAAATACACAATAACCCCGACGACAATCGCAATTGCGACGATAACAAAAATCGCCATCTGCCCCCTTTTCCCAGAAATCATTTTTTCTCCCCATTTCCATTTGGATTTGTCATTTAAAATGGAAAACGCGGGTGAAAAAAAGTTTACCAAATTCATTTTTTCTCCCCCCTTCCATTCAAGTTCACTTTCTTTTTTATCAATTCCAAAATTTCCGTGTTAATATCTTTATTAATTATCTCTTTAAACTTCTCCCAGATTTTCTCGTCTTCAACAAGCAACAAGTATTTTTTCATAATTCCTCTTTTTAGTAATCATGCCTCCGGCATGTGTGTGCGAAGCACACTTATATAGATAGACTTCGCGAAGCGAAGTACTATTTAGAAAACCAATTTGATTTACTATATAAATCTTCCTTAATAACTTACTTAGTAAGTAAGTTACTAACAGTATGGACTTGCCGAAATCTTCGTTCACCGAAGTATTGAAGCCCGCAGCGTCGCAAATACTGGCGAGGAGTTTCAAGACAAGAGCGAATCGAACATTCCCCCATCTCAAAATAAGATGGACTTGCCGAGAATCGAACTCGGATTTCATCGTTGCGAACGGTGCGTGTTAACCATTGCACCACAAGCCCTCTTCGTTTGCCGCTCGGCGCCGGTATTCCAGCGACGTATGGGGACGTATTCGTTACCTCGCGAGTAACCAGCCATGAGCAGTATCTCAAGGGGAAAGTTGGTAAGAAAACCGGAAGGTGTTCTTACAGAGCAAGAGCAAATCGAAGATTCCCTTCCTCGTTCTCCAACAAATGGCCCTGCGCAGAATCGAACTGCGGACTTATCCACGTCAAGGACACGTCTTAACCACTAGACTACAAGGCCGAATGTAATGAGGACTTGTAGAATTTTGAGGAATTTAATTATTCCGATTTAGACTACAAGGCCGAATGTAATGAGGACTTGTAGA
>JAGVXA010000001.1 GCA_018304025.1 Candidatus Pacearchaeota archaeon | reverse complement strand
TCCATTTTATTTTCTTGGTGTTTAGTTTTTTCATAAGAACCTGCTTTACAGCAGGTCTTATCTTATTTACCGAGAGGACATTATTTCTGGATAAGACAAAGATCCTCTTTACATCGAACTTTCAGAAAAAGATATCGCTCTGATTAAAAAATTGGAGTCCAAGATTCCCCTGACTATTTCTCATCTTTCTGATAAGCAATGGGAGGCATTTTCAGAATTATTTGCTTACAATACTAATGCTATAGAAGGCAGCGAACTAAACAGTCAGGAAGTTAGGCAGATACTCGAGGAGGACAAATGGCCCGATAAGTCAAAGAGAGACATAGCAGAAACTTATGGAGTTAACGAAGCAATAGAATTTATTCGAAAAACAAAGGAACACATATCTCTTGATTTGATAAAAGAATTGCATAGAATTGTTTTCAAGAATTCAAAATCTTTTGCAGGCGAGTTTAGAAAGACAGGCGAAGAGGTTGCTGTTCGCGATGGTTTGGGAAACCTCGTGCATGAAGGCGCACCGCAATCAAGAGTTATTTATTTGTTAAATAAATTGATAGAATGGTATAATAAGCATAAATTAATATACCCTGCGCTGATTTTGGCAGCAGTAGTTCACAACCAATTTGAAAATATACACCCGTTTAGAGACGGCAACGGAAGAGTTGGAAGGTTGTTGCTTAACAATATTCTAATCAAGCACAAACTCCCCCCGATCAATATAGATTTAAGGAACAGGAAGGAATATTATCAATCTCTCCAGTCCTATGAAAAGAATCATGATATCAAGCCAACAATAGACTTGTTCGTGAAAGAATATTCTTTGTTGAATAAAATCCTTCACAAGCCGCGCAGGTGACTACATCTTTTAGATTTGTAGTCACCCAAAGACTAATTCGGTTTAGTTGCTAAAGATAGAGCGATGCTTGGCGTGGGAAAGCAATTACAAAGTCAACCAGCTTCAAAGATTAATTTTGCTTATTATATATTCTCGACTAGCGAAAAATAATTATACTCTAAAAATATCCGATATTTATGACAGTAGAAATAAGGCCAGAATATCTAAATGACAAAACAAGATTTCACTATTCAATAGAGCATGATAATTGTGACGAGCCAAACGAATCTGGTGTAGTCGAGATTCCTCACAAATTTATAACCCGCCTGCCGTTTCTGCCAAATCCAAAATCAAATTGGGATTTTGTAGTAGATGACAGGGAACATCTTAAGGAAGTGTATCTTCCTGATTTCCTTATTCCGCAAATTGATGAAAAAGTATTTTTTGCTGTTGGTTATTTGGAAAGACTTCCTGAAAGCAGGCTTTATCTGCTGCGCGGCCCATACTTCAGACCCAAAGGGAAATATATAACATAAACTATTTTTTGATGTTTTCAGTATTCTAATTATTCGAATTTCCAATTATCATCAGCCCACGCGCAGAATTTGCACTCGCTGTGTTTCTCAGGGCGTTTTCCTTCAAGAAGTTTTATTGCCGAATTGAAAGTTTTCAATGCTCGCTTTGAATCAACATTAACTTTTTTCACTTCAATATTGAATTCAACCACTCCGTTTTCTTTTACTTCTTTTGGCATGAAGAAAATAAGATACGCAAAGCCAGGATGTTTCAAATTATTTTTTTCAAGAAGAAGAGTGTAGCAATCCAGCTGGTTTTGATAAAATGCAATTTTATCGTCTTTGATTTCCGAGCCCCCGTAAGTCTTGAAGTCAACAACAATAAAGTTTTTCCCGTCGAGAAGGCAGTCGTCAATCGCCCCTAGCAAAACATTTCCATTTGAATCTTCCCATCTTAGCCCTTTTTTCGCATTTCTCCAGGTATTCATATCCTCAAGATTGTCATAAAGTTTTCCCGGAACCTTCCCATTTAGTTCAGGAGGCAGTTTGCCAAGTTTCCTGTATTTGTCAAAATAATCTTTTAGTTTTCTGTCCATTCCCCCCGGCAGCGACGGAAACGGCCCCGAAGGGCGATGCACGCCTTTCTCCGCAAGCCAGAAGCACAAAGGACATTCCAGGAAAAGATTCATCTTCGACGGGGATAATTTGAATGACATCTTAAACTAAATATAATAGGAGTTTTAATGCTTTTGGTTTCTCAGAGGAGGAGATTATTTTTTTGTGAGAGTTTATTAAAATACATTACGCAGTATTTTCCCATAATTTTCTTATTGTGAAGTATGGGAGTTGCGTAAGCAACCCCCATTAATAATCAATCAACCCTTACGCAAGGTCCATCCTGCGGCAGTAAAAACTGCAGGGAGCAGCACATGGCTTTGCTTATTTTTCCATTTTGGTAGCTCAGGCACACGGCCATTTTAGTTTTCTAAGAGCTCATGAATTATTGTATTGTTGGCGAAGTCTTACTAATCTCTTCTATTCTTTCTAATGCTTTGTCAATTGCTTTAATTTTTTCATCAAATGATTTTTCTTTAGCAGATTTAATCTGGTTTGCATTCTGGCTTTCAATTTCTGATTTTTCCATTTCTCTTTGCTTTAATCTTTTTGTTCTTTCAATGTCTTGCTGAATATCCTTCTCCCAATCCGAAAAATCCTTCTTTGATTGCGCAACCTTTTGTTGTTTCGTCTTTAAATCTTCGTCTAATTCCAGCTTTTCAGAAATAATATTTAATTTCATTTGAGTTAATCTTTCAACAATACTATACCTTGATTGACTTTCGCTCATAAGATTTATTAACAAACCAAACTTAAATAAATAGTGTGTAAGTTTTTGCGTAAGCAAAAACTTCACTCAAAACTCTTCTTTTTCCTGTCCAAATAGGTAACAATTATCTTTCTTCCTTTTTCGTCTTCAGCAAGATAAGAATACAATGTCTGTCCTTTCTCCAAACAACATCCTTCAATTATCAGCTTATTAATTGAGATATAAGCAGTTGCTCTTTTTAAAATAATTTTACTTTTCCAGCCCATGCCTAAAAACTTCTTCCCCATACTCTTAATATAAAAATTAAGTTTATAAATATGTCGGTACCGACATAGCAACTTTAAAGTGGTAGGTACCAGCAAATATAAATATGAACCACACCACATATTTTTATGAGAATTCAGAAGCAACTATCAAAAAAAAGAAAAAATAAGACGTATTATAAATTTGCAGTTATTATTCCTCCTATGTATGTTAAAGAATCAGGTTTGGAAGGTTATGAATTATCCGCAGAAGTAGCTAAAGGAGAAATCAAACTTAGAAAAAAAAAGAATTAGAAATAAATTTTTAGTTATGTGGTTGTTGAGGGGAGATGGCGGGATTAACAGGAATAAAATAGATATAAAAAATTTATTAACCTTCTTTGTTTGTCATAATTAATGAAAATCAAAGATCTTCCAGATTCCTCTAAGCCAAGAGAAAGATTCCTTAAGCATGGTCCAGAAGCACTGTCAGATGCAGAATTATTTGCTATAATCCTAAGAACAGGGCTAGTTGGAGAGAATGTTATGGAAATGTCTAATAGATTAATAAGTAAGTTTGGTCTTGTAAATCTATTTGATTGCTCATTAAAAGAACTTCAAGAGATAAAGGGCATAGGTCCAAATAAAGCAATGCAGCTATTAGCTATGTCTGAATTGGGAAAGAGATATAATCAAGAAAAAAATTCAGTAAAGAAGATTACCTGTGCAGAAGATGTTTTTAAGTTATTTCATACACGACTTAGAGATAAAAAGCAAGAGCATTTTTACTTGATTATGCTAAATAATCAAAACAATACTCCTGCTAAGAGGGTTGGAGAACCTATTTTGGTAACGAAAGGAATACTAGATACCTCAATAATCGATCCTCGAGAAGTGTTTAAGCATGCGATAAGAAATTCTGTAGCTAAGGTGATTTTAGTCCATAATCATCCTTCCGGAGACCCGAGTCCAAGTCAAGAAGATAAAGAAGTCACAGAAAAGTTAGTTGATGCAGGAGAAATTTTAGGAATAAAAGTTCTTGACCATGTGATAATTGGTGAAGATAAGTGGTGGAGTTGGAAAGAAGAGAAGATTAAAATTTAGTAGCTCCAATCACTATAACTTAATGGAAATTTATTCAATTCATTTTTAAATTGTTTCCAATTTGGCATAAAAGATTCCATTTTAGATTTAAACTTATCTGAATGTTTCTTTTCTAATAAATGAATCATTTCGTGAACAAGAACATATTCTAAACAACGTGCTGGTTTTTTAGCTAGTTCCAAATTTAATAAAATTTTTTTGTAAGAGGGATTACAAGTTCCCCATTTAGTCTTCATTTTCCTTATCTCGACTTCGTTGATTTTTACTCCAATTATTTTGCTCCATTTTTCTAAAAGAGAGGCTATTTGTTTTTTTATCTCTGATCGATACCAATTTTCTAACAATTTCTCACGATGTTTTAGTGTGCTATTTGATTTTACATACATATAAAGATGAGCCTTTCTTTTAATTTCTATTCTAGGAATTAGCCCAATGTCACTTACGTTTAACAAATATCTTTTTCCCAAAAAATAATGACTTTCACCTGAAATATACTCTCTCTTTGTTTGTCTTTCTTGAGCCATAAATCTAGATTGTTGTTTTTTTATCCAAGGTATTTTTGAAATGACCAATAATCTAACCGATTCATCAGAAGTTTTTAAGGGAGCAGCTACTCTGATTCTTCCATTTGGAGGATATACTCCTAAATGTATATTTTTAATATCTTTTCTAACAGTCTCTACCAGGAGATTGCAAATTTCAAACTTAGTTTTAGTACTCATTTTGATTTTTTACCAATTCAAATACTCTTTCAACTTCTTCAGAGTCATCTTTACCTACTTTTTCTAATTCATTTATAATTATTTTCTTTATTTTTTTCTCTTTGAGAGTATTACCTCTCCAACCATCAGGTTTATACTCAGTAATATTTTCATGCAATACTAATGCCAAACTTTCATTCTTATCTAAATTATCATACAGTGCTCGTTTAGCAGAAGTATTTAATTTCTTAGAATAATTGCTTGTTTCTGAAGGATTTTTTAATTGTTTAACAAACCCAACTATTTTTTTTAAGTATCGTTCATAATTGATAGCCTTTGTTTTTCTTTCTCTTATTAAATCATCTAATAATACTGACATATTATCATAATATTTTGGATTTGTGGGTTTTTCATCGATGATTAATCTACGAACATTATTTTCAATTACTTCTGCAACTGCTTTATCCTCTCTCTTTATACTAGCCGGAAGGTTTTTTATAGCATTTTCTCCATTCTTAACAATTAAATCAATCAGTGTTAAATTATCAAATGCAGAAATAGTTCTACTTGCATCTGCATCAATATAAGAATCAATTAAATGTCGCATTGCGGGCTCGTATGCTTTTAAGTCAACATAATCTCCACTTGCTAGTTTTATTTCTGTTCTTATTTGCTCATAGTATTTTACTTCTTCTTGTATTTTATTTGCATCTTTTTTTGAATATTCTGCTTCTTCCATGTCTCCCGCAATATTGGAATATGCCCTAATTAATTTTGAAGTTAATTTGTAGAGCATTATTCGTTTTTGCTCACTATTCTTTAAATCGAGAGGATTTTCCGGATTGCCACAAAAAAATTCAATAAAAGAAACCGTGTCCTTTGGAGGGTTTACTGGTTCACAAAGAGATCGAATACTTTCAAGTGCAGAATCTAAATTCTCTTTCGCTACTTTTATTCTGTCTTTTAATAAACCACCCACATCTTCTGGATCAAATCCTCCAAAAGCTTCAGTAGTATAATCTTTAACGGCTTCGTTTAGACTATTAAACAGATCTTTGTAATCTATGATGTACCCGCAATCTTTATCTTCTCCATCTAACCTGTTAACTCTACAAATTGCTTGAAATAATCCGTGGTCTTGCATATTTTTATCTATATATAAATAAGTTGCGGGCGGAGCATCAAAACCAGTTAATAATTTGTCTACAACAATTAATAATTTCATTTGCGCCGGGTCTTCAATAAACTTTTTCTTTACTTCTTTTTCAAATGTTTCTACATCTTTACCACCAAGCATTTTCTGATATATATCGTACTTTTGTTGATTTTCTGTTTCTTCTTCATCGCTCACAGTTTCTCCCTTGATTGACGCTATGTTCCCCGAATATGAAGTTACTATCGCACATTTCTTTAAGCCACTTCTTTGGAATAATTCATAATATTTACATGCTTCCAAAATGCTTCCTGCAACAAGAATAGAGTTTCCTCTTCCACTTTGAAGCCTGCTCTTTTTTTCCATATCTAGCAGTATATCTGCCACTACCCTACTAAGTCGTGATTGGGAACTTAGAACTTTTTGCATAGTTCCCCATTTCTTTTTTAATATAGCTTTAGCAAAGTTGGTCAATCCTCTTGTTTTCAATTCAAACCACTCATCAACCTTGCTCTGTGAAGTTAATTTTTGATCTATGTTTCTTGCTTCATATTGTAAATCTAGAACTACTCCATCACTTACTGCTTCATCGTATTTGTAAGTGTGAATATATTTTCCAAATACTTCCCTGCTTTGTTTTTTATCTGTTTTTAGAAGAGGAGTTCCGGTAAATCCAATAAATATCGCTTGAGGTAATAATTTTTTCATTGCTTGGTTAAGTTTTCCCGATTGAGTTCTATGACATTCATCAACAAAAATGTATAGATCTCCTTTTGGTTTAAAATTCGTTGGAAGATTTTTAATTAACTCTTCAAAATAATCTTCATGGCTATTTTCTGTTTTTCTTCCAAATTTATGAACTAAAGAACATAACAAAGAGGGATTTGCATCTGCCAATCTGTTCAATAAATCTTTGCCACTCTTTGTTCTGTATATCTTTTCTTCTACACCCTTAAAGAATTTTTCAATTTGTTCGTCTAATTCTTCCCTATCTGTAATAATCAAGACTCTGGAATTGTCAATATTTTCTTTTATCCATTTTGCAAGCCAAATCATTGTAAGACTTTTTCCACTTCCCTGAGTATGCCAAATTATTCCACCTTCTCTTCTTCTTAAGAACTTTTGAGATTCTTTTACTCCAAAGTACTGATTATGTCTGCATATCTTTTTAGTTCCTGCATCAAACACAATAAAGTCATGGATAAGTTCTAAGATTCGCTCTTTGCTACACATCTGAATAATTTGTTTGTCTAATTTGTTTCTAATCTCTGAATCTTCTTTCCAAGATAAATAATATTTTTCAGGAGTTCCGATTATTCCATATTTTAACCCCTCAGAATCATTTCCTGCAAAGATTAATTGAATTGTTGAGAAGAATGATTGAATAAATCTCTTATCTTGATTATCCAAATTTTGTCTGATCCCTTCTGAAATAGAGATAGTACTTCTTTTCAATTCCAATGCGGCTAATGCAATACCGTTCACATATAGAACTACATCAGGTCTTTTATCATGCTGACCTTTTACAGTTACTTCCTCAGCAATATAAAAGTCATTATTTTTTGGATTATTCCAGTCTATTAAGTTAACTGTATCTTTATTTTGCCCACTGGTTTCCTTTACTTGAATTCCATATCTAAGTAAAGTATAAACCTCTTTGTTGATGTCATAAAGACTTTTATTTTGAGTAGAAGCTATTTTATTTAATTCAAATAATGCTTTATGAATTAAAGTTTCAGAGTATTTTTGTTTTTTTAAGAATTTTAATAAAAGTTCTTCTTCTATGTTGCGATTGTTTTCCCTTTCTTCCCAAGTTCCCAGATAAGTATAACCTAATTTTTCTTGGAATAGCTTAACAACTCTATTTTGTGTTTTTCTTTCAATTTGTCCAACATCTAATTGTTCCATCTTAGTTTGTTATTTGCCAACTTCCCCCTTTACCATGGCCCTTTCTTTTAATTCTTCTATTCTTTTTTAAATTTTTTACATGGTATCTAACCCCATCAATACTTAAATTAACCATGCTAGAAATTTGTTCAACACTTAAAGACGGATTATTTTCTATGATTTTTAAAATTTCTTTTTCTTTGTCTTCTCCTTTAGTAGTAGTATTAGTAGTAGTATAAGTGGTAGTATTAGTAGTAGTACCACTTTTGTCTTTTGGAAAGGTTATCTTATAATAATCAAAATCACCGTCTATAATCGGCTTTAAATTATATTGCTTACCCCACCCATTAATCATCTTATGAAAACCAGAACCAATGTTTTCTGAAAATCTTAAGAATCTAAATGCCTTTGCGATAATTGGATTTCGTGGAAGAGAGAAGTCTTCTTTTAATATCAATTCAATCTTTTTTGGTAAGGCGCCAGGATTAAAGAATTCAAATCTATTTGAAAATACTCTTATTCGAGAATTAGTTTTACTAAAATAGTCGGTATTTATTATTAAATTAACTAGTGCCTCTCTTAGTGCTTGAACATGCGGAGGGTCGTCATCTCTAACTCCTTGCTTGACAGAAAAAGGTATCTCAATTTGTTTTATCAATCGCTCATACATATCTAAGAAAGTTAAAAATAGATTTTTCTCAGAAGATAAGCGATAGTTATATCTGGTTGGTGCTTCTTCATAGGAAATGCCTGCAATTTCTAAATATTCTATCCTATAATTGGGAATAGCCCCAATTATGCTATCCTCGGTTCCAAACAATAATAATCCTGCAAAAGTTATTTTATTTTCTTGGATAATTCCTAATTTTTCTAAAAATTCTTTATCAGTTAAAGTGTTGTATCTGTGGGCAGGATTAACTTGAATAAAGAAATTCCTATATTGCTTAATTGTATCACTATCTAAATCTTCTAATTTGAATGTAGTTAGTTCTTGATCTTTTTCTTCAAAAGAAGCATTTCTAAAAAAACAATCTATTTCTTCCTGTGTTGCTCTTTGATCCCCGCTTCCAGTTCTAATAAAAGTATTTTTTTGATTGTTAAAATAAACTGGTTTTTCTCGTTTGTGTTTTTGAGGAATATAAAATGCAAGTACAGTTTTATCTTTAAACTTATATTTTTTACTTTGGACTTCTATTTTTTTATTAAACTTCTCCCCATTTCTCAAAACCCCTATAAATTCTTGTTCAACCTTTTCAGGAGTCTTGACACCCAAAATTTCATATTCTTTCCCCATTTTTTTAACTCCAAAAACAATCCACCCTCCAGCAGTGTTTGAGAAAGCACTTACAGTCTCCCAGCTATTTTTCGGAACTTCTGATTTTGCTTCTTTTACTTCAAAATCCTCCCATTCAATATCTTCTAATTTTTCAATCAGTTCTTGTTTGTTCATTTTAATCTAATCCTCCCAGTAAGCAGTTCTTGCATCATTCCAGTTTTAAGAAGTGTGTATTTATCTCTCTTTCGTTCTAAGCTTTCTATTTCTGAGTCCATGTCCGATAGGATTAAAGAGATTTTTTGCTGTTCTTCTAATAAAGGGTAAGTTAATTCTAAATTTTTTAATTGTTTAATTTTTATACTCTGAAAAGTACTTCCAGTTGCGTCATTTGTCAATTTTGAAAAAATCCAATCTGCGGTTAACAAGTATTGCAAGAATCTAGAATCCATAATATTTTTATTAGGTTTAATAGAAAAAACAGATTCATTAATATTCCAATCAGTAGGAGTTTTCTTAATTAGATATGTACTTGGCTCTATTCCAATACTTGCAAATAAAATATCTCCTGATTCTAAATTAGATCTTTTATTAATTAGATTAATTGCTTCATTAGAAACTTTATCGCAGTTATCATCTAAATATAATTTCCCTTTCTTAAAATTTTTAATAGTAATATAATAATTATTGCCCTTACCTAAAGTAAAGTTTTTCCTAGGATTTAGCCCGGTAGTAATATTTAAGATAAGATCATTTAATTTATTTGAATTCCATTCTTCTTTAAATCCAGGTAATCTTCTTTTGCCTGAGAGAAGTTTCTGCATTGTTCCTTGTTTTATGTTTTTCTTCTTTACGATAAGTTTGTCAAGGGATTCGATGAGTGCATCTGTATCTGAGAGAACGGAAGCGATGGCAGATTGCTCTTCTAAAGACTTTGGTAAAATAAAATCAAAACTAGAAAAATCCTTTTGATACAAGTGCGAAATTGTAGAGCCTGCTTTAAGTTTATTTAAAAACTTATCAAAAAAATCGGAGGTCAAAATATAGAAAAAATATTGAGTCATATAATTTTTATGTTTTGGTCTGATAACAAATACTCCACTATTTAATGTAGTAGGAAGTTTTAGATTATCTACATAAGAAATTTTACCAATTGTACCATCCTTTGTTACCAATACGTCGCCTTCTTCTAGCTGAATATTTTTATCTTGAGAATATCTTTTTTCATCTACATAAAAACAATTTTCCCAATCAATTTTCCCATCTTTAAAGTCGGTTCCACCAACTAATAAAAAATTTCCAGTTTTAAGATATTCTTTTGTAGTTAAACCTTGCCAGCCAATTCTTGCCTTTAAGGTAGAATTTTTTAGAATATTTTGAACATACCAATCATTAGGAATAACTCCTACTTCAGTTTGCTTGTATCCCTTTTTTATTAATTCTGTTGCCATATTATTTATCCTGATTTGATGAACTCTGCTAAATCTTTTTGTATGACTTTATAATCATTCAATTGAAACCTTCTTATCTTCTCTTTAAATTTTGTAATTGTCATCTTTGCCTTAATTACTCTGCCAATTAATTTAGTAACTGTCGTCATTGGTTGATCAAAGTCCAGAGGGTATGCTTTTTCCTGACCTTTTGCATGGAATTTTAATCTGTTTGTATCTATATCTATCGCAGAAATATACCCCTCTATTTCTTCATCACTTACTTCAGTTTTTAATTCTTTTTCCAGTTTCTTTATAGTTTTATCAATCTGTTTTTTCTCAGTAAAATTAATTTCAAATTTAATTAAATTATTTTCGACTATCTTTAGAGTATCTTTCTCGTTTTCAAGTGGTTCATACAACTTTTTTACATTTTTGAGTTGATTTTTAACTATAAGATTCTCAACTCTGTCTATCTTATTTTCTAACTCTTCTTGACTCTTCTTTGCTTCATGTCTTCCCAATAAATAAAAGAATAATGCCACTAATAAATTAGTTACAGTAGACCTTATTTCAGGATTTGAGAATAAAACAACTATTTGTTCTTCAATGCTTCCTTTTTTAGGTATAACTTTTATTTCTTTAATGTTTTTAGCAGAGTTATATCCTTGTTTGTCTTCAGCATTAACATCTGTTATGCTTTGTATTAATTCTTGAATTGACTTTAAATTTTCTATTAAAGAGTTTATCTTAATTCCCGATTCGAAAGTTGGACCAGAATAAATTAATTTAAATTCCTGAGTTAGTTCTAGCTTCTGATTTTTAAGATTTGTTTGTATTACCATTTAAACCCCATCTTCTCTAGATGTTTATCTACTTTCTTTGATAGCTCTTCAACTTCAGAAGTTAATTTTGGAAGTGAAATATCATATCTATCTCCAAGTTCTTTTATTCTTTCTGCAAGTTTTTGAGAAACTCTTTCCATTTCAGATTTAACAGAATTATGCAAAGACAATAACCATTTATCTTCTACAACTAATGTTTTTATTTCAGTTTCACTTAACTTAGAATATTGACTCAAAACCTTTTTATCAAGTTCTATCTCAAGCAAGGAGATTTTATCTTTTATTTCTTTATCATTTTCGAGCAGTTTAAGATATTTGTCTAATGCTTTAAACTCATCATCAGATTCTTCTTTAATCTCTTTTATCCTCTTGGCTAAATCTTTTTTGTTTATTTTCCCTGCTTCGCTCCTTGCATCTGTGAATAAATCTTCATCTCCAGAGTTTTCTTCATCCAACGCTTGCATTTCGTTTTGAACACTTTCAAGTTCAGATTGTAATAGTTCAATCTTATTTTTATCAGCGACAAAATATTTGTCAATAACTAACTCCTTAGGAATTAAATCGCATTTCCAACCCTTATCTGTAATTTTCTTTTGACCTGTTTTCTTATTCTCAGTTTCAATAACTATTCTTTCCGGTTTAGCAATCCATCCATTAACTGCTACAATATATGCATCATCCTGCATTATCTCCTCCCAATATAACATTAAATGCTGGTAAATGTCATACCTATCAATAAGTTCTAACTTTGAGAAGTCATTAAGCAAATCCTCGCCCAGATTAAATATAATTTCTTTAGGTTTTGAACCAATCTTAATTCCTTTCAAGATACTTAAATTTCTCTTCTTCCAATCATTAAATGCTTCTTCAATCTTTTTAGAATAAGTAATAAATTCAGAATGGTCAAATATAGTTTTTTTAATATTTGATTGTTCTATTTTTAATACGGAATAACCTTCTCTTTTACTTGGATTAAAAAGCATCTTCCTGATAGAAGGATAAACTTTCCAATAAGTTTCTAAATCATCAACATCTCGGTTAGGAATATCTCCCCTTAAATGCGCATCAATATCTTGTAAATCTTCCGTTTCTTGACTATCAATATAACGAGGAATATTCAAGTTATAATCATTTTTTGAATCACTAATTTCAGAAATAGGAACCCTCCTTGAAAATTTAGGAACCTCTGTTTGTTTTGTAAAAACATCTACAATTTTATGAACATCTCTTGCCCTTAATCTATTTTTATTTCCATCCTTATAGAATCCCTTACTTGCATCTATCATAAAAATACCTTTACGACTTTGGGCATTTTCTTTGTCAATAACAATTATACATGCAGGAATTCCAGTTCCAAAAAATAGATTTGCGGGAAGTCCAACAATCCCCTTAATATATCCTCTTTTGATTATGTTTGTTCTGATATCTGATTCAGCATTTCCCCTAAATAAAACGCCATGAGGTAAAATAACTGCTGCCTTTCCCGTACTCTTCAATGATTTAATCATGTGCAATAAGAATGCATAATCTCCATTCTTTGTAGGCGGGACAGAACCCCATTCTTTGATATCAAAACGTTCAAACTCATCTTCTTCAGGCTTTATCCCATTACTCCAAGATTTAGTAGAAAATGGTGGATTTGCTACAACAAAATCAAATTTCTTTATAGTCCCATCTTTTTCTTTGAAATACGGAGCAGAGATTGTGTTACCTCTCCAAATTTCAGCCATTTCATGCCCATGCAAAATCATATTCATCTTTGCAAGAGCTCTTGTAGCTACATCATTTTCTTGGCCGTAAATAGTAATTCCATGTTCAGTTTCATCAGCGGCTTTGAGAAGTAGAGAACCAGAACCGCAAGTTGGATCATAAACTGTCTGATCTTGTCTTTTTGCTTGATTAATAGAAATAACTTTAGCCATTACTCTTGAAACTTCAGAAGGAGTATAAAACTGACCCTTACTCTTACCTGATTCTGTTGCAAAATGTCTCATTAAATATTCATACGCATCCCCTAGAATATCATCACCTTCTGCTTTATTTTTACTAAAATCTAAATCTGAATTTTCAAAAATTCCAACCAAGTTACTAAGCCTATCAATCATGTCCCTACCCTTACCTAATTTATCAGAATCATTAAAATCAGCAACATCTATTACTCCTTTAAGATCATTTACTTCTGCAAGTTTTGCAATAATTTTATTTATTCCATCTCCAATTTCAGCTTTTCCTTTAAGCGAAATCATATCCGAAAAACTTCCGCCCTTAGGAACTTCAATAAGAAAATCTTTATCAGTTTTTGATTTATCTGAAACATATTTTATGAACAATAAAACTAAAATGTAATCCTTATACTGAGAAGCATCCATTCCCCCTCTAAGTTCATCACAACTCTTCCAAAGTTTACTGTATAATTCAGATTTTTTTATTGCCATGATAAATTGAATTTCTCTCCTTTCATTTTTCCTTCTCCATCAGTTCCTCAATCGCCTTATGAAAAACCAAACTAGGCGAAATATCCTTTTCCTTCATAAACTCAGAAATCTCCTGTGTAGTTCGAATACTCATAACCACATTCTTTCTTCTATCGCGCGTTACTTCATGGATTTTCACCATGTATATACAAGCCACTACCACTTATTTAAACCTTTCCATTTGTAATCACTTTAGAATAACACTTAATCCTTCCTCTTCAACTTCTCTTCCCTATCCTTCCTTCTCTCCTCAAGAGACTTAATCTCTTTGTCATAATACCTAACCAAATCCTCCTGCCCCAGCTCTTCAGCAACTTTCTTTTTTCCTTCGTGCAGTCTTTTTTGCTCTTCCAAGGAATCAATCGCTTTCTCAAGCCTCTTTTCACGTTTCATAATTTGCCTTCTAAATCCGTAACAGATTTTTTCAATAAAGAAAGAAGAGATCTCAATTCTTTTTCACTTAGTTTTTTCTTTTTGTCAAGAACATCATTTCCTCCAACTTCCGAATTCTTAGAAATCCACCGCTTGAATTCTCTATGTGAATATTCCCTCTCTTTCAAAAGTTGCTTGATTATAAAAATCCCTCTAAGTCTCAAAACAATAGAATATCTGTCAAGCAAATCTTCGTTAATTTCAATAATTCTTTTGGTTTCTTTTAGATAATCTTTGAAATATTTCTCATTGATAGGATGCTTTTTTCTCAGCTCTTCCAAAAGTTTTGAATTCACAATAGATCTCGCCTCTTTCATAGCAGAATAAATCAGAACCGGAGAAATTTTTATCGCTTTCTCAATTTCGTCTTCAGTCAAGCAGACAATTTCATAATTATCTTCTTTTATATTTATCTTTTTATTTGTAATAACTAAAATATCTACGTCTGAACCCTTTACTGCTTCACCTCTTGCATAAGAGCCGTACAAATAAATTCCAACTATTCCTTCCAGATAATGTTTCAGCACATTAAGTATTCTTTCCTCTACAGGTGGAAGCGGCTGTCTAATAAGAGTAACTTCTTCGCCCGCCCACCCCTTCGGCACAAACACGTGTGCACCGTTTCCAGCCCGTTTCACTTTTCGCGTTATTTGTTCTTGTTTTTGCATGTGTATACATTGTGCACACTGCTATTTAATGCTTTTGGTTAAAAGAATAATCTGTGTTTTTTCAATCCAAACTCCCTCCCCCAAAAAACAAAACCCCCAACCCGCTCCTAAAAATAAATCCCCCAACCCCAAACCCCCTCCCCAAAAAACAAAACCCCCAACCAAATTCAATCCCTCAAAAAATAAATCCCTCCAAACCGCAAAATATAAAAACCTCTCCCCGCTAAATATAACATTAGCATTAACGGCTATTCTATCAGAATAGTTAAAGTGCTTATACTCAAAAAACGGACTGTATAAAATGCTATCTGCAATCGTGCAGGTCTTTTATATGGGTTGATGGGGCATTGCCCAGTTATTTTAATTTTTTCAAATAATTTAATCTCTCCCTATCCAAACTCCCCTCTCAACTCCCCAATCGACGTCACAATCTCCATTCTCCCCAAATCAAATCCTCCAAAATTCAAATTCCCAAAAACCGCAAAACATAAATGCTCTATAATACTCAATAAAACCATAGGGGAACGCGACCTGACGAACCCCGTGCTCGCTTTGCGATGATGCGGTTAATAGGACTGACGGACGCACTTACCATATAGATGTGTTCTTTTTAGATTAATCAAATTATCTAAAACTAAAATCACAACTCATCAGGATTATATTCTATTAATTAATCTCTTCCCAAATAAACTAATCTTCCTCAAGAATCTCCTCGTCCAAACTATCAAACAACTCCTCTGCATTCACCGAATCATCTTCGTTATATTCTTCTTCAATTTTTTTCTTCATAATCCCATCCCAAACTTTTCTTTTTTAAACCTTTCTAAACCCCTGTCCCCTCCAAAAGTAGCAACATCCCCCTCGTCAAATCAAATCTCATATATCTTTATTAATTAATTCCCTTTCCAAAAAAAATGAAAATAGGAATCATCGGCGGCTCCGGACTAGACGACCCAAAACTCCTCCAAAACTACGAAGAAAAAGAAGTTGAAACTCCTTACGGAAAACCATCTTCAAAAATAACATTAGGAAAAATCCAAGGAACAGAAGTAGCTATCTTGGCAAGGCACGGCTCCAAGCACCAGTATCCTCCAACGCAAATAAACAACAAGGCAAACATCTACACTCTAAAATCATTGGGATGCACCCACATCATTTCAACAACAGCCTGCGGCAGTCTGAGAAAAGAAATAGAGCGCGGCGACTTTGTAATACTCGACCAATTCATAGATTTCACAAGGCACCGCAAATTAACTTTTTACGACTCGTTTCCCAACGAACCAAAACACACGCCGATGGCATCTCCGTTCAGCGAAGAATTAAGGCAGGCAATAATCAAAGCGTCTGAAGAATTAAATTTCAGAACTCACGAAAAAGGAACAGTCATTACAATCGAAGGCCCGCGATTTTCAACAAAAGCAGAATCCAAAATGTTCAGGGCGTGGGGAGCAGATGTAATCAACATGTCAATCGCGCCCGAAGCAATTCTTGCGAACGAAGCGCAAATTCCTTACGCGGCAATCGCAATGTCAACTGATTTCGACTGCCTTTTTGACGACGTGGAGCCAGTCAGCTGGGACGAAATTTTAAAAGTCTTCAGCCAAAATGCAGACAAAGTAAAAAAATTATTAATAACAGTCATCCCCAAAATCGCAAACCAGGACGAAGCAATAATCAAATCAAAAATAAGAACAATTCCGCATTTCCCAAAGCCCGGAGTCATGTTCAGAGACATAACAACTTTGCTGAAAGACCCCGAAGGAATGGAAAAAGTAACGGAAATATTATGCAATCGCTACAAAAATAAAAATATCGACGTCATAGCAGGTATTGAATCAAGGGGATTCATCATCGGCGGAATCTTGGCAATGCGATTAGGCGTCGGATTCATCCCCGTAAGAAAACCCGGCAAGCTTCCAGCACCGACGATAAAAGAAGAATATCAGTTGGAATACGGCACAGACGCAATTGAAATTCACAAGGACGCAATCTCTCCGGGGCAAAACGTTTTGGTAATCGACGATTTAATTGCAACAGGCGGTACAGCGCAAGCCACTTGTAATTTGGTAGAAAGGCTGGGCGGCAGAATCGAGGAAGTCGCATTCGTCATCGAACTCCCCGAATTAAACGGCAGAAAAAAACTTTCAAGATGGCCTGTTTTCTCGATTGTAAAATTCGAGGGCGAATAGAAACTAATAAAAAACCCTTATTTCTAAATACGCCATGGAAGACGAGGAAAAAAAAACAAAAGAAAGAAAAGAAAAAATACAAAACTGGTTGAAAAATCCCTACAATCTCGCATTAGTCGGAATTTTAATTTTTGCATTCGCAATACGAATCTATTATTTTGTTATGACGAAATCCCAGCCATTGTGGTGGGACGAAGCAGCATACGGCTCCCTCGCCAAAAATTTCATACTCGATGGAAGATGGAGCGACACTTATCTCATCCAGCACGAAACTTTTATCCGTCCCCTTCTTTTTCCAATCCTCTGGGCAGCGCTCCTTAAAATCGGTTTCGGAGAAATCGGAGTCAGATTCTTGCTCCAGTTTTTACCGTCGATAATTGCAGTTTTCTTTGTCTATCTTATTTCAAAAGAATTATACGGAAAAAAAATAGCACTGATCTCAACATTTATTTTTTCAGCAATCTGGGTAAATCTATTTTACACAGCAAGACTTCTCGCCGATAATTCAGCATTAGCTTTTGTATTCCCCAGCATTTATTTTTTCATCAAGTCCCAGCAGCCGGAATTCAACGCAAAATATTTCGGACTCTCAATCTTATTGCTATCCCTCGCAACTTTTATGAGATATCCAATCGGCGTTATCTTTTTCGCCTATCTCGCATTTCTCTTTCTGACTTGGCGGACAGACTTGTTAAAAAATAAAAAATTCTGGATTGCCGGATTGATTGGTGTTTTGCCAATACTGATTTTTTTTGTATATAACTACGCAAATTCAGGCAATATTTTCCCAGCATTGTTAAGCGGAGAATATTACGGCAAAGACACCGGCCAGCCAAGAGCCCCAATCGCATTTAATCTTCTAAAATTTATTCTAGTTTTTCTAAAAACTCCCTTCTTCGTTTTTTTCATCGTCGGTGCAGCCATGACTTTGTTTGAATTGTTTGTAGGTTACGACTTAATAGCCAAAAAACAAAAACTCAAAGCTCATCTTTTAACATCTCTCTTGTTCATCGTCTTTTTCTCCTTCTTCATATTTTCAGTAAGAGGAGCAGAGGACAGGTATTTTATGCCAATCTCCATAACCTTTGTCTCAATCGCAGGCATTGGAGCAGATTTTGTTTACGAATCTGTCAAAAAATATAACAAGCAGATTGCACTCGTTGTTCTCCTCGGAGTTTTAGCTTTCGGCGCCTACCAAGAAGTAAAATACGCAGATAGCATAATCAAGGATAAACAGCAGAGTTTTCTCTACGAAAGAAAAGGATTTGAATGGATCAAATTAAACACTCCCGAAGATAGTACACTTCTTGGCAGGGGAACAGGCCCATACGCAGTGTATTACGCAGAAAGAAAATATCTCGAAGACGTCGCCAAAGAAAACATTTCCGACATGAATACTATCGACGCAGATTATTTTATTTACAACGCATACAGGCCTTCTCCAGATTATGTCTTAGAGTACATACAATCTAATCAAACCAAATGGCAGCCGATAAACGGATTTTTCTTCGACGCGCAAAAAACACAGCCTGCCTTTATTGTCTACAAAAAATTTTAAGCAATTATTTTATTACCTTCAGTCTAAATTGAACTTCCGAGCACGGAAGAAGATAGCAGAAAAATCTTTCGTATAAAATCGGAGAGAGATTTATAATCGGATTAAAAATATGATTCAACCATTTAGAATTTACCCTCGTAAAATTAAGCTTGGTTGTTACTTTAAATTTGCCTTCAAATTCTTTGTTCCATTCAGGATATCCAAAAGCAAGATAAGAAACACCCGGCCTCTTATGTGACAATTCAGCATAAGACGCGCAGAAGCTAAAATGCGGCACAATCATATTAATTACAGCTCCGGGCTTGGAAATCCTGTGAAGTTCCAGCACAAAATTTATCGGGTCATTAAGATGTTCCAGCAAATGAGAGCAAAAAATATAATCAACAGAATTATTTTTCCAAGGCAGGGGAAATTTGTCTAAGTTGCACACAGTCACGTCTTTTCTTTTAACTATGTCTACGTTTACAAACCCTTTTAATATCGTGTCTCCGCAGCCCAAGTTAAGTTTCATTTGATACAACCTCCGGCGAATTTAGCATTAATAAATTTTTCGTAGCTGTAAATTGTTTCATTTAATTTTTACGAGCTTTTTCAATGATTCCCGTCGAGGAAATTGGCTTGTCTTCTTCATTAACGCTTTGAGAAATAACATGTAAATTAACACCCAATTCTTTGCACATTTTTATTTTGTTCTCAGCAGAAACCGTGTCATAACCGAGCGCAAAATAATCCGGCCTTAATTTCTCTAAAATTTCTTTAAAGTCTATTTTCGTAGTCAAATATTCTTCTCGTCTTCCAGTTGCAACCATGTCTGGATGCAGAATCGCGTAATCTACATCTTGTAACGAAGCGATGAGATGAAGTCGATTCGCTTCTGAATTAATCGGTCTATTCGAACCCTTCAGCAATTTCACAGTAGAATCTGCCGCCAGTCCAACAACCAGCAAGTCCCCTATTTGAGCGCACTGATTAAGGAAAAAAATATGCCCTTTGTGAATAATATCAAAACACCCGACAGTAAAAACAATTTTTTTGTCCGAATTTTCCTCTCTAAATTTCTCCAACTCCTCAAGACCAAGAATCTTTTGCTTTGTCTCTCTCTTTTCGCTCATCTTTTTTCTTGTCTTTACTATGTTTTAAACATTTATATAATTTATTTATCAACATAAAAATTAGGACTTTTCTAATTCTCTTCTTAGTCTAACCAGCGTGCAATAATTTCCTAATAAATTCTCCCAATTCGCATTTATCTTTTTAGGCTCATAAACTTTTGTTTCAAAAGACGCGGCGACAATTCTCCTTGCCTCTTCTAAATTTTCAATTTTGCCGTCGCCCATCGCCTGCGTCAAAACATTTCCAATAGATGAACCCTCATACGGCCCGGCAACAACTCTTCTGCCGGTAGCGTCAGCAGTCATCTGATTAACCAGATAATTATAAGCTCCTCCTCCGATAATATGAATCGTTTCAAATCTTTTTTCCAACAATCCTTCTAATTTATCCAGCACATGTCTGTAAGCCACAGCCAAACTCTGTCCGCACACTTTTACAACTTCTCCTTCTGTCAGCGGGATGTCCTGCCCGCTGTCTTCGGCAAATCTTTGAATTTTCAAGGGCATATTTCCGTGCTGAGAAAATCTCAGAGAATCAGGATCTATGACGCAATCTATTTCTCTCGCTTTCTGAGCTTGTTCCAATAATTCACCAGGATTATCTCTTCCGTAATGCGCTCCGCACTGTTGAAAAAACCACATTCCCTGAACATTTTTCAACATCCTTGTAGTTCCATTAATTCCTGCTTCGTTAGCAAAACCAGATTCAAAAGAAGCAATATCAACTTTGGGCGTCGGCAGTTCTGCGCCAAACAGCGACCATGTTCCGCTGGAAATATAGCACCAGTTTTTATCAGAAGTGACAGGAGCAGCGATTACAGCTCCGGCAGTATCGTGGCTCGCAGGAACAATCACTTTCACGTCTCCGGAAATACCAGCTCTTTCAGCAATTTCTCTCCGAACATTCCCAATATAAGTCCCAGGATTAATCAGTTCTCCAAAAGCATCTTCTCTCAAGCCCGTCAGCCCAATCAATTTTTTAGACCAGACCTTCGGCGTGTTTGCCTCCAGCATCTGGCTTGTTGAAGCGATTGTAATTTCATTTGTTTCCTTGCCGGATAAAAAATAATGCATCAAGTCAGGCATCATAAAAAATCTCCGGGTTCTTTTTATCGCTTCAGGATCTATTTTCTGGTGAGCCCTGAGTTGATACAAAGTATTTATCGGCATAAACTGAATTCCCGTGATAGAATAAATCTCTTCCTTTCCGACTTCCGCCAAAACTTCTTCCATGGCAGAAGGATTTCTTTTGTCTCTGTAATTTCTTAGCGGAGAAACTAATCTGCCGTCTTCTCCAATCAAAGCATAATCTACTCCCCAAGTGTCAACACCAACAGAAGCCAGCCGAATATTTTTCTGTCTGGCAAATTCCCCTCCTTTCCTCAGCCCTCCAATTAAATTATCAAATAAATTTTCAGCGTCCCAATAAAGCCCGCCGTTTTCGCTCTTAACAGCATTTTCAAAACGATGCACCTCTTCTAATTCAAGTCTGCCATCTTCAAGAGTTCCTAAAATCGCTCTTCCAGAACCAGCGCCCAAGTCAAATGCCAAATACCCTTTCTTTGCCATTTCTCAAAAAGGCAATTTCCCGTTTTTATTCTTTGTTATAGTATATTATAGATAATAACTCGATTGCAAGCAAAGAAGGTGTTCAATCAAATTCTTTGTCTTAAAAAAATTAAACCATAGAAGAAAGTTGTGACAAAGGCGAGAAATGGAAACAAGAATGTGACAGGATCTTTGGATTTTTTAAATATTTTAAAAGCATAATAAAAATTCGGTAAAATTAAAACATTAAATATCAAATTTTTCAGTAATGTATCCCTTTCAAGTTTTGTCGTCGGTAAATAATTCAGTCTGTCTTCAGCTTCCTTAAAATACATCTTTCCAAGCAATAGCTTCTTGACAAATCTCCGCATATTTTTTTCAGTATAATGCTTTGTTGCATTATTCACTATCAAGATTTTATCTTTTCCGCGCTCAATGCTTTTTTTCACGCTGATAATATCTTGGTCATAACCGCAGATACTTTCAATATCTTCTTTCTTATAGAAAAAAACATTTCCCCCGGTAAGAGTCATATTGTCTCTTTTATTGAAAAAGATTTCATAATCTCCTCCTTTTTTTTCACGAAAATTTCTCAAAAAATCCAAAGAGCGATAAGCAAAAAAAGGATCTGTTCCAAGCAAAGAAACAAAACGTACAACAAAAGAATCTCTTCTGTCATTTACTGTCCCGCCCAAAACACCAATTACATTTTTTTCTTTTTTAAATCCCGTCACAACTTTCTCAAAAAATTTTTCATCTTGTAGAATATTATCCGAGTCAATAACTCCGACAATTTCTCCATCCGCCATCCTAAAACCTCTCCATTTTGCTTTTCCTCTTCCCTCCACAGTTCCAGTTTTATTAAGAAAAACTTTTACTCTTTTGTCTTTTTTCTCAAACTCTCTAACAACTTCAGGAGTATTATCCTTGCTCATGCCCTCCATGCACAAAACTTCAAAATTTTTGTAAGTTTGTTTCAATATAGAATCAAGACATTTTCGCACCATATCAGCGTTGTTGTAAGTGCATGCAATAACAGTTATTTTAGGAGCGTGCATTTTATTTATTTTATCTCCTGTAAGACAAAAGATTTATCAACGGAGTTTTATAAAACGGCTTGAATTTATTATAAATAAAACTTTCATCAACACTGCAAGTCAAGCACAATCCCG
This sequence comes from Candidatus Pacearchaeota archaeon, assembly GCA_018304025.1. Classification (GTDB taxonomy): domain Archaea; phylum Nanobdellota; class Nanobdellia; order Pacearchaeales; family GW2011-AR1; genus UBA73. The sequence goes on along the minus strand of JAGVXA010000001.1, from coordinate 50,015 downwards.
CTCTTTGTCTTATCATCTGTTTTCTAAACTGCTGCATCTTCTGGTTGTTCCATACTTTCATAGAATTTTCCTTAAACGCATTTCCCAAAACAATTTCATTGTCGCAAAGCACGCAGCACGGAGTAACATATCCATCCCACGTAAGAGAAAATTGATACCACGGCCAAAAACATTTTTTGTCTTGCATCGTCTCAACTTTTCCAGTTAAGAAATTGTATACGCTTTCTATATTAAGACTAATTTTTATTTTTCCTTTTAATTTGTCTATCTCTTCCTTTATTCTTTTTTTGTCTTCTTCTTTTATTTTCAAGCTACCCAAATTTTTATTTTTTCCAAGGGGAGTTACAATAGTGCTGTTTACAGCATCAATTCCAAGTTTGTCTCCAAATCGTATAAACTCGGGCAAGTCCAAGACATTATCTTTCTGCAGAACCAAAAATAAGTGTATCTTCGTTTTGCTGTTCACTTTGTTTCTGTATTTGACTAATTTTTTTAAATTCTGGATAACGTCGTCAAAGTTAGCGCCTCTTCTGATTGAATTGTAGCTTTCCTTGGTTATGCCGTCTAGTGAAACCGAAAGAAATGTCGGATCCGCGTCTATTAGTTTTTTTATTTTTTCATCAGTTAAAAGCGTGGCGTTTGTATCCATCTTGACCAAGCTCCCTTTTTTTCTGGCATATTCAATAATCTTGAAAATTTCCGGATTCAATAAAGGCTCTCCAATTCCCGTAAGATTCAAGTAGCAGGGAGTTAATTCATCATAAACTTTTTTAAAATTTTTAAAAGCCAGCACTCCTGTTTTTCTGGATAGCCCGTTGCTCAGAGGGCACATTTTGCATCTAAGATTGCATATAGCAGAGCTTTCAAATTTTAGCATAAACGGTTTTCCCGCCTTCGGCGCCGATCTAAAAACCTGAAAAGCATTAGACGCTGCTCTAAAAGGTCTCCTAAAAACTATGCCTGATTTTATTATTTCTGCATAAAATGACATTTTATTTATCTCGCGAGGAACAGAGCTGATATTCTAAATTCAGTTTCATTTTAGTTGCATCTTCCGCGAATTTAACATTAATAAAGTTTCTGTATTTAAACTATATAATTTGAATAAGCGAGGCAACTAATGCATAAAAAAGTTTATTAATTCAATCGCTCAAGGAAAATAATGCAGCAGACCATTTCAAAAGAAAGCTCGAAAATCCCGCTAAAAATCGCAATCGTATCACTGCCAGAAAACGATTTTCGATTTCCAATTATCGGTACTCTGATAATTACAAAATATGTAAAAGAACATTGCAAAAATGTCACTGTTCGCCTCTATGATAATACATTCGATGATGTTCTGGCAGAACTTGCGCGTTTCAAGCCGGACATTGTCGGTTTCACAACATTTACCCAATCGTATAAAAAAGCAATTGCATTTGGAAAAAAAGTCAAGGCAATATTTCCAGATGTAAAAATTGTCGTCGGCGGCCCCCACATCACGACATTGCCGGAATCCCTTGATCCTGTTTTTGATTTCGGCGTTATTGGCGAAGGAGAGCAAACATTCGTAGAGCTGATTAAAAAATTGCAGTCAAACCAGAGCGTTAAAAAAATTCAGGGGCTTATATATCATGAGAAGGACATTGTAAAAAAAACCGAAAGAAGAAAAGCAAGCAATAATATCGATCATCTTTTTCCGATTGACTATAGCCTTCTAAACCCAGGATATTTTAAAACAAAATTTATCCCGGAAGTTTATTCTTTTGGAGTTTCATGCGGCATGATGACATCAATTGGCTGCCCGTATGATTGCAGGTTCTGTTCTATCAAAGCCTGCTGGCGCACAATTCGTTTTAGAGCAATCGAAAATGTCGTCGACGAAATAAAAACACTCTATCATGATTATGGAGTTCGGCACATTGATTTTTTTGACGACCTATTTTCAATAAACAAGGCAAGACTGCAAAAACTCAGGGAAGAATTAAAAAAATCTAATCTACTTGGAAAAGTAACATTCTCGTGTCAGGCAAGGGCGAACACAATTGATGAAGAGATGTGCGCCCTGTTGCAAAGTTTAAATGTCAAGACAGTAGTATTCGGATTTGAATCTGGTTCAGATAGAATATTAAGATACGTAAAAAAAGACGAAACATTATCCGCCGAGACAAACCGAAACGCAATGCGTTTATGCATAAAGCACAAATTAAATGTAGCCGGATGTTTGATGATAGGAATGCCGACAGAAAAATTAGAAGACATGAAAAAAACTCTCGATTTTATCGATTACGGAAAACGCATCGGCGTCATGAGGTTGTGGCTGCAGATATTAATCCCTTTGCCGTCGACAGAATTTTGGGATATCGCAAAGCAGAGGGGGAAATTGGAAGGTGATTTTTACGAGTATCTTTCTGACTTTTACCATAAAGAAAGCCCTCTTCTTTTAGACCCAGACATAAAAGTTGAAGAATTTGTTAAAATATATTCCGCAGCAAAGAAAAAATGTCGCTCTTTTGTGTACACCACATTTATGAAAACTCTGATAAATGATCCAAAATCTTTTCTCTATTTTTCAAAAGAAGGATTCTTCTATCTTAAAAGATTCGTGAATTTTGTAAAACAATAAGCATTCTTGTCTTCTTTTCAGTTTTGCTTAATTTTAATTTTTTCTGAAGGATTAAACGTTTCTTTGGTTGGCTCGCCAAAAACAATCCCTTTCAAAAAACCAACTCCATAAATCAATTGCGTTAGAACCATTACAAAAATAACTGGGAAAAAAAGCTTCAGGCTCTTTGTTCTTATTCCGACGGCAAAAAGAAAAATAAAATATAGAATAAAAACTCCTAAATACAAGTAACCAAAATTTTTTGAAATTAAAGAAAGAAATCCGCCAAAAAACAGCCACAAAACAAGAAGAGACGGAGCAAAAAAAGTCAGCCTAGTTGAATCTTTTGGGTAGCACCGGACTAAAAATCCTCTCCACATAGCCCAAAAAAGAGTTTGTCTCAGATGAGCTTTCAAGTTTTTTCTTGGATGATGGTAAACAACAACTCCCGGATTGTAAATTATTTTTTTTCCGTTTTTTGTAAGTTCATAACATACCTGGGTATCTTCCCCTCCCCAATATTTCGAATTAAATCCTCCCACGTCTAAAAAATCTTTTCTTCTGACAAAAAGATTGCACGTCAGCCAATCTTCAACTATTTTTCTTTTTCCCTTGCCGTATCTTATTCCTGTTTTTGGAGAGCTTAATTTATAGACTTCATTGGAAACTTTCTGGAAAAAACTCGCCCCGCGAGGAACAAGCCCCGGCCCGCCAACACCAACTACTTTTTCATCTTCAAATTCTTTAACTGCATTTTCCAGCCAGTCCTTTTCAGGATAAGCATCGTCGTCGATAAAAGCAATTATTTTTCCTCTTGACGCTTCTACTCCAATATTTCTTTTTTCAGAAGGAGGAATTTGACCAACTTTAATAATTCTTGTTTTAGGAAATTTTTCTTTTTCATTAGCTTCAGTCAAAATTATTATTTCAAAATTCTGGTATTTCTGGTTCAAATGATAAGGAATAGCTTCGCGGATATAATCATTGATTTTTCTCGTAGGAATAACCACTGAAAAAGTTATAACTGGCTTTGTTTTTTTCTTAGTGTTCATTTTCCGAAATGATCTTTATACCACTCATATGTTTCTCTTAGTCCTCTGTCCAAGTCATATTCCGGACTCCAATTAAGAACGCTTCTCGCTTTTTTATTTGATAAAAACTGATCTTTAATCTCTGCTTTTGCCTCATTTAAGATTTTTATCTCCGTATCATGTTTCCCAGAAATTTCTACGATTTTACGAACCAAATCTAATATCACAACAGGCTGGTCAGTTCCAAAATTAAAGGCTTCTCCTTTCAAGCCAAGCTCTTCAAGTTTTTCCCCCATGACAAGATAGGCTTTTGCAGCATCTTTCACATAGAAAAATTCTCTTTTGAATTTACCGTTGCTTCTTATCAAAATGGGCTCGCCAAACAAGATGTGCTTGATAGTTTCTGGGACAATTCTGTCAAAATTCAAATCTCCCCCGCCATAAGCATTTGCAGATCTAGATATACCAATATGCATGCCATAACTTTTAGCATAAGACTGTGCTAATAAGTCAGTACAGGATTTTGATACGTCGTAAGGATACTCGCCATGTAATGAAAACGATTCGTCGTAGGGCAGATTTTCATGACTCCCATAAGCTTTATCAGACGAAGCAATCAAAACTCTTTTAACATTATTTAATCTGCACGCTTCAAGCAAATTTAATGTTCCTATAACATTTGTTCGGATAGTTTCAGAAGGTTTTTTAATCGCAATCTGGACTAAAGGTTGCGCAGCAAGATGAAAAGCCGTGTCAATGTCGTATTTATCCAAGACAAGCCTAATCAAGTCAAAATCTAAAATATTCCCATAAATTAAAGAAACTTTTTTGTCCAAACCAAGTTTAATAAAATTAGATTCTTTTTGTATTTCTAAAACCAAACAGTAAACATCCGCACCATTTTTAACCAATTCATTAACAAGGTAAGTTCCTATAAATCCAGTTCCTCCAGTAACAAAAACTTTTCTGCTTCTCCAAAAATTACTATTAATCTGCCAAGCCATTAACTCCTCCAAATAAATCCTTTAATTCTCCCCGGTCAAACATTTCATTTAATTCAACAGAATCTTTTAATGTATTCATGGATTTCCAAAATCCGTCGTGTCTGAATGCCGCAAGTTGTTTTTCTTTGGCTAATCTAACCAAAACATGGTCCTCAAGTTCTTCTCCTTCTTTTATGTAGTCAAATATTCTTTTGTCGAATACAAAATACCCTCCATTAATCCATTCATGAATCAGGGGTTTTTCTTTAAATTCAGAAACCAAATGAGGTTCAAAATCATGCAAGGTTAGAACACCATAAGAACTTGGCAAGCGAACAACTGTTAAGGTAGACATTCTTCCTTCTTTATTATGGAACTTAATTAATTTTTGAATATTAATATTGCATAAGTCATCACCATACGAGACTAAGAATGTATCTCCTAAAATTTCTTTAACTTTTAATAATCTGTCTATTTTAGTAGATTTTTCTCCAGTATCAACAAATTCTATTTTGTAATTCGTACCCTTATTAGAAAAATATCGCACTATCTTGTCTCCAAGATGTCCTAAGCACAAGACAAAATCAGTTATTCCATGTTTTGCATAATGATCCATTATATGTTCCAATACTGCTTTGTCCCCTATTCTCATAAGAGGCTTCGGAAGATATTCTCCTAACTCTCCCAATCTTGCTCCCATTCCTCCGCATAAAATAGCGCACTTCATTTATTCTTCTATATAATGGGATTTAAAAGGTTTATTGCAATCTTTTTCATTTCAATAAAACTCTCTTGCAAAACTTTTTACAAGATTATGATACGCGATAAACAAAAATATAAAAACCCAAATGATTGAAAACTCATATGTTAAAATTAACAAGAGAAGAAATACAAAGTTTAATCGAAAAGTCTAACGCCTCTCTCCGAAAAAGAGCCGCTCTTCCGTTTCATCCTTCAGAAAAATTAGGAACAAGATGCATAATCAATTGCATCCAGCAAGACAGTTATGTGGCTCCCCACTTACATCCAAATCTAAACGGACAGGAAATTTGGATGCCTCTGCAAGGAAAAATAGCTGTTTTAATTTTTACTGAAGAAGGAAAGATAAACGATAAAATGCTTTTGTCCAGTACAGACCATATCTTCATAGAAATACCGAACCGCACATATCATACAGCTGTAGCATTAGAAAGAAACTCTATTATGTATGAACTTAGTGAAGGGCCTTATTTTCCAGATAGTTATAAGAAATTTGCTCCATGGGCCCCAAGCGAAAACGATAGAGAACGAGCAGTAGAATATTTGCAGCAATTAAAAAGGGAACTTCTTTAGCTTTCTTTAATCAAATCAAAATTATCATCCTATATTTTTTAAGCTGTTAAACATAAAATTATATATCCTGATAAAACTCTTGAACGGAGAATTAATTAACCTTAATCTCAAAATAGCCAAAGCCATCAAAGGTCCAGCCTGCATGAAATTAATTTTTGAATATTCCCTGTCAGACCATCTCGTAGGAACTTCTTTTATTTTGTAATTTCTTTTTCTCAGGCAATAAAGAAGATCGACGTCAAACGCCCATTGCGACATGCTTATATCAGAAATTGTTTTTTTTAACGCTTCAGTCTTAAATAATTTTGCCCCGCATTGCGTGTCTCTGTAGGGCATAAAAAGCAGCCCTCTTATAAAAACATTAAATACCCTCGATGCCGCAGTTCTTTGTATCGAAGGCCGGGGTTTTACAACAGAACCTTTGACATACCTGCTCGCAATAATCCCGTCATCTCTTCCAATTTTTCTGATTAAAAAATAAAAATCTTCAGGCAGGGTAGACATATCAGCGTCAACAAAACCAATTAAATCATTTTCATCGTCTAATGCTTTCCTGAATCCTTCTCTGATGGCATAACCCTTTCCGCCGGGTTTCAAATTTAAAAAATTAATTCGCTTGTTTTTTTCAGCGCTTTTTTTCACGATTTCCTCAGTTCTGTCAGTGGTGTTGTTGATGACCACTAAAATTTCATAATCTAATTGGTTGCTCTTTCTTAAATTTTCAAAATAAAGAGAATATTTTTCTAGCGTTCTGCCTATTCTCTTTTCTTCATTATATGCAGGGATTATTACAGATACCTTCACATTTCTTCATTTTTAATATAATATATAACCATTTCTGTACTTTCAAGAAAAATATATAAACAGCAATTCTGCTTTCTCCTCATGGAAAAAACAAAAATAATGTTCATAAATCCGCCGCAATCCGTAGACAATAAATTCAAAGTCAACAATTTAAAATTTCCGCTGGGTTTTCTTTATATGGCGGACTATCTGGAAAAAAATGGATTCAATGTCAAAATTCTTGATTGTCCTGTGTATTACAAAAAAAGAAAAAAAGTTAATGGAACCACCGACAAAATAGGCTCTTACCCGGAAGAAATAAAAGCAGAGATTAAAGAATACAATCCAGATATAATCGGAGTTTCTTGTGCGTTTACAACCTACGAAAAAGATTCTTTTGAGTTGATAGACCTGATAAGAGATATGGAAAAACAAATCAATAAAAAATTTCTTCTTGTGGTGGGCGGAGCGCATTCTTCTGCGGTTCCAAAATATGTTATGCGAAACAAAAAAATTGACATCGCAGTTATTGGCGAGGGAGAAAAAACAATCCTAGAGATAGCTCAAAAATTTGAACAAAAAAAAGATCTGGCGAATATTAAGGGAACAGCAGTCAGAGTTAAAGGAAAAATAAAAATTAACAAGCCAAGAGAATTCATCGAAGAAATAGACCAATTAACACCCGCATGGCACCTGATAGACCTAAATGTTTATTTTAATCATCTGGACAATTCAAGGGCAACTTTAAGAAATCCTTCAGTAGATATTATAACCAGCAGAGGTTGTCCGGGCAATTGCGTTTTTTGCGGCAATCATGTAATCTGGGGAAGATGCTGGCGCGGAGCAAGTCCAAAAAAAGTTGTAGACGACATAGAATTTCTTGTAAAAAAATATGGCGTAAAGCAATTCCGGATTCAAGACGATAATCTTACTTTGAAAAAAGACCGAATAATAAAAATATGCGAAGAAATAATCAAAAGAAAAATAGACATAAAATGGGACACGCCAAATGGCGTCGCTTTCTGGACGCTGGACAGGGAAGTTCTCTCAAAAATGAAAGATGCTGGATTCTACAGAATAACTTTCGGAATCGAATCCGCGTCTCCGCGAACACAAAGATATATCAGAAAAATCGTAAATCTTGACAAAATCAACGAATTAATTTCTATTTGTCACGAGCTGGGAATATGGGTTTGTTCGACGTTTATTATCGGTTTCCCTTATGAAACAATAGAAGACATAGAACAAACAAAAAAATTCATTATAAACTCGCGCTTAAATTTTCCATTTGTTTATACAGCGCAGCCAATTTACGGAACAGATTTGTATAATGATTTTAAAAAAGAAAATCTTCTCTCTGAAATAAAATTCGCAAGCAATGTAGTGAACACGCAATATGACACCCTGCATTTTACAAATTCCGAGCTGAATAATTTAAGAAATCAAATTGTTAAAACATTTTACGTTAAAAAAATAATTTCATATGTAAATCCCTCTGTTTTTTATAAAGATTTTTTGTCTAAAATTAAAAGTTTTGAAGACGCAAGGTATATTCTAAAAAGCATTTATATGCTCACTCTAAACTTTTAATTTTTTCATAATCTTGGATTGAACTGCCCAAGATTAAAGTTTATAAAGATTCTCCTGTAATGAAATTAATATTAAATAAGGTAATTAAATAATGGACGAGAATAAATACCTGGAAAAAACAATAAACGCTTTGTTCAGTATGAAAAAAGAGACAATCTTTCTAATCTTAATTTTCTTGCTCGGATTGGCTTTAAGATTAATCGCCGCAATAAATCTTCCTGTTACAGCTGACGATATGCATCACGTTACATATGCAATTAATTTCTACAGCGCAGGCAGGTTGATTACTTACGAGCAGTCTGCTGGCTTGTGGCATGCGTTCACAAGCGTTATGTATGATTGGTTCGGAACGACGCAATTAGCGTCGAGACTCGCAGCCGTAATCTTCGGTTCTCTTTCGATATTCGTAATTTATCTCTTAACAAAAGAATTTTTCAGCGAAAAAATTCCGCTGATGGCTTCCTTTCTGCTTGCGATTGCGCCGTTCCATATTAAAAATACCGTAGCAGAAATGGATGTGATGGCCATGTTTTTCGTCTTGGTATCAATGCTTCTTTTTGTCAGGGCGTTAAAAACAAAGAAGACTTTAAATTACATCATGAGCGGCTTGTTTTTAGGACTCGGAATTTATACAAAAACATATCCTCTGCTTTTTGTTCCGTCATTCCTCCTGTATTTTGTCTATATCAAACGAAAAAATAAAGAAAAAATTATCACGAGGGAAAATTCGAAAAAAATAATTTTATTCTTGGCAGTCGCCGCTGTTTTTGCAGTCCCAACACTAACCCACAATTATCTTTTATACAAAGACAAGGGATTTTTGGACTTGCATTTTACAAGAACTCTTGGTTTGGGAAGGAATATTTCAGAGCAATATTACGGATTTGACGCCGCATTTTACAGGACAAGCTCTTGGGCCGGGCTATTTTTTGGCGACACAAGGCACATAGTTTCCGGCGTTCCTCTTTTATTGGGCGCCGCAGATTTTATTCGCAAGGGAGACCCGATAGTTTTTTACCTCGGCTTGCTGGGAATTTTGTTTACGTTCGTAAGCAAAAAAGATAAAGATTATCTTTTCTTTTTGCTGTTCAGCATTCTTTTTATTCTACCATTTTTAGCCGCCAATATTCTTCTTGCAAAACATTATCTTTTCCTGGAACTCTTTTTGATTCCTTTGGGCGCGCTGTTTCTCGACGGGGCAGGTCAAAAAATTTCCCAGACTTACAAAGTGAACGCAGTCAAAATATTTGTCGTGGTTCTTTTAATCGCCTCCTTAATTTTGTTGGGGCTTCCAGCAACAGGAATATCTCATTTCTATGGCGAAAGCCACATTTCCCAAATGATTCAGTTTAAAGATAAAAATATACCTAAAACTGCATTAATCGTGGCAGACAGCAGGATGTATCGTGGAAGAATAAACTGGGCATTTCAAGGAAGGCCGTATCTGGAAGGAATAGATTTCATGAATCTCGCTAATTCAAAAGACCAGCTGTCCGGCGAAGATATCAACGTTGAAACATATTTTTTTGAATGCGTTCCCGACGACTGCGGATGGGGAACAGTCAAAGACCAGCCAGACTTCAACGCATCAATGGAATCTCTGGCAGATTTCTTCAAGAAAAACGGAGTTCTTGTTGCAGAATTTGAAGAGCCGGTAAGGTCAGAAGTTTATTATCCATTCATTGCAGGAGCAAAAGAAAAAGTAGTAAATGTATACAAATCAGAATTAATGTTAAAATCTTCTGTAATCGGCATTGCCAGCCAGCCAAAGAACTGGTGGATTTACGATATAGGATACCTTCCAAAAGAAAAGCAATTTGATTATTATATTACCTACAATTCTTTTGATACTCTGCTAAACAAGATAGCTCACTGGATTGTAACTCTTGCTTTAGTCCTAACATTTTTAAGCCCGATTTATGTAATCTACTTAATAATCAAAAAATGAAACTATCTGTGGTAATGCCCGTATACAATGAAGAAAAAACAATCTCGCAAATCTTAGATCTGGTTTCCAAAGTAAAACTGACGATAGACAAAGAAATAATAATAATTGATGACGGTTCTACCGACGGCACCGCAAAAAAAGTGAAAGAATTCATAAAAAATTTCAAATCAAAAACAACAAAATTAAAATTAATCGGGAAATCTAATGGGGGAAAAGGCTCCGCAGTCAAAAAAGGAATCAAAGAATCAACCGGAGACATTATAATAATACAAGACGCAGACATGGAGTACAATCCAAATGAATACCAGGAAGTAATCAATCCAATCCTAAGCAAAAAAGCCGAAGTTGTATACGGCTCGCGCAGGCTAAAAAAATCCAATAAGCAGTATTCCGGATTTGCTTTCTACGCCGGAGGAGTTTTAGTCACGTTTTTTACAAATTTTCTTTACGGCTCCAAATTAACCGACGAACCAACCTGCTACAAAACATTTGACAGCAAATTAGTCAAAAGTTTGGAAATACAAGGAAATAAATTTGAATGGGAGCCAGAAGTCACAGCAAAAATTTTGAAAAAAGGAATAAAAATCCACGAAGTTCCGATTTCTTACTACCCGCGCCACAAAAGCGACGGAAAAAAGATAAACTGGAAAGACGGAGTTCAAGCAATCTACACCTTGTTCTACTGGAGATTCAAGGAATAATCATTCATTTAATAAGAATATTACTCCCCACAAAAAAATTGCGGAAGCAGCGATAAGCGCAATAGAATACTGGAATAAGTTCGCATGAAAGTAGCCGAGATAAACCGCAACTAAACTTATTTCAATAATCGCAAAAACTAAAAGATGAACGCATCCCTTTGTTTTTCCCAAAGACAATTTATACAAAAGAATTAAATTCGTTATAGAAAGCAAACTTGTTGCAATGCCCAAATAAAACAAAATATTTGCTGCCTCAGGTATTATCTTTCCAGAAAAAATTTCGATAACAAAATCAGGAAAAAAATAGAAAAAGGCAAGAACAGCAGCAATGCCGACGCAAACAAGTAAAAAAGCGTTCATGAAAATATTTTTGGATTTGTCTTTCTTGATATTTTTTTCTGCGGAAATCGGGAACATGGCCCGGCTTATCGGCTGAGTCCCGAAAAAAATTATTTTTGCCATCAAAGACGCAATAGCATATTTTCCGGCAATTTCAGAAGGAAAAAAGATTTTGGCTAAGAAAACATCAAAGCCGTAAAAAATCAGAATCGTAATGACTATAAAAAATGATGGCGCGCCATACTGATAGATTTCTTTTGTGCTCGTCAAAGTTTCTTTAGCTTTGATTACATCCTTAAGATGAAAAAAAGACAAGCCAAAAGCAACAAAGCATCCAATCAGAGTTCCTGCTATTGCGCCGTAAACCTTCCACCCAGCCATAACCAAAACTATCGCCAGGAAAAGTTTTATGATTGATTCAAAAAACATGTTAATTCCCAGAGAATCAAATTTTCTTTTTCCTTGCAGCAGCCCCCGCGTTATCGGAGAAAGAAAGAATATGAATATTAGGAGACCAACCAGCAAAATCAAGAAATAGTCAATCTTTGTTAAATAGGCAATTAAAAAGGCAAGCAAAACATAAACCAGAAAGAGTATTAGCGAAATAAGAAACGATTTTTTTAAGGCCCTCTTCAAAATATTTTTTACTTTCCCGTCGTCTTTTTCATTCGCCGCATATTTTGTGATTGTAATTTGAATTGAATCAGAAAAACCGCTAAAGACATAAATAATATTAAAAAGCACAGACAAAACTCCAAACTCTGCAATCGTAAGCAAGCGCGCCATGCTCGATTGAAAGGCAAAATTTAAAAAATTATAAACGCCAAATGCAATTAGAAGAATAAAACTTCCTTTTACAAGCTCTTTATTCATCTTCATCTTAAAATATTCCCTTTCTAAAAATGACAAAGCCAATTAAAATAATTAAAAGCTGGAATGCCCAGATAGCAAACACAGTTTTCTTTTCGCCCGGTTTTATGCCGGCTCGCTTCATCAAATAAATAGCTAAATGGTTCAAGCTGTATATTTTATCATATCTCAAATCTATCCCAGTGTCATGCGGGCGGCTAAAACTTTGTCTGATTAATTTCCCCCTTAATTTTAAGCCAACTTCAAGAGCATACGGAATAAAAAAGAATATTGCAATTTTTTCAAAATCTCCGAGAATAGCGATTATAGCTATTAGTCCGCCGACAGGATAAGTCATAACATCTCCCGGAAAAACCTTTGCCGGAAAAAAATTAAATGTTAAAAAAGCCGCTAATGCTGCAGCCATGCACAAGCAAATGACGGAAAGCCAGGAGTTTTGCATAAAAAAAGCAACTATTCCCAGAGCACCCAATAAAATAATTCCTTGTCCCGCTTCTAGTCCGTTAAAGCCTGCCAAAAAATTGTAAGTAGTCGTGGCGCCAAGAACACCAATCGGAATAAATATCAGAGGATAAACATTTCCCAAGTCGATTATTCCGAAAAACGGAAAGTTAACAATACTTTTTCCGGCGTTAATTGCAATTAATGGTACGGAAGATAACAGCACCAAAATAATCCTGGATTTTTTGGACAATCCCCCCTTTCTCCACCCAAACAAATCGTCGATAAAACCGATGCCCGCCAGTATCAAAGTAACGCTTAGCAGGGCAAATATTTCTACAAGATGGCTGTTATAGTTTCCTAAATAAAATACTCTGTACGCAACATAAATCAAGACGCCTATAGTAAATCCCAGCACAGCAATCACTCCGCCGGAGCCTGAAATCTTTTCCCAATTAGAAAGTTTATTCATGTCGCGCCACACCAAGCCCAGTTCATTAGTTTTCTTTATCCAAAAAGGTAAGAGAAATAAAGTTACAAAAAAACTTGTTAGTATGGGAATTATCAATATATAATCTATCATGTGGCAAATTTTATTTCTGCAGGATAATCCGTGCTCAAATATTCTTCTTTCAATTCAATGTCGCGAGGATACTCAATTTCCCAAATTCTAATCGGCCCTCTAAATCCTTGGTAATCAAGAAAATCAGAATCAAACGCAGGATTTTGAGACTTTATCGAGTCAACAACAAAGTCATCTTCTGAATGAACTAATTTGAAATTAGGGTTATTTTCTTTATACAAGTAAAGTCGCGCGAGCTGGGATTTTACAGTTCTTTTGGTGAGATATAATAAAGCTCCGTCTTCTTCGATGCCAAAATTATTTCCTTCTTGATTCAATCTTGGAAACAAGAAAATGCCAGAATCTATTCCAGAACCAAAATCAATAAACTTCTTGTCGTAAGCATATCTCAACGGGAGGGAATACTGTTTTCCTTGGTAAACAAAAATTCCCTGCGGCGGACTAATTATTTCTCCTCCCGCATTCTTTTCTATAAAAACAGCACCGACTCCGGCAGAACCAGCCGGCAAAAATATTTTTGTTCCATTTTCTTCATAAACAATATCTTCGTCTAAGCTCACTCCGCCTTGGTAGAAATAAACAGTTGAATTTTTCTTTTCTTGTGTTGCTTGATTATTTTTTGAAAATGTCGGAATATAACTTGCCCTGTCATAGTTCACGTCGCTTCCGATAGTTGAAAACGCAGAATATTTTCCAATGTCAGTCGAGTCAATTAAGAAATGAGTTGTGTTATGCGCGTACAAAAATTCAAGAGCCTGTCTGTTATCTGTTCCAGTCAAGGCGTATCTTCCCATCATGTGATTCCAATAAGGCATTGCATTTCCCCCATCCAAAACAGTTGCCCTTTCTCCGATAGTCTGCAGCCAGTAGCCATAATCCCACCAATGCCCAAACACAGCAGTTTCCGTCGTATTCTCTCTGACCCACGCCATTGATTTTTGCCACTGATGTGTATAAATAGACGGGATGTATCCTTTAGCCTGCGCGTTAGCGCCGTTGTAGTATGCCCACCCCGAAAATGCAGCAGACAAAATAATCAGCCCTACCAAAATCCAGACAATTACTTTCCAAAATTCATCTTTGACTTTTCTTGCATCATTGATAGAAACAACCAGAAAATAAGATATTATAATCGAAGCAGACGGAACAAGAACCATAATTGTTCTGACCGCAGCCCGCGCAGACAAAATACTCATAAAGAAAAAGATAAACAAAAGAACAAATCCAAAATCAATTTCCTTTAATTTCTCAAACTCTCCTTTTTTGTAATACTGGTAGTAATAAAATCCAAAGCTAAATAAAAATAATAAAAATCCGCCGGCATAAACAAACAAGCTCGTAAAATTCTCTCCGTTAAATATGCTGCTTCCGGAATATCTGCTAAAGACAAGAGAAATCAAGAAAATAAAATAAGTAAAAGTCAAAATTTTTCTTTCTTTATTTCTTAAATTTTTAATCATGTTGTAAAACAAATAAATAGAACCGATAAAAAATAGCCAGAATGTCAGCGCAAGGCCTTTAACGTGCGGTCCAAAACTGGATTCCCATTCTGTGAAATACGGCTGTCTGTTTTCCGCAACAGTTTGGATTAATCTGCTCTGCGCCGGTTTGACGAGGATATTTATAATTCCTTTGATGTTCACAAAAATAAAAGACACTCCAAAGAATATGCTCGCCAGGATAAAAATCACAACAACCGCAATAATCGTCGAAGTAATCTCTTTCGGAATCTTGGAGACTTTTCCAGTTTCAAAATATTTCTTTAAATTGGTTTTGAAGATTAACAAATGAACTAGCAAAATGAAAAAAACAATTATTGCTGGAGCAGTATTAGCTGAACTAATCAAATTTCTTAAAGTATACCTGCCAGAAAAACCAGTCATTAAGATAATAGAAGATAAAATCCAAAGAGAGTAAGTATAAATTTTTTCTTTGTCCATCTTGCCCAAAATAAATACCAAGAAAGACGCAAGTCCGATAACTGTGAATATGTAGATGTATCCTCCCCAAATATTAGCCATCGCATAAGTTGCCAAGCCAGCCAATAATCCCCAGACAATTCTGAGTTTCATCCCCTTGGCTTTCCAAGACGCTAGAAAAAAGTAAAACGCCAAAAACAAAAATAAAAATGCAGCAGATTCTTTTTCAGGAATTCCCGCAATCGTTCTCGGCAGTAAAGAAGGCATCACAGCCAGAAAGAAAGAAGCAATTAGCGCAATAATATTCGCATTTTTCGCTCCAATCTGCTCGGCAAAAATAATCCTCGTCAAAAGGAAAAAAGCAATCACAGTCAGGGCAAACATAAACACAGGATACAAAACAGCAGAATGCGTCATAGATTCGCTTCCAAGCAAGGGCCCGAGATACTTATGAAACCACACCATCATGTACGGATGGAGCAAGTATTCTTCGCCGGTATTAAATCCCAGCGGAACATATCTCATCATGTCAACAGCCATAATTTTTCCGTGCTCGAAAATATACTCTGCCATCCTCAAGAAAAAGAAAGGGTCCAAGTCAGGCCCCAAAGTCCAGGTTCCCGTCGTGACATCCTTAAGCCCCGACAAATTCTGCGTCCTTATCCGAACAGCCAGAAAAACAACAACAGCCAGAACAACATAACTAATCCATTCATAGCGCGTTTTCAAAAAGCCAATAACTTTCTTTTTTCTCTTTTCAATCAATTCCTCTTCAGAGCCCGCTTTTCCGCCCTTATCTTCAACAAATTTTTCTTCTGCTTTAAGAATTTCATCTGCCATCTATTCACATAAAACTCCCATTATATAAATCTTATCAGAAAAGTAAAGGAGTAACAAAAACTTCCATCAACGCCGCCAAAAATAAAACAACAATTGCCAGAATAATCAAGTTCAAAGAATCCTGCAAAACTCCCCAGAATTTGTCAGTCCCTGATTCGTGTTTGATAACCGCGATTGAAACTAATCCGCCGGCAAGAGCAACAAGAAAATAAGCAGCTATTTCCGGAAGCCCGTGAATCATGTATCTCAATAAACCCAAGGGCAGTGCTTTCAGGGAAGAATTAGTAAATATTCCTATCGCCGCGCCGATAACAGAAGCATTCCACGCCAGGATAAAAATAACTCCCGCGCCAAAAATCAACGAGAAAACTAAAGTAAAAATCAGCACATACATGTTATTCGTAAAAATCAAAAATAATCTTTCCTTGTTAGTCAGAAAAGGAGTCGTGACAGCAACATCTTTGACCCCGTATTGCGCAACACATTCATTAAAATTCGCCGGGCGGTTAATCATGCAGTAAGTTTCAATCTGCGCCCGAAAACTTTCTGTCGTCGGCAAAACACTGTACCAAAAAGCAAACGCAACAGTAAATCCAATGAACAGCCAGAGAAAAGCGTAAATCGCGTGCCTGTGGTCCCGTATCAATTGAAAGCTTCCTTTCCCCTTAGTTATCCGGTCTTCTTCCAGCCTCAAGGTATAATAAATAAAAGGAATAGAAAACATCACTGTAAAAAGCACAACTAAAATTCCCGACATCTTCACCAAAACAGTATCCTTTGCGAAAACCCATCCGACTAAAAGTATAGAAAGCGAAGCATACAACAGTCCGATGAAAAACATCTCCCACGGCCGCCTCTCAGCCTTCTTGGGATTAATCAACATTTCTAACATTTTATTTGCTCTTTTTTATTCTCTAACTAATCACGCTTAAATATCTTTCCTATAAACTCTATCTCATATGACTCTTAAATATATTTAACATAAACTTCAAAAAATTTTTTGTAGGTTTCTTTAAATCTTTCAAGTACGAATCTTCTTAAGGAGTCAGTATGTTTATTATCAAAATTTTCAAGTGATTTAAGATAAGAAATGCGTTGGGATTTTCTAATTATTAACGGAGGATATTTATTGCTTACAAGAATAATATTTATTAGAAATCGTCCGACTCTTCCATTGCCGTCTTCAAAGGGATGGATTTGCTCAAACTTCCCATGCAAAAGCCCTGCAAGTTCTATTGGATGAATTTTTTCTTTGTTTTGTTCATACCATTCAATTAACCCATCCATCCTTTTTTGAACTTCTTCCGGAAGAGCAGTTTTAATATTTCTGCCAATGATCTCATTTGGAAACTTTTTGTATCCTGTCTGAATGCCTGTGTCTTTTACAAGAAGTTTGTGCATTTTTATTATATCTTCATTAGAGACAGAAAATTTATTTTGCATAATTTGTTCAATTAATTTTCTTGAATTGCGCGTTTCATAAATCTCTCTTAAATCTTTCCCCCTTATCGTAGTATTTTCAAACATTATCATTGCAACATTTTTTAATGTCAGGGAATTTCCCTCGAGAGCATTGCTTTCATAAGTAAAGTTTGCCGTGAATCTGTCTAACAAATCTCTCAAGGTTGATTTCGTAAGTTTTTTTATAACTTTTCTGTAGTTTATCTTTATATCTTCTATTTTTTCAAATTCTTCTTCTGTAAAAATATGATTTGTGCTGAAGTTTTTTAGCATGTATCTTGCGTATTCTTTTCTTTCTTTCTCTTCAAGAATCTTTTCAATTTCTTTTTTCGGTTCCCCTTTATAGATTTTTTCAATTTTTTTTATTTGTCCGTTTGGGAGACGGATAGATTTGACTAAATATTTGTATTTCTTTTTGTTTACTGTTTTTTCTTTGATGTGCATGGATTATTTTATCCCCACAGATTTATAAACATTCCTATTTTATGGGGTTAAGTATTTTATTGATAGTTTCCATTGCTTTTGCAGAATAAAATTTTAAACAAACCGCAAGCCTTATAATCCCGCGACTAATCCAAATTCTAATGGAAACCATAATCGAACTCAAAGAAGTAGAAAAATACTACCGAATGGGCGAAGAGCTAGTCAAGGCAGTAGACGGAATCTCAATCAAAATAGAGCAGGGAGATTTTGTTGCAATAATGGGTCCGTCTGGTTCTGGAAAGTCTACAACAATGAATTTAGTCGGCTCTCTTGATTTAGCCACGCACGGAGATATTTTTCTCGACGGCAAAGACATAGAGCATCTCGACGAATCTCAGCTAGCTCAAATTAGAGGCAAAAAAATCGGATTCATTTTCCAGTCTTTCAATCTAATCCCTAATTTAACCGCAAAAGAAAACGTCTCTCTCCCAATGCTTTTCCAAGGAACAGAAAAAGAATACAGAAACGAACAGGCAGAAAAACTTCTCGAGATGGTAGATTTAGCAGATAGAATGGATCACTACCCAGCCCAATTATCCGGAGGCGAACAGCAAAGAGTCGCAATAGCAAGAGCTTTGTCCAACGATCCCGAAGTTATTCTTGCCGACGAGCCAACAGGAAACCTCGACACAAAAACAGGGGAAATAGTAATGAATTTTCTTGACAATCTTAACAAGTCAGGGAAAACAATAATCATGGTCACCCACTCTCCCGAAGTCGCGCAAAAACATTCAAAGACAATTTACCAAGTCAAAGACGGCAAAATCGAAAGAGTCATGAAAAAAATAAAAGGGAAATGGAAGATTGTATAAACTTCTAAATGACACTCCACAAAACTTAAATACCCAGTAGTCCATCAAAAAATTATGATAAAACAATCAATCACAGCAATATTTGCGCTGATACTAGCACTAAACTTAGCTTCAGCAATAATGATTAATTCAGTAAACACTCCAATACTTACACCAGGACAGGAAGGCGTAATAAATATCGAAGTTGAAAACGTGTTCAACGACGACGCAGAAGATGTTTCACTAACGCTGAATTTCCAGAATCTTCCTTTCATCCCAATCGGAACTTCAGAGCAGACAGCAGAAGAAATTCAGAAAGACGACGAAGAAAACTTTGTTTTCAGAATAAAATCCTCTTCAGATGTAACACCCAAGGATTACGAAATTCCTTACACACTATCTTACCGATTAAACTCAGAACAGAAAACAAAAACCGGAACAATCGGAGTAAAAGTAACAGCAGACCCTGACTTGACATTTACAATAAACACAGAAAACGCAGTCATAGACAAAACAGGGCAAATCACATTCAAGATAGTCAACAAAGGATTTGCAGACGCGCGTTTCGTGTCAGTAAAATTAATTCCAAACGGCTACACCTTGCTTTCAGAAGACGAAGTATATATCGGAACAGTCAGCTCAGACGATTTTGAAACAGCAGCATTCGATGTAATCTTCAAGAAAACAAACGCAGATTTCGAAGCAATTGTCGAATACAAAAACTCTGATAATTCAGAAGCAACCGAAAATGTTAATCTCCCATTGACAGTTTATTCGCAGGAAAAAGCTCTTGAGTTGGGAATCATAAAACCAAATCTCACCCCATATTACGTCGGTGGTGTAATAGGAATAATAATCCTCTACTTAATTTACCGTTCAATACGAAAACGACGCAGAATAAAACGCAGTATCCAAGAAGGGAGCAGATAAAATGTCTCAAGATTATTTATTAGTTAGAGAAACGGATAAATCTCGAGACAGAGTTCTTTGCAATGGTCAGCTAGACGTTGGAGAAGATTTGCTGAGATATGTTCCAGTAAAAGGAAGGTACCAATTGAATGCTTTTTCAGTTAGCGATAATTTGTTTGAAATGCTTGGCGTCGTGTATATTGACGGAAAAGCAGAAAATGGCGGGGGAAGAATAGCTCTTCCAATAAATAAAGTCACGGTTCCAATGATTCGCGCCCTTGTCGACGGTCTTCAAAAAGTATTAGAAAAAACAGAAACTCAATCTTCGCAATCAACTGAAGAAAAACAAGGGAGATAATCCCATGCTCTCCGACTACTTTCTCCTCGCACTAAAAAACGTCCGTAAGCGAGGCATCCGTTCCTGGCTTACAATGTTAGGAATTTTCATCGGTATAGCAGCAGTCGTTTCTTTAATCTCTCTGGGACAAGGATTGGAAACAGCAATCACAGGACAATTCGGTTCTCTCTCAACAGATACTTTAACGTTGTCAAGCGCAGAAACAGGATTCGGCCCGCCGGGCGCAACAGCTGTAAGAAAATTAACAGACCACGACTTAGAATTAGTCGAGCAAGTTCCCGGCGTAAAACTTGCAATCCCCAGGCTGGTGAGAATAACAAAAGTTGACTACAATGAAATTACTCAGTTCAGGTATCTGGGTTCAATGCCTGAAAACAAGGAGCAAATTGATGAAATATTTAATTCAGCAGGTTTAGAAATCGCCCAAGGCAGAATGTTAAAACCCGACGAAAAAGGAAAAATAGTCATAGGCGACGATTTTGTAAGCCAAGATTCATTTGATAAAGAAATACAGCTTGGCTCAAATCTCGAAATCCTTGGAAAAAATTACGAAGTCGTAGGAATTTTGAAAAAAACAAGTACATTTGTTTTGAATTCTGTAATCTTGATGCAGGAAGACGATATGAGATCTCTTATGAGTATCGGAGATGAAATAGATATAATCGCGATAAAAGTCCAGGACGCAGACAAGATAGAGCAAGTAGCTCAGGACATAGAAAGAAAATTAAGAAAAGACAGAAATCAAAAAGAAGGAGAGGAAGATTTTTCTGTTCAGACGCCGCTCCAGGCGCTTTCTTCAATAAGAACAATTTTGACAGTGATTAATATCGTCGTAACAGGAATCGCTGCGATAGCGCTTCTCGTCGGCGGAATCGGAATCACAAACACAATGTTCACATCCGTGTTAGAAAGAACAAGAGAAATCGGAGTGATGAAAGCAATCGGCGCGCAGAACAAAGACATCCTGACAATTTTTTTAATTGAATCTGCTTTGCTAGGATTAGTCGGCGGTTTAGTCGGCGCAGCAATCGGACTTTCAATGGCATTAGGCGTGGCGGGCGCAGCTAACTCAGCTCTGGGCGAAACAATTTTCAAAGTCTCGCCGTCGATACCGTTGCTTATCGGAGCAATTTTGTTCTCTTTAGTGATAGGAATTCTCTCAGGACTTGTCCCAGCTTATCAGGCATCTAAATTAAATCCCGTCGAGGCGCTGCGAAAATGAAACTCCAAAATTATTTAGATGCACTAAAAAATTGCCCGGACGAAGAAGTTAGAACACAAGACAGCTGCGAACAAAAAGTTCACAGATTAACAGCAGACTTTGGTGTTTACGACAATTTCCCAATTTTTTTGAGAACAGATTTTTCAGGATTAATAGAATATCTAAACAGCTCAAGAAAGTATGAACTATCTGGATCAGATAATAAAACAAAATATAACTTTGATTACATTCCAGGAACAGTTAGACTGCAAGTTTCTAATCAGGTGTATAGTCTGTGTTGCTTTGGAACAGAAGAAGAAAAACAAATGCAGCGAAAAAATTATAACACGACAGTAATATTGCACCCATATCAAAAAAAGAAAATGCCTTTTGTTTCTGACGAGAGGGCAATCGCTGTCGTAGTAGATGATATCGCTCAGCTCATTCAAAGAGAACACATTCCCTCTTGTTTCCCTCAATCAATAGGATGGAATAATTTAAATGATTATTCACAAATTGTCTATTTCCCCGACGAAGTTGAAATCGAGATGTGCAAATCTCAGGGAGCAAAACAATGATTCAAGATTTTTTCTCAATGGCAATCCGAAGTATCGCAAAACGCCGTCTTAGAACATTCCTGACTTTAATCGGAATAGTTATTTCAATAGCAACAATTTTCACTTTAATTTCACTTTCTTTAGGATTAAACGTATCAATAAACAACGAATTTGAAAAACTCGGCGGAGACAAATTTTTCGTTCAACCAAGAGGGCAATTAGGTCCGCCGGGAACCGCAGGCGCCATTCAATTAACAATAAAAGATATAGACGCAATAAAAAAAATCCCTGGAGTAAAAGAAGTAACCTATTACACAATCGGAAACGCAAAAATCGAATTCAAAGACGAAACAAGATTTGTAATGGTCGCGTCAACAGAAATCGAAACAACCGAACTGTATTTTGATTTATACGGCGTAGATTTGGAGGAAGGGCGTTTGTTAAAAAAAGGAGACACAAATGACATAATCATCGGCTCTCAATACAAACATAATAACTTTTTAGGAACCCCTGTAAAAGTTGGAGACAAAATCACAATTAATGGAGCAGATTTTGAAGTTCAGGGAATCATGAAAACAATCGGCAGCGCTCCCGACGACAGAATGATTACAATGCCTGAGCCGGAATTCCGGGAACTTTTCAAAATTCCTGACAGAATAGATTTTATAATTGTCCAAATTGAAAACGCAGGCGAAATAAACAATATCGCAGAAAGAACAGAACGCCAGCTTTTGAAATCGCGGGGCTTGACAGAAAAAACGCAGGACTTTACAATCATCACCCCAGAAGAACTTTTGGAAAGTTTCAGTATGATTCTTGATATTCTAACTTACTTTTTGTTAGGAATCTCTTTAATCTCGCTTCTCGTCGGCGGAATCAATATTGCGAATACAATGTTCGCGTCTGTATTAGAGAGAACAAGAGAAATCGGAGTGATGAAAGCAATCGGCGCGCAGAACAAGGATATTTTGACAATATTCTTGATTGAAGCAGGATTACTGGGAATCGTCGGAGGATTATTGGGAATAGGCTTGGGAATAGCAGCAGGACAAATTGTTGAGTATGTCGCGTTAACGCAATTAGGCACAGGATTTCTCACAGTCTCCACGCCGCTTTATTTAATCGCAGGTTGTTTGGCGTTCGCGTTTCTCGCCGGAGCAGTTTCAGGTTTGTGGCCAGCTTGGAAAGCAACAAAAATTCGTCCTGTCGAGGCGCTGAGATACGAATAGATATTCAAAATTACGGAAATTTTCATATCAATTATTTTTAATCTAATTAATCTAATTCGATATTAGTTTAATCAATTCAATCAATTATTAAAATTTTCGGAAATTGCTCGAAGAGCAATTTCTCGACTCTATCCAGATAACGATTTTCCCCAATAATAAAAAATTTCTCGATATTATCCAAAATCCAAAGCCAAAGAAAAATTTATAAACCAATAAAATCATCTTTCCGTATCAATCAAGATGATACGTATAATGGGCGAAAAACTAACTGAAGGCTCTCGGCTTTTAACACTGCCCGAGGATTTCTTTGCAGAAGAAGATTCACCAAGCTCCGAAGAGGAAAGATCAGAAGGAGCAAGATTAGATGAAGGCTCTGGTCTTTTGCATTTAGCTGATGATTCTTTCGACGGTGTTGCGGCTGGCTCGGAAGAAGCAGGCAGAGGCTATGAGAATACGGAAGGCATGCAGGAACAGCCGCTTCCAGCTAAACTACTAAGAAATTTAGAAAGAGCAAGAACGCATTACCAGAAAAATTTAGCTAGCAATTCTAAAACTTTGGCTTACAGGGCTTAATTTTTATTCCTCAATTTTTCAATTTCCCCAATCATCTTTCCCAATTCTTCTCTGAACATTTCCAATTGCCCAGTAATATGAATTCTCGCTTCCGTAAATCTTTTCAGCTGCCCGTCAATAACTTTCTTAGTCTCTGAAGCTGTTTTCCTGACAAGAACTCCCGCGCCCACGTCGACAAATAATTTTTTGTCTTTAATCTCGCTTTTGATAAAAACTCCTTTTCCCAAAGAAGCCAAAATTTCTTTCTCCTCGCTCGCGTCTGCAAAATCAAGATTCTTCCCAAATTCTTCCAGCTCGCGAATCTGCTCGTCTACAAAAGCCAGCTGTCTCTCTGTCTCCTGCGACTGCTGCTGCAACATAACTGCTCTCTGCAATATTTCTTCGTTCATATAAAAACCATAAAAAGAAGACTTTTAAATTTTATCTTTCTTAACACTAAAAATATTTTTGCTCTGAACAGCTATCTGAAAAATATGTCCGCATTTCTCGCATCTTACAGTTGCCACAGATGTCATGTCGCTGAGAACACTGCACTTCTCGCAATGCACTTTGCTTCCAACTTTAACAGTTAATTCCTCGTCACATTTCGGGCATTTCATTAATTTTTTATTTTCCCAGGATATTTAATTCTTCCGAATCTCCCAAACTTCCAGCTTCTCCATAAACATTTTTTTCTCCGAAACTTTCCGCTTAACAAACTTCTTCTTCTGAATAATTTTATTAATTCTATCAACAGGCGTCAACGAAGAGATTAGTAATAATATTATTCCGCCTTCTTCAAGATAATTGTCCGCATCTCGTAAAAACTTAATTATTATCTCATCTCCTCTAACGCCCCCCGTCGTAATCTTCGCACTTTTTCTATCCTCCCGTTCATCCAGAGGAAGATAAGGCGGATTAAAAACAATCAAATCATATTTCCCGGAAATATCAGAAAACAAATCTGATTTAATCGCGTTTAAACCCTTTCGCCTCAAATAACCAACAACCTCAGCGTCAATATCACTGCATAAAACTTCAGAAGCCCCGCCAGACAAAGCGCTTTCAGCTAAAATCCCGCTCCCCGAACCAACATCCAAAACTTTCTTTCCATTAGATTTTTTCTTTACCTCAGTAGCCAACAAAAAAGAATCTTCCGAAGGTTGATAAATCATGGCAGCAAATTATAAACCAAAAAACCACTAGTCCCTAAAATAATCAAAATTAAAACAATAATCAAAATAATCAGCAAAACTTTTTTCCAGCTTCCAGAACTTTTAGGTTGAAAACCAGATTTAGGCAAGGGCTGGGCTTTTTGCTCTTCAAAATTTTCATTAGAAACTGGAGCATTCAAGTCATTCGCCTCTCCAGTGATAGAGCTGACTCCTCCGTCAGAAGAAATCATTTTTTCAGCTTCCCTTACTTCAACAGGATTATAACCTGCGTTAATAAAACTCTGAACAGCCGCGTTCAGCGATTGTCCTCTTTCCAAAGCATTCTTTAGCCCGTAATAAATTTCGTCGCCCATTATTTCACTTCCAAAGATTTCAAATCCCCCATCAAATGAACATTCTTTCCTCTAACATATCCCATTTCTTCCGCCAAGGTAACTCCCGCAGTTGTTTTTTTCAAATCTCCGTGCGACGGAATAACGTGCTTCGGCTTTATCAAATTCAAAAAATCCCTCAAATCTTCCCGCCCGCCATGCCCAGACGTATGCACATTGTCAAAAATTCTCACATTATGTTTTTTCAATCTCTTTTCTAATTGTTCCCGCGCTAATTCATTAATCGGAGTCGGAATTGTTCTAGAGGAAAATATGATGTGGTCTTCTTTTTTTAATTTCAAAGGCAATTCATCTCTGGCAAGCCTGTCTAAAATCGCGCCGGGCTCTCCCTGATGCCCTGTGCAAACAACAAGATATCTTGCTCTATTTTTATTAACCATTTTCATCGCTTTCTCAACTTGTCTTCTGTAAGAATACATCCGAACATTTTTCATAAAACCTGCCTGTCCAATATTTCGCGCAGCAGTCACGTATTTACTCAAGCTTCTTCCTAAAAATATAACTTCTCTCCCTAATTTTTTTCCAAATTCAGAGATTGTTTTCAAGCGGGCAATATGCGAAGAAAACGTCGTGATAATAATAGCTGAATTTCTATTCTCAGTTCCAAATAAAACATCTTCCAGCAAAACCTTTGCAATTTTTTCCGAAGGAGTTTTCATGTCTTGCGGGGCATACAAGCAGTCAACAATCAGCACTTTAACTCCCTTCTTTGAGAGTTCTCTAAATTTTCTGTAATCCGGTCTCTCGCCTAAAACAGGAGAATTATCCAATTTGAAATCATTCGCATACATCACAACACCCTCTGGCGTCTGAACAACAATCATCGAGCACTGCAAAGTTGAGTGAGTCATGCTGACAAATTCAACATTATAATTCCCGCTCTCTCCCTTGACAACAATCGACGAATTTAATTTAACCGGAATAATTCTATTGTTAATCCTCTGTCCGTTGTCTTCCATGATAATCTTCAAAACCTCTGTCGTGAACGGCGTGCCGTAAATATTTGCGTTGTATCGGTAAGAATTGTAAGGAATCGCGCCAATGTGGTCCAAATGCGCGTGCGAAACCAAAATCGCCCTGACTTTTTTTTGCAATCCTTTTTTAACCAAATAATCAACATCAGGCAAAGCTCCCAAGCCAGTCATTCCCTGCTCAGTCGGAATTTTCTCCCTTTCCTCAACGCCGACAATCGCAGGCATGAATAATCCGTCGTCAAAAAGCAGAACGTCCTCGCCAATTTCCAAAGCAGTCATGTTTTTCCCAACCTCGTCATATCCCCCAATCGTATGTATCTTCATATTATTCAAAAGAAAATCGAGTTTATATAGGTTTTCAGTTAAGTCTGTTTCTTACTAATTTCTTTTTCATAACATATAAATATCCTCAAAGCTAAATAACAAAATGCCAGACGTTCATAAAAAACACCGAATAGCGCTTTACTCTTTAGTTATAGTTTTAGCTATAATCCAGATAACTTCAATAGTCATAGTCGGAATTCAAATCTCAAGGCTGGAATTAAAAATAAATTCAGACATAGAAAAAACAAGGCTCTCCCTTAAAGAATATACAAACAACATAGTAACAGAACAAGACTCAGTTTATCAGGAAAATTTCAACGAAATTTCTAAAGTTTTAGCAGAGCAGGAAAAATCATTTAATCAAGAAATTAAATTGCTGAAGTCAGAATCCCAAGACTTCTCCGCAATTGTCGAAGACGCTGTAAAGGGAGTTGTAACAGTATCAACTGACAGATCCTTGGGCTCTGGATTTTTAATAAGTCAAGACGGATACATCGTAACAAACTATCACGTTATCGAAGGGCACGAATCACAAATCGACATAGTAACATACGGCAGAGATATAATTTCTGCAGATTTCGTAGGCGCCGACACTTCGAGAGACATCGCATTGCTAAAAACAGAAGGAAACTATAATTATCTGGGATTTGCAGATTCAGACGAGCTCCAGGTCGGAAAAAAAGTTATAGCAATCGGAAATCCTCTCGGATTGTCCTTCACAGTAACAGAAGGAATTATCTCTGCATTAAATAGAGAAGGTCCCAACAATGAACCAGAATACATCCAGACAGACGTCTCCTTAAATCCTGGAAACTCCGGCGGTCCGCTAATTGACACAACCGGAGAAGTAATAGGAATAAACAATTTCAAAATCGGCGATGCAGAATCACTCGGCTTCGCCTTAGAAAGCAACGCAATACAAGACTCAATAAACGCAATCAAATTCAAGGCAGCTCAGCAATGAAACTCAGAATAAAACCCTCCGCAAAAACAAAAAGAAGATATCTTTTAATTCAGTCAACAAAGCAGGAAATAGAAAAAGCAATTCTCGATTATATTGGAATTCTCGGCTGGGCAAAATCCTCTCCGCAGTTCGTCAAAACAGAAAGCAAAAACATTGTCTTGGCAATTGAAACTAAATCCCTCGCAGACGTCCGCGCAGCTTTCGAGCTTTCGCCGGAGAAAATTAAAATTCTAAGGGTTTCCGGAACTTTGAAAGGCTTGGAAAAATAATTATTCACTTATTCTGCCAGCGCAACATCTTGCTCTCGCAACATACTCTAAACCGCGTCTTTTATCCTGCAATCTTTCCAGCAAATCAGGATTATTTTCTATCAGATTTCTTACGTTTTCTTCTGCGCCATTTAGTTTATGTCCAAAAGTAGCACCATAATCTCTGCTAAATCTTACAAGATATTTAATTAATTCTCTCCCTCTTAGCATTATTTGTTTAATTTCTAAAACTATAAAAACTTTTTGTTCTTCGTTAACAACTACAAGTTCTCGGAAATTGCTCGAAGAGCAATTTCTCGATATTATCACACTAACTATCTCTTTCCAATAATTAATTATCTTTCTTCCAAACTATTTTCTTGATATTCTATACTCCTTCTTTCCAGGCTATAACAGAAACTCTTTTAACCTCCCCAATCTTCAAATAACCATGAAAAAAAAGGGGCAGGAAATATTCGGAATGTCTTTTTCAGTAATCTTCTCAGTCTTAATAATCATCGCAATAATCGGAGTAGCAGTTTATGCAATTACGCATTTTCTCAGCTTAAACAACTGCGCTCAAATCGGAATGTTTTACGACGATTTTCAATCTGAAATCACGCAGGCGTGGAAAGACGAAATCTACGAAGACACTTTTGTAGTAAAACTTCCAAAAGAAGTTGAAACAATCTGCTTCGGCACTCTCTCCCAACAAACAACATTCGCCCCAGACATTTCAATTCAAAACGAACTTATAGCTAAATCCGGTTCTTCAGAAGACGCTTACGTTTTTCTAATCCCAAAAAAAGACAAAGAAATTTGCGAAGGCTTATCGAGACTAAAATTGCAGCACGCGCAAGCATCTGCCGAAGACGGGAGTTCCCCAGACCCAGATAAATTTTTCTGCAAGCCCGCAGCTGATTTATCCACTCAAGAAAAAACAATCCAGCTGAAAATATCCTCGACAGAATCACTAGTTTCGATATCAAAATGAACAAGAAAGCATTTGAATTCAGTTTCGGCTGGCTCTTCGCCCTTTTAGTCGGGGCAGTAATTCTTTTCCTGGCAATTTATGCCCTGTCAAATATCGTAAATAATCTTCGTCTTCAAAAAGAAACAGAAACAGGAAAAGACATCGGAACAATCTTTTCTCCAGTCGAAACAACTCTTGAAAACGCAAAATACTCAGAGCTTGCAGTAAAACAACCGACAGTATTATTCAACGACTGCGAAATCTCCGGCTCTTTCGGCTCCCAACTAATCAGCACAAAAATAAAATCAAGCATCGGAAGCAGCTGGCGCGAAGGCGAAACAATTCCCAGCGCATTCCACAACAAATATCTTTTTTCAGAATCCGAACTTCCCGCAGAAGATAATTTCTACATAATTTCAAAACCTTTCGAATTTCCATTCAAAATCGCCGACATAATGATAATGTGGAGCGACCAAGCAAGCTACTGTTTTGTTGACTTAAGCAGCGCGCCAGGCGAAATAGGAGGGCTAAGCGCAGAATTTTCAAATTTATTGGTAAACATAACAAATGTCGAATCAGCAAGCGCTTGCCCCGCAAACAGCAGAAAAGTATGCCACGAAAATAATGCAAACCAATGTTCTTCAAAAGACATCATAATCTATCAAAACTCTGTAAAAAAAGAAGAGCAAGAATTATATTATCTTCTCTCTCCAAATGATGACAACCCTTACCCTCTGCTTTTGGCGGCAATTTTCTCGAACAAAACAATCTACGACTGTCAAGTCCAAAGACTAATGATGCGCGCGAATAATCTCGCAAAAACTTACCAGGAAAAAGCGTCCGCTCTCTCAAGAATAGATTCGAGCTGTTCTTTCTCAAGCGAGCTAACTTCTCCATTAGCAAGTTATCTCTCTAAAACCCGTGATTTAGTAATTAACAAAGACCTAAGCCTTCTGCCCTCGATTAAATCAGAAGCAATCAATATTCAAAACGAAAATGACGTATTACTCTGCAGACTTTTCTAAAAAAGCCCAGCTGAAAATTCAGCAAATGGCGTTCGTCCTAGTCGCGCTAATGATATTTTTCGGTCTTGTCGCAGTCATTTACTTATCAATTTGGTCCTCTAATCTGGAAGAAAGCGCAGCTCAAAGGCAGGAAGAAGAAGCATTGCAAATAGCTCTTGCTTTAGCTGGTTCGCCAGAATTCGCGTTCACTTCTTCCAGCGATTGTTCGTCCTGCGTCGACTTCGAGAAAATCGTCTCTTTAGACAAAGATATTTACAAAACTCTCTGGAACTTAGACTATTTAGAAGTGGAAATAGTTTACCCTGTTCCTGAGTCAGGTGAAACAAACAAAATAACAATTATCCCTCGTCCGCCAAATCTCGGCTCAACTTCTTCTGTTTTCATATCTTTAGTAAGGCGCGACCAAAGTACAAGAGATTTCAAATACGAAATCGGAAAAATCATAGTTTCAGGAGGAAAATCAAGTGAATAAGAAATCACAGGAAGAAATGGTAGGCTTTGTCATGGTAGTTGCACTCGTAGCTGTAATCTTTCTAGTATTTCTAGGCATAATGATGCGAAAACCCGGCGCAGAAGAAGACAGAACCCGCGTAGACGAGGTTTCTTTATTTTTGGACGCAATGCTCGAATATTCTACTGACTGCGAAGTCGCAGGTTCAAGACTCAATTTCAAAGACGCAATAATAGAAGCCAAAGAAACAAACCGCTGTCCAGGCACAGGCGTTGACGGAAATCTCAAAGAAAATTTAGAAGAGTTATCTAAAGAGATTATAGAAAAAAGCTGGAATCCTGGCCAAGACAAGCCGGTTAAAGGATATCTTTTCGAAGTAGTCTTTGAAAAAGCAGACGACCCACTTTTAAGAAGCGAAGAAGCAGAAATAATAGCTATATCTGCATTTCCAGGAGGAAGCCCAGACGAAAGAGAGGCAAAAACAGCAGAAAAACCAATCGGTAAAGGAATAAAAGTCAGTTTAAAAATTTACGAAAATCTCGGCACAAAAACTACAGCTTAACGTGGATATACATAGAATCAACAGCTAAAATCGGCTTCAGTCTTTCTCTTTTCCCAGTCTTTTCAGCAATCATGTCAATAAAACCAAATTTCTCCAAAGCCTTCACATCACAGCTCACAGACTTAAAATCTCTTTTCAAAATCCTGGCAAGCTCATAAATCGAGTTCGGCTTGCGATTTTTTATCACATTTAGCATTCGCGCTTTCTCATTGCTGAGCAAATTTCTCAAAACCCCCAGCCCCTCAAAGTCAAATTCTGATTTTTCACTCTTAAACCTCTTAAAAAACGAAGTAAACTTTCCTCCTTCTTCAGTAATTGTGATTTCCCGTGTTTTTGATTTTTCAGCCATTTTACCGTCGATAAATACCATATATGGTATTTTAATCAACATATATTGTAAATATACATAGTATTTATATGTTTCGTTTTTACCCTTATTCTTGCTGTTTTGACTGTTAAAAAATAAATAAAATTCATAAGTTCAAGATATATGAAAAACTTTATAATAGTAACACAAGATTTATATATAAAACGCAGCTAACAAAGCTAGTTCCCTTCGACAAACCAAAAAAACATAGAAAGCTTTTTAAACCAAATTCAATTTAACCATTCATCCCTATTAAACTTGGCACTTTCTAAGTGCCGGCGGGCTGTATTAAACAGTCTCCTCAAAGAGGTGCTCACCGGGCCGTCAGCTTCGCTGACTCAAAAACCTGGATGCATCGAAACCCGGAGAGGTTTCGATTGAGCTGCCAATTAGACATAGCAAAAAGGAGGATTAAAAATAATGTTTAAATTTAAAAAAATTGCTAGCGTTTTAGCAACTACAGCAATGTTAACTTCTACAGTTGCTTTGGCAGCTGCAACAACATACCCAGCACCCTTCGTTACAAACGGAGCAGCTGACGTAGCAGTTGTTTACGGTAGCCACACAGCAGCTTCAGTAGACCTTGTAGGCGTTTTGAAGATTCAAGATAGCTTGAATAGTTTTCTTTCATCTTCAACAGCAACAGCTGGTGCAACTCCTTCTGGCGGAGATTATGTTCTGCTTGCAAAAGCAAGCGATAATCTTAACCTTGGAAACACCTGGGGCGTATTTTCCGGAAATGTCGATAAAGATGAATTATCAACTTTATTAGCAGACGGAACATATGTAACAGATGACAATGATGAATTTGAATATGAACAAACAATAGCTCTTGGTAGTCCAGGATTAGAGCATTTCAGAGATTCTGACTATGAATCTGCTGCAGGTTTAAGCGAGAGAACACCAACAGTTGGTTTTAAACTGCCTTCAAGCAAATGGATTTTGAACTATACTATTGATTTCACAACAGATGCTGAATCAGACATAACCACAGGAGAATTTGAAGACTTTGAAACAAGTACACTTAGATTACTTGGCAAAGACTATTATATTTCTGATTTTGACGTTGGAGGAATATCAGGTATGCTTGGTAAGTTAACCTTGCTTGATTCTGCCGTAACAGGCATAGTCAATGAAGGAGAAACAGCTACTAAAACAATGGGCGATAAAAGCTATGATGTAAGTATAGTTTCTCTTACAACAACACAAGCAAAGTTAAGTGTTAACGGCGAAACAACAAATATGTTGTCCGCAGGTTCATCCTACAAATTATCTGACGGAACATACGTTGGAGTTAAAGAAATATTCCAAAGAGATGTTTCAGGAGTTGTAGGTAATATTGAATTCAGTCTTGGTTCTGGAAAGTTAGAAATAACTTCTGGTTCAACTGTAAAACTCAACGATGAAAATGTAGACGGTATAAAAGCATGGGTTTACAACGCAACAGGAAGTGGTTCAACAACTGGAAAAATGGATAAAATCGTTTTAGAATGGAAAACAGACGATGAATTATTCTTAACACCAAAACTAGAACTTGCAATGCCTGGCTTTAATGCAGTTAAGTTTTCTATGAATGATTTGCGCAGACAAGAAGAAGAAAAAATAACCATAGACAATGATGGAGATACAAGTATTAAACTGACTGTTCCAATAAAAGACGGAACAGTAGGTATAAACTTAGTGTACGCAAATTCAACTGGAGAACTTATTGGAATCGGAAAAGCAACTGATCAAAGATTGCTTACTGTAGCGCCAAACGAAACAAAGATTCAGTTTTATGAGAAATTCAATGGAGCTGACTGGCACGAATACTTTGTAGCAAGCTATAACATTAGTTCTCAAGCAGAATCTTATTTGTTAAGAGCAAAAGTTCTTTCTACTGACTCATCAGGAATAAACAGAACCACTCTTGAAAAGTATGGTTCAGCAGGCTGGGAATCAGTTTGTGCAGATAAAAAAGCAGGCGATAGTTGTAACATTGGTTTAGTTAGTCTTACAATAGACGACGTAAACTATACCTCTGGTAAAAACGAAACAGCTTCATTTGCAGCTGGAACAAACGTAAACTTCCAAACAATTTACACAGCAGGAGGATTAAAGATCTTCTTGCCTTTCGCAGCGATAAACTCAACACTTGTTCGAGAAGGCGAATTGCATGTAAATGATTCTGGAGGAGGATCAGCAGAAGGACTTCCAACAGGACCTGTTGGAACAGACCAAGCCGGTGAAAACTGGACAATTGGTATAAATGGAGTTCCATCCACAACAGGGCACAGCGGTACTTCATTCTGGTTGTTTATGAAAGAAGAAGACAAAGACGACAATATAGCTGCTGGAACAACGTTTAACTTTACCATTGATGATAATACCGACAGTAATCTGTATGTTTCTCAAGTAAACACTGCAGGTTCAGGTGGTCCATCAAGTGGTGTTGGAGGCGTAGGCGGACTAGAGGTAGGAGATGCAACTAGCGTGTATGAGGCATATCTAAATGGCTCAGACGTTGCTACAAGAATTTTGCACTACACAAAACCAGACGAGGATTATGCAGAAGTTTACTATCCTGCAGGAACAGATGGTGCTTCTGAAACATATGCAGAAGTTTTCTTAACAGAAACAGATGCAGTACTTTCTGGTTCATCAGGAGGTTCAACTTCAACAATTGGAGTTGCAATTACTGATGCAGAAGTTAGTCAAGCGTCCAATAAGAACTTGGTTGTTGTAGGTGGTAGCTGTGTAAACAGCGTCGCTGCAGATTTACTAGGAAGCTCAACACCTTTGTGCGGAGCAGACTGGGAAACAGCAACAGGCGTCGGAGCAGGTTCATACCTTATCCAGACATTTGAGCGAACAGGCGGAAACGTTGCTACATTAGTAGCAGGTTACAACGCAGGTGACACTCAAAATGCTGCAACAGCTTTGACAACTCAAACAGTTGACACAACAGCAGGCAAGAAATACACTGGTTCAACAGCAACAAGTATAACTTCAGTAACAACAACAGCGTAAACACAAAAACAATTTTTATTTTTTCTTTTCTTTTCTATTTTTTCTTAGTTCTATTTAGATAACCATAATCAAAAAATTGAATCTAAAGATATCTGTCTTATTTTATCTGTCTTATTTTTACCACCACTATTAGCGTTTCCTATTAATTAATCGTTCAAATTTGTTTAGTATCAGAAGCCAAATACCTCTTTCTTTCAATTCTTGTCTTCTCAAAAATAGTTCTTCTCAGAATTACCCATTAGATAGTATCAGTATTTAACTCACATTTAGCCCATTACTCTCAGATTTTTTAGTTAAATGGTAGGTAAATCAAATCCACAATAACGCTCCCTAATTCATTATTAATTATAAAAAGCAATTAAATTTCCTGTCTCAATATTTATCTAATAAAATTAAAAATACCTTTTCTTCTTCGCAACCAAAATCCCGACAACTATCAAAGCAACAATTACTATTATAGCAATTATCCATCCAACTGACGAACCGCTTTCTGTACTTGGAGAAGTTTGAACAGGCGGTGCTGTAGTTTCTGGTTCTGTCGTCGTTGTTGTAGGTGCTGTTGCAACAACTACTTTCTCAGAAATTGCTTTCATTGTTATGTCTGCTTTGCCGTTAGTAATTGAATTAAGTGTAACACTCAAATCATAATAGCCGTCACTTGCAAGATCAAATTTCTTTGTCTCTCCAATATTTAATGCAGCTGTTTGAGGAGTGCTTGAAACTTCTACTGTAGCACTGCTTCCACTCACACTTGTTACACCAACATAATGCGTCTCTCCGCTAACCTTTAATCTAACTCTGTTCTTGCCGCCCAAACTCTTGGTAACACTTCCTTGTGCGCTTAATTCCGTGCTATCTGCAACAAAAGTACTTGTCCATGTTGTTGTGGATGCTCCTCCACCGCTAGAAGATGACGATGAACCGCTGTCACTTGTTCCGCAAGCATCTGTAGCTGCAGTTATTGAAGCTGTGCCTACATTTCCAGCATAGTCAACGCAACGTATAGGAATAGTGTAAGAAGTTCCGCAAGTTAACTCGCTTCCTGTAAATGTTTGGCTTGTGCCTGAGCCAGACATAAGTCCATGCGACCCAAAACTCTGAGTGCATTGCCCGCTTACGTTACTTGGCTTATCAGTGATAGAAGCACTGATAACCAAAGAAGTTTTAGTCGAACTGCTAGACCTCGTAAGAGTTATGCTTGGCGCTGTGTTATCAATAATAATAGTTGTTATTTTAGCAGCAGACACATAACTATAATTATTATTTCCAGCAGTATCATTCGCCATTACAGAAATATTATATATTCCGTCTAAAAGACTTGTTGTATTGATTGTAACAACATGCCCTCCGTTCTTGTTTCCGCCTTCCTGCGTTGCAGCATAAGTAGCATTTTGTTTTCCGTTGCTTGCATTAGTTACATTAATCCAAATAACAACGCTTGAATTAGCGTCCCAAGCAGTTGTATTAAACACAACTGTTTGCGAATAATTTCCTCCAGATCTTATACCGTTTGTTGTCCCAGCACTCGCAACTGAAATATTTGCATTAAAGACAACCGGTGCTTTTTTGTCAACTCGAATATTCTTGAAAATAACTGTCTTGTTCAACAATGAAGAACTATCATTCAACCAAACAGTAATATTATATAATCCTTCAACAAAAGTAGATTCGTTAAAGTTTACAATAGTATCATAAAATCCTCCATTCAATGTTCCGCTATAATTAATACTTCGCCCCATTGCAGTTGTCGCATTAGTAATAGAGAATATCATCTGTGCTGGCGTGTCATCCTTAAAACTAAGATTTAATGTAAGATTGCCGGAATAATTTCCTCCAGAAGTTACTCCATCAGTAGTAGTAGCCCCGCTAATATTTCCAACAGGCACAGCAACAACAGGAGCATCTGTATCATTTACGCGAAGAGAAAGATTATACCACTTTGTAATATATGCTGCGCCAGTAGAGTTCATAACAGAAACAGTTACATTATACCAGCCAGCTGTAGTCGCGTTCGCATTAAACCAAAATGCAGAGTTATTAAGCCAGGCAACAGTATCGTTCGTAACAAAATGTGTAAAATTACTCCAACTTAAAACTTGGCTTATATTTAGATAACTCAAAGTGCTGCTAATATTAGTAAGTGAAAAAATAGGACTTATACCTGTAGCAAGAAGTGTGCTATTCACACTAGTACCATTTGAATTTGCAGTAAAGGTAAAGTTTATCGGTAAGGTAACATTAATCTGAGTTATATTATTTTGATAATAAGCTGCATCACTAAAATTAATGGAAATATTATAAAACCAATTCATGCCTTCACTTGAGTTATAATAAGTATGATTAATAGGGCTCCATAAAACAGTTGTAACATCTGCAACAACAAGCAACGAAAGAAATACAACCAACGCAAAAAATACAATTACTCCAAAAAACTTTACCCCAAGTTTAGCCTCTTTGTTTGCCATCGTCTCTTTTTGAATCTGTTACTATCGTAGTATAAAGTCTTTATAAACTTTGCGCTGATTTTAATTTTTATAAAATTTCAAAAAAATTAATTTTTGTCTTCGGTAAATTTTAAAAACCACGAATTCCTAGCCAAGCAATGAGAAAAATCCTATCAGAAAAAGAATCAGAAAAAAAAAGAAAAACAAACACATTACTCTTGAGTATTGTAATGTTAGCTGTTCTTCTCGTCGGAACAATCGGCTACGGATTCATGTCAAGCACAAGAACGCCAAAGAATAACGACGGAGAAACAAATAGCAGTATAAGAAATGTCGGCGACAGATGGGAAATAAATTACAACAACAATCTTTTTTACCTCGACAATTCTCCCGAAGAAGTAAAAAATATCTCCGTCACTTCTTACTCAACTCTTTCAAGTCTGGCAAAATCAACATTATACATCTCATCAGATAACGACGCAGTCTTCAGCGAGCTCTACTCTGTATTAGGCAGATACGCAAAAACACAAAAAGCATGCTACGGTCCATGCGAAGAAGATCTCCCTGAAAAAAATTGCACAGACAATTTAATCGTCTGGAAAGATTCAGCAGAAAACAAAGTCTCTCAGGAAGGAAAATGCATCTTCATCGAAGGAGATTTGAGAGCAGCCGACGCATTCATATACAAACTACTTGACTTTCATTAAATTTATAAAACCTCTTTCCAATATCTAAAAATGCCGAAAAAGAAAATAACTAAAAAAAGAGTTCTTCCTAAACAGCAAGAATCTTCCGAGACAACTCAAGAAGTTTCAAACTCAAAACAAAACAGGCAATTTTATTATATCCTCGGCGCAATGATTGGCTTGATACTCTTATTCTTATTAGCTCACTCGCTCTTCCAAAGTCTCAAAACATTTGAATACCAAGGGTTAAAATTCACAAAAGAAAAATTCGGAAACATTCCGCTATACTATTATTACTACTACACAAACCCAGATTACGCAACAGGAAACGTCGTATCAGGAGAAGGCCCCCGAATGATTAATCTATATCTGAGACACGACCCAAGAACAAACAAAGTCCCTGTAGAAGGGGATTTAGAATTCGAGAGAGGAAAACCAGTTTATGTCACGTTAAACGCAGAGGGCTTGACAGAATGCCCTTACAGCACTTTAGCACTCGCTGGTTTAGCTTCCTTCTTCAGCCAAAACGGCTTTGAACTAAAAGCAGGCGTTTCAGACAAAGCAGAAGCAGAAAAAGATAACCTTGATTATATAACCTGCGAGCAGTATCCGGACAACGCAGTTATTCTCGTCAAATCTGGAGACGAAACATCAATAAAAAGAAAAACAAAAACAGTTTATACTGCAGTAGAAGGCAAATTAACAGGCGAGTCAGTAGAATACACAAACTGCTATACAATTACAGTCGCAAACTGTGAAATCCTGCAGGCAACAGAAAAATTCATGACGCACTCAATCATCGACGCAAAAGCGCGCGGTTCTTCTTCTTAAACAGATAAATCAAAACTAAAACCAAGCAAAAACCAACAGCAGCCATAGTTATCAGCGACAAATTCTCTTCTATCAAAGCACTATTCTCCCCAAACAAATATCCGAGATAAATCAAAATCAGCCCCCAAATCCCCGCACCCAAGCAAGTATAAAATACAAATTTCCCCAGCTTCATCCGCCCGAATCCAGCAGGCAAAGAAATTAATTGCCTGATTCCGGGAATAAAACGCCCGACAAAAGTCGTAATCTCTCCATGGCGCGCAAAATAACGCTCAGATTTTATTATCGAATTCTGGCTGATAAAAAATAAGTGTCCGTATTTAACAACCAATTTATTAACCAATCCTCTCCCGAGATAAAACGCAAGATAATAATTAATCAAAGCGCCTGCTAAACTTCCCAGCAGCCCGGCAATAAAAACAAAAACAAAAACCATCTCGCCTCGCTGAATAAGCGCGCCGGCAGGAATCAAAATCGCTTCCGACGGAAAAGGAATAAAAGAACTCTCAATAGTCATTCCAATAAATATTCCGAAATAACCAAGAGAACCAACTATCCCCAGCAAAAATTCAACACTATTGTGAAATAATTCAGCAAGCATCTAATCTCTTACCGTTGCCCTTTTTTAATATTTCCTATCTTCCCTCTGAATACATCTCCAAAAAGTCCCAAGACGTCGCTGTAAATCGGAATCTCGCGAATATCAAACAGCCAGACATTAACAAACCAAAGCACTACAACCAAAAGAGTACTGCCGAAATACCAAGTCAGTTTATGCGCCAAATCAAAAAACCCAAATCCTCCGGCAAGCAATAAACTAAACAGAACTATTCTCGCAATATTCAATAAAAGAAAACTCCCAATTAAAAAAGAAATACTCTTAATTCTTTTCAAAGCGTCCATTGGAGTCCCAAGATTCAGTATCAATAAAAGATAATAAGCAGCGCCAGCAACGCACGCCCCGATTATTTCAATATACTCTCCTCTGAAGAATATCACATTCCCTTCAAACAATCTCGTTCCAGCATTCAACAAGCCCAAATACCAATAAACAGGCCAGACAGTCAGCGGCGTGAACACAGAATAAAAAAAACTCAAGGACAACCCAAGCAAAAGCAGAATCAAATACCTCATCGCTAAGTTCACAGCTTCTTTTTTATTCATCAATTAAAATAAATAAAGAAGTTTAAAAACCTACTTACGTCAAAACGTCAAAACAGAAAATTATTTAACAGACACGCCCTTATTTAATTTATGAAAAACAAAAAAGCAAATACGGGGTTTATTACAAGATTAATTGCAAGTTTTATAATTGTATTATCTCTGCCTTTTCTTATTACAAATCCTGTTAACCTATTTGCATTAATCGGGTTTGCATTCGGTAACTTTTTGCTCGTATTAGGAGGTATCTTGCCATGAACGAAATAATAAAACTTATTCCATTATTTTTAGCGACGTTAGGGCTCGCAATAGCTTCATTCTCAAAAAACAAAAACAAAAAGAACTGGTTAATCGTAGCTTTTGTTATTTGGATAACAATGTTTTTTCTGACGTTATTAATTTTAGGAGCAATTAAAATTTCTTGATTCTTTATCTGGCTTCAGTCTTATCTTTCTCTTGGAATCAATGCAGTTCCAGAATAGAAATTTGCCGTTCTATTATAGGTAGTGGCCGATACCGAAAATCTCAAGTCAGTCACAACTTCTGTTCTTTCAGGAACCTTCTCCGCCAAATTATCTAGTGAACTCCCATGAACCCCAACCATATTATAAATCAGTTTTGCATTAACATTCGGTCCCGCATAATCCTGCGTAGAAATAGGCAATATTTTTTCTAAAGGAAAACTCATCTTAACTATCTCCTAGAAATTCTAACAGCAACAATAATTATCAAAACAATCAAAACAACATTGATTATTCCAATTATCCAGATAAGTGAGTTTCCTTCGCCAAACGAAGCAAATCCTGTAATTCCGCCTGTTCTTCCTGCGATGTTAACTGCAACTTCTCTTGTCACAGCTTCGTTGTCGCCTGTTCTTGCTTCAACAACAAATGATTGTTCTCCGCTAACATCGTTATTAACGTCAAATCTGAACGTAATTTCCTTGCTTTCTCCAGCGTCTAGTGTAATTATTCTTTCAGATATATCGCTCAATGTAGCCCAGTCTTCATATTCTAATCCGCTGACAACAAAGCTTGTTGACTTGCTCTTCAAGTTAGTTATTGTAGCGTCTACAACAAGTTCTTTTCCAGCAGCAGCATCAGAACCAAGAACAGCAGTAATTGAAGCAGGTTTTCCACTAGGTTGAGTCGTAGCAGCGCTGCATCCAGAGATAGTTACAGGAACTTTTGTTTCTTCTTCTGATTTTTCTCTGTAGCTTCCTCTGTTGTAATCGTATTCAGCCCACAAAGACATATAATATATTCCATCTTTCAAGTTCTGTGGAATAGCAAAATTAAATGTAACTTCTTCTTTGTCGCCCTGGTCCAAGTCATTTCTTATTTCAAAGAAAGTATTAACGCCCAAGTCAGAATCAAACAAAGTCACTTTAACTTGATCTTGGTCTTCGTCTCCAATATTATAAACATTAGTAGTTAATACTGCCTTTTCTCCGCAAGTTAATTGCGATGGAGTTATAGCACTATCTTCAAAAGCAATAAAGTTTCCTTCGTCATTTTCTCTTTCAACATCAATTTCTTCAAATTTCTTTCCGTCAAACACGTCAGAACATTCGTCGCTTTCTCCAAAGTCATCGCTGTAGACTTTTACAGCAACTTTGTATCTTCCGTCTTCAACATCTGCAGGAACTCTGAATGTAAATGTAGCAGTGTCGTCATCGCCGTCGTTAAAGTTGCCCAAGTCAATTTGTTCTTCGTCAGTATTTTCAAAATCAAAATTGTCTGTTACGTCATCTCCAGAGCTGTCGAATATTCCAAGCTCAACAAAAACATCATCAACATCAACATCTCCTTCATTTTCTACATCTACGTTTATCTCAATAGTATCAAGTAATTTCCAAGCGTCATCGTCTCCGTCTCCTTGATTGTTAATTTCAAGATCATTAATAACTAAGTTTCCGCCTTTCGCTCCGTTCTTGCAAAATGAACCAGCAACATTCATTGCCAGGCTGTCTGTTGTTCCGTCGCTTGCAGTTGCTGTGACTGTAACAGCTTTTCCGCCAAGTCCAACTGTTCCTAATTCAACTGGAGCTACAGTTACGTCAACCTTGCTTCCTGGTGAAAGAGATGAAATTTTATTATTTGAAACATCACTGCCGGAAAAATCAACATCAAAATCTTCAACAGAATTTGTTAATTCAATATTACTAAGAACAGTATTTCCTGTATTCTTGACTTCAATAGTTCCGTTTGTTGTTCCAGTTATAGCTGTCTTCTGTGTTACGTCCAAGCCAGGTATTGCGTTCACGTTTAAAGTAACTGGAATCTGTCCGTTTATATTTCTCAAAGTTCCTAATGAAGTTGAATACTCGCAAGTTCCAGTTATTAATCCGCTATAAGCTCCTGCTGTTTGTCCAGCAGGAACATTTAATTTTACAGTCAATACTCCAGAAGTTGCACCAGGTTCAAGAGTTAGTTCGCTAATTGATGGCTTGTTTGTCCAAGCGCTTTCAGCAATTGTGCCTGCTCCGCTCAATCCAGGGAAATTTAATATAATATTAGATATAGTATAAGCATTAGCCGCATCGTTTTGTAATTTGAAAGAAAGTGTAATCTGAGAACCAGAAGCTGCGTTTTGGTTATTTCCAGTAACATCAATAACATTTAGTCCTGCAGCGCTAGCCAATCCCGCAGCTAAAACCAGCGCGAAAATTACAAACAAGCCAGATGTCAAAATTTTTGATTTCATTTTGTCGTAACTTTTGGATTACAAAGCCCTATTTAAACATTTCTATACTTTTTTGCAATAATAATTTTCTTCATAAAAAAGATTTGTCGAAGACAAATAATTAAACAAACATTTAAATAAACTTGTATCCTAAAATTCACAATAAAAAAGAGGTAAGCAAAATGCCAATAAAATCAAGAGAAAATTTAATCGGCGCCTGGGCATTTTTAGCAGGCGTTGTTCTTGCAGTCTCAGTCGGAATTATAACAAGCTTTTCTCGCATCAACACAAGTCCTATTATATTAGGAGTCTTGGCGCTGCTGGGAATAATAGTCGGATACTTTGTCGCGGAAAAAGACATCCAGACTTTTCTTTACGCTTCAGTATCTTTAGTAATCGTCAGCTTCGCAGGAATCCAAGGATTGGTTTTAGACGCAGCCATCCGCGGAATTGAAATCGGAAGCATTATATCTTCAGTATTAGGCGCGCTGTTAGTATTATTTGTCCCCGCAACAATAATTGTCGCGTTAAAAGTCGTTTTCTCCATCGCACAAAGATAGTCTATTATAATAAGTAATATGAAGAATTAACCGCTGATAAAATCAGGACTATCTCTCTTTTTCTTTTCAATCGGCTTGTAAATCTTGGCAAACTGCGGCGTAGCAATAATAATATTTTCCCCAAACCCAGCAATCGAGCCTTCCAAAGCCTCTGTTGTTTTCTTAATCTTGGAAATCGCCCTCTTCAATTCAACAATATCTTTAGACTTCAACTGCTTAATATCAATAACAGCTATATTATATCCCTCTCTCAAAGCATTTAAAATATCATCAACCCCGTCAAAACTTTTCAAAATAAACGGCTTTACAGAAACCTTGTTCTCTTCTGGCTTTGCAGAATCAACGTCAATTTCAACGTACTCCTCTTCTCCTCCTCTTCCGCCAAACAAATTTCTAATTCCCATTTCAATTTTTATTCCCAGTACTATATAAATATTGCTGTAATAAATCACTTCTTATTTTTGGAAACAGATTCATTAATCTCTTTTTTAAGCTCAGCGGATTTTCCTTCAATCAGCTTCTCTTGTTTTTCTATAGAATAAATTTTCATCTCCGCAATTTTTTTTCTTTCGCCCAGTTCTTTATTCAGCGTTTTTTTGTCAGATCTTATCATGATTCCGGACAAAAATTTGTAAACTTCGTCATCAGAATTTTTCAGTTCACTAAGCGCATTTTCAATTTCGTTCAGCTCAATTTGAACAACCTGCTTCTGGTTCAGCAAAGTTTGCAGATGATGCTCTAAAACTTGCATTTCTTCAATTTGCTTGTTTGTTTCAGAATCCATTTATACAGCTTTCAATTTAACTATTTGCGTTCTTGGCTTGTAAAAAATCTTCGAGCCGCAGTGAGGGCATACAAATCTCTTCTCGAGGATTTTGCTGCTTATCGGCTTCTCGCATTTAAAACATTTATATTGCGCCATGGTTAAATTTAATTTAGTTCATTTTTAAACTTTCCTACCCCAATTTTATCAGCATTTTGTCCGCCCCCTCCACAAACCAAATATTTATATAGTAAAACTAACAGAAAAAGAAAAAGTAAAATGGTATCAAAAGAGGTGCCCGAGAAAGATAAATCATTTGACTTTGTCGATGAAGAGCTGGACGTCGATCAAGACGAACTCTTCGATGGCTTAGAATCAGTGAATGAATAATTTTTATTTTCTTTTCCCTTTATTTTTTAATTTCTATTCTTCCAAGTGTCGTATTCCCTTATCTTCCCCAGTTCTTTGTAAATCTTCATAAGCTCATCTCTGACTTCTGATTTTTCATCGTCGGACAATCCAAAATGCCAAAGTTTTTCGTAAGTTTCAATCGCCTGTTTTTTCTTTCCGCTTTCAATATAAAACTTTCCCCACATTTTGTAAAACTCTTTGATAGTTCTTTTGATTTCTAATTTTTGTTTTTCATTAGCGACGCCA
This sequence comes from Candidatus Pacearchaeota archaeon, assembly GCA_018304025.1. Taxonomy (GTDB): domain Archaea; phylum Nanobdellota; class Nanobdellia; order Pacearchaeales; family GW2011-AR1; genus UBA73. The sequence goes on along the minus strand of JAGVXA010000001.1, from coordinate 6,279 downwards.
AGCGCCATTTTCATGCACAAGTCAACCTGCTCGTGATCTCCGGCTCGAAGAAACAATTCGCAGGCCTTGACGAAATCAATAATTTTCGCCTGATACGTCGTGTTAATATCCGCCGCAATTTTAAGCATTTTCGCGGCGTCTAAAAACATTTTTTTTGACTCGTATAATCCAGACAGCTTCGTCAAAACAAATTTCCGCGTATCAAAGTCTAAAGGATTTTTCAAGCACCCAGCCAAATAACCCATTTGCATATAATCCCCCATGCTTTCTATTCGCGCTTCAATTTCTTTTCTCGTCCGCTCTTTTACATACATCTCATTTTCACATAACAAGGATATATAATTATTATTATACAAAGAAATAAATATCGATATTTCTTCCAAAAAAGATGTTCAGAGAAAAAAGCGTAATTGACGAAATTGTCGAATACGTTGAAAAAAACACAAAAAAAGGATACAATCAAAATTCCTTGAGGTGGGCGCTGTCCACGCAGGGATATTCAAAGATAGAAATTGAAAAAGCATTTAAAAAAATTAATTCTCAGCAGTCGGAAATTCCTGTTGTAAAACCTCTTCCTCAAATTACCTACCAGCCGTTAATTCCCTACGAAGAGCCGAGGAAATCTTTCTGGCAGAAAATTTTCGGTTGAACACCGACGTCAAACCGATTTTAAACTTATTACATTTAGATGCAATTTAACCAGCTTCCTCTTCTCTCAAAACAATTATTTTTGCTACTAAACAAAATGACAATATATGAACAAGATTTAAATAAGCGCAAAGAAAGTGTTTTTTATGGTTTTAAGAAGAAAATTAGCGAAAATTATTTTAGCAGGAACAATAGCTTTAGGATTATCTGAAAAAACAAATGCGAATGTCTTTAGTATGGCAGACCAATCGATAAAGAATTTAGAAATGGTTACCGTCGGCAATCCAGGCAATGCGCCAGACACGCGATATCAAACTCCTGGTTACGGAGCCGTACCTTATTCGTACAATATCGGCAAGTACGAGGTGACAGCAGGGCAGTACTGCGAATTCCTCAATGCCGTGGCGCAAACAGATACTTACGAATTATACAATCCAAATATGTTGTCCAACGAGGACGGCTGTCAGATTAATCGCATCGGCTCCCCGGGCAGTTACAAATATGATGTTGCTTCCTACTACGCAAACCGCCCAGTCAATTATGTTTCTTGGGGCGACGCAGCTCGATTCGCCAACTGGCTAACCAACAGCCAACCAACAGGTGGCCAAAACATTGCAACTACCGAGGACGGTTCGTATTATCTAAATGGTGCGATGAGTGGTGTTGATTTGTTGGCAGTAACACGAAAGACAAACGGAAAATATGTAATTCCAAGCGAGGACGAATGGTATAAAGCAGCATACTATGATTCGAACAAATCGGGCGGAGCAGGATACTGGAACTACTCAACAATATCAGACACTGCCCCAAATTACGAAGCCCCTCCAGGCACAAATTCAATTAACGGTTCAGCGAATTTCAATCAGTCTGGCTTGACCGACGTTGGAGCCTATACAACCAAACCATCTATCAGTGCATATGGCACATTTGACCAAGGCGGCAATGTGTGGGAGTGGAATAGTTCTGTTGTTGGTTCATCTCGCAGTTTGCGGGGAGGGTCATTCAACTATAATCCTGGTGACGTCCTTCATGCTAAATTTCGCACCTACGATCTCCCTGTAGACGAGCACGATAACATAGGGTTCCGTATTTCCGAAGTCCCAGAGCCCGCAGCATTAGGTTTATTGGCTTTGGGAGGAATAGGATTTCTTGGTAAACGAAAGAAAAAATAAAATCAATTTTTGTAAATTTCATCTCCGCGTTTGTTTTGTCCTTATGAAATAATTTTGGGATAGAAAAGAAATTAGAAATCCTTATATTTAAAAACTCCTGAAAATTTTGACGAATATAAAATGAGTCAAAGTCTAACTATAAACCAGGCTTTTGAATTGGCCTTGAAGGAGCATCAAGAAGGCAATCTTGAAAAAGCCAAAATCCTATATGAAAAAATTCTGGAGATTAATCCCGACATCCCCGACGCCCTCCATTTACTGGGGGTAATCTTGTACCAAAACAAAGAATACGAAAAAGCAATAAATAAAATTGAACACGCTCTCGAGTTTAAGACATCTGACGCCGGTTATTATATCAATTTGGGGCAAGCTTATGACGCATTCGGAAACAAGGAAAAAGCAGTCAAATCTTTTAAAAAATCTTTAGATGTCGACGGCTCTCACATAAAATCATATGTGGCTAATTTTTATCTCGGATTATTTCATAAAAAAATAGGAGAATTTAACGAGGCAATTAAATATTACAACAAAGCAATAGAACTAAACAAAAATTTATATGACGCCTACTGGAACAGGGGGCTTTTGCTGCTCCTTTTAGGAAGATTTGAAGAAGGCTGGGAAGATTACGAATTCCGCCTCAAAATGGAAAAGTCCGACGATAAAAGAGTTTTTAATAAACCGCAATGGGGCGGAGAAGTCTTCAAAAATAAGAAATTGCTCGTTGTTATGGAACAAGGATTCGGGGACAACATTCAATTCGTTAGATATCTTCCTTTGGTAAAAGAAAGAGGAGGAGAAATTATACTCGAATGCAAAAAAGAGCTTTTGAAACTGTTTAAAGATTTTCCAGGAGTAGACGAAATAATAGAACCCGAGAACAAATCTGTTCCGAATATTGATTTTTACATCCATCTTATGAGTTTGCCAAGATTATTTCATACGAATATAATCAACATACCGCACAGCACACCTTATCTGAAAGCAGAGCCAATTCTTGTTGAAAAAGTAAAACCATTGCTTAAAACAAACAACCTCAAAGTAGGGATTGTTTGGGCAGGCAATCCTTTGCATTATAATGATAAAAATCGGTCAACAACATTTGAGAATTTTAAACCATTAACTAAAATTCACGGAATTTCTTTTTTTTCATTGCAGAAAGAAAAATTTCCTCAGCAGATGGATGATTCAAAACTAGCTGATTTGTCCTCGATTATGAATGATTTTTCAGATACAGCCGCCTTAATTGAAAATTTAGATTTAGTTATTTCAGTGGACACTTCCGTGGCTCACTTAGCTGGAGCAATGAATAAGCCCGTGTGGACTTTACTTCCGTTTTTACCCGAGTGGCGTTATTTGCTTAACCGCCCCGACAGCCCGTGGTATCCAAGCATGAGATTATTCAGACAGCCAAAACCAGGAGATTGGGATTCAGTATTTATTGAATTGGAAAAAGAACTCAATGGTTTGTTAAAAAATAGGAATTTATATCGAATATAATAAACGCCGACGCCATGATTTACGCAATTCGTTTAAAGCCGAAGTAATAGTGTCGCACTGAATATGGATTATTTAAATTGTTTAAAATATTTAAATCTTTTGTTTTATCGTCGGAAAATTAACATTATTCTATACCGTAATTAAGTTAATAAAAAAGAATTACTACTCATCTAAACAAAAATTAAAAAATCTTTGTTATATTCTTGATTATTTACTAATTCTTAATGCTCACACATGTTTAAATAAAACCTTTTCTTCGATTTTTAATGAAAAAGAGTGAGTTGTGGATTATTGGATTATTGTTGGTAATTTTTATGGTTGGAGGTGTGAGTGCTATGGGCGTAGATTTAAGTGCTTGTGCTTCTGACGAATACAGCAATTGTTTAAACGGGAGTGGAGGAGGCGGAGGAGGTATGAACTCTCAAGCTATTAAAACAGAACCTTATAACAATGAATATATCTCCTTTAATTTTTTTAGTATCGAGGGGGGACGTAATGCTAAGGTTTATGTAGACAATTTAGATTTTTGTAAAATTTATATAAATCTCACAGGGAAGGCTATTCCTTTGAAAGAAGATAGTTCAAGAAATATAGATTTTTTAATTTATTTAGGAACTCCTGCCCCATACGGAATTTTTTATCTAATGTGTAATTTAAGTTTTTCTCAAGAAAATATAGGTAAATTAATCCCCTTGTCTTCTTTAAATATACTTACCACGCATTATGGAAATAAAGATTATTCCGGCGAGTGGTATGGTTATGAAATTTGTAAAAATTACTCTAATTCTCCAAATAGGCTTAGTTGCGAGAATCGTATAAGTATGGATTTTGTAGATGTATCTAATCCAACTTCAAGTCTAAGAGGCAATATTAATTTGTATATATTATATGATGCTTATACTAAACAAATTGTCCAAACTGACATAACTGGAGGAATTATGGTTCATAGTGATGAAACTCGATTTAATACTCTAGAATCTAATCAATCTTTACAAAATCAAAGAATTTCCGCACTTGAGACATGGAAACAATCCATCGACGACTGGAAAAATGGTATAGCAACCACAATCACAGACATCTTGACAACAATAAAAGGAAACACAAATAGAATAACCGTATTAGAATCCCAAAACACCACCCCTCAAAACATATCAAACTACTTCAAATATCTAAGTTCCTCCGACAGAAAAAATATCGTCTGCGGAATAGCAACAGATAACCATTTAACAACAAAGACAATGCAAGAATTAGGTTGGAAGTGCGATGTAACTTACCGACAATCTTCTAGCGGGGAAAGAGCTTCTTGCAAATGCAGGAAACTATAATCGACGAAATATTAATTCTATGAGTCTGACACTTATCGCCGAAGGCGTGACGAGTAGTGATGGAGTGGTGAGTGTAGACGTGACATATGGGAAGGATTATAAAATTCTTCTTGTAAATGAAACCACTGGCTTTAAACAGAACAGAACACCGACGCCAGAACAAATAAAAATTGTTATAGTAAGCCCAATTATCTTATTTTTTCTTTCTTCTTACAAACCCCCTATACAAGAAATCTCCTTTTTGCTTAGGAACTTTTTTCTCTTTTTTATTTTTTTCCAATATTAATCTCCTTAGAGACACATATCTCCTTTCTGCCCTGCCTTCATGTGCAGCATTGATTATTAAAATTAGTAATCCAGCTAAAATCAAAACAATAGCAATAGTTCCTTTATCCAATATCGTTAATCCACCTACAAAGAATGAAAAACCAATAAATTGCGCACTATAACTAGAAGTATCCAATCTCTCGAGATCTAATTTTAATAATTTTTCACTTTGTGCATACGTTTTGTCTTTAAATTTAATATGAGGGTAAATATATTCCCAGTACAAAACCCACGCAAAAACAAATATTATTAATGAAATTATTGAGAAATTATTCATGTATCTACAGAGAAAATCTATATTTAAACATTCTGAAAAACGCCGACGCCCTGATTAAACAAAAACAAAACATTTATATATAAACTCATATAGAGTATCATATGGACTCATATAACAAAAGCATAATACACTACCCGACATTAAAAACAATGTTAATGATAGAAAGAATACTGAAAGAAGCAGATACAATTATAGACAGAGAAGAACTTAAACGGAGACTGCCTGTAAAAATCATGCATCAAACTTTAAATTTAATTCTTCGTTATTTAGAAAACAGAGGGTTGATTGTCGACGGCCATAAAGGAATTCTTTGGATTTATAATCCAAGCCCCAAGCTAAAAAGAGAAATGGAAAAAGGAAGAGAAATATAATGTTTGAAAACAAAGAGATAATTGTCAAACTTTCTGAAGAAGCAAATGAAGTATTCGAAGAGCTAAATAAAATTACAGGAGAAGAAAAACAAAAAGGAATTGAAAGTTCATTTCATCAGACTTTACTAAGGTCCATCCAAAGAGTGAGAGATTTGCTAAAACAAAATCCATTCGCAGGAGATCAAGTCCCAAAAAGACAAATGCCTGAAAAATATTCAGATAAATATGACGCAGAAAATGTATGGAGAATTGAATTAGCAAATAGATGGAGATTAGTTTACACAATCACGGGGAATCAAGTCGAGATAATTACTTTCATTATGGATATTTATAATCATAAGGATTATGATAAAGTTTTTGGATATAAGCATTAAACGCCGACGCCCGGAATCGAACCGGGAGATCCCGAAGGAAAGCAGTTCTCAAGACTGCCGGAGTACCATTGTCCCACGTCGGCTTTTGTTTGACATGGAACTTGAGCAATTATTCATTGCGATTGTCCCACGTCGGCGCAATAAAACTTAATAGATTTGCCTTATAAAACTTTAGTTATTTTCCAGAAAATGTCGTATCCGATAATTATTTCCTAACGACAAATTAAACTGTTTCTTTATTTTCATTCTTTTCTCCTTTTCCTTTCAAATGCCTGTGCTGGAGTTTCC
>JAGVXA010000018.1 GCA_018304025.1 Candidatus Pacearchaeota archaeon | reverse complement strand
TTAGAACTCCCTCTCAAGCTTTCCTAGAAAAACAGAGAAAGAAATAAAAACAATGAGCAACTCAAATAATCGAGAGGACATTAATAGCGGACACTACAATGAATTGGCTCTATTGAACATTTTTTTCGGCGCGAATTGCCGTGAGTAAGTGAATTCCTTTGGAATTCCCTTACCAACTTTTCCCTTGTGATACTGCTCATGGCTGATTCGAAATTTGTTTGAAATTCGCTTTGCGAATTTCGCGCACCGAAACTAATTCTCTTTTACTTTTTAATAGAGCCATAAACTTTCGTTATTTAGAATAGCAATATATTTAAACAAATAAAACGTGAGTTGGAGATGAATAAAGAGAGAGGGCTTTTGATTTGTACTTTTTTTGCAGTAGTTTTATTTACTGAAATTGTTGCGGCTGCGCAGAGTCCGACGCAGATTGTTACAGAAGTTGTTAAGAGCACGATTAATTCAGCTGTTAGTGTTTTTGGACCTGTTTTTGAAATTGGCTTGGGGAACTATGATACTCCCGATTTTTTATTTGCCAAGGTGTTATTATTTTTATTGCTGTTTTTAATTATTAATGTTGTTTTGAAGAGTTTTCCAAAATTTGGGAGCAATAAAGGAGTATGCTTGATTATCGCGGTAGTTATCTCTTTGCTGTCTGTTAGGTTTATCTCGCAGAATGAATTAACACAGGGAATTTTGCTGCCTTACGGAACAATGGGCGTGGCAATAACGACGATTTTGCCGACTTTGGTTTTCTTTTATTTTCTCCATGTGAGTAATTTTGGAAGCGCTGGAAGAAGATTGGCTTGGGCGTTTTACGCTATTATTTTTCTTGTTTTGTGGTCCTATAAATATGCGCAAATTGGAGAGATAATGAATACAGTTTATACAATTACTTTTTTGGTATTTGTAGTTATTTTTATTTTTGACAGGCAGATTCACTATTATTTTGGAATGCATGAACTTAATGTTTTTGTGAAGGGCGCGAATCAAAAGACAATTGCTGCTTTGCAGGCAGAATATTTGAATATAATTAATGTCGAGACTCCTACTGCAAATATGCGCAGAAATTCAATTGAAGCGCATTTGAGAAGACTTGGCGGGAATCTTCCTTAAATTTTTTGTGTTGAAATTAACTTGAGAAGTATTTAATGCCTTCTGTATCCGACGACGTTTTTGCCGTGGTAAATCGGGACTTCTACCGCCTGCCTGCCTCGGAATCTGCCGCCTTTGACAATTATGAAAAGTCCTACTAATATCAAAGCCGCGCTTATTATTGTTATGATTGTTGAAGAGATGCCTTTTAGAAATGGGATGTAAGGCTGGATTTGAGGAACCATTGTATAAGCTAAGCCGACAATTCCGGCGATTGATAAGATGTAACCAATGATTTTCATTTTGTCCTCTTTGTTTATTTGGGGAGGATTGAGTGATATTTAAACTTTTCTTGTAAGGACATAATAAATATTTCTTTTTCGGCACGCAATTGGATTCGCAATTTCTTGCAGCGCGAATCTTATCTGTAAAATTTGCTCCGCAAATTTGGCGTGCCGAAATTAGTTATCTTGGATTCGAAAATTCTGCGAGTTACTTAAATTTATAAGAAAGGATTAAAAAAGAAGATTGACTTAATGAAACATGGCAAACTACGATATTGTTGGGAATATTGTTATTGTGAAGTTTCCCCGAGATGGGAAAATTTCTGCGAAGAGAAACTGGGGGCGGAGATTTTTGAAAGAGCATAAATCTGTTACGACGGTTGTTGAGAAGACAGGGAAATTCAAGGGAAGATTAAGGACGCAGGCGACTCGCTGGATTGCTGGGGAGAAGACAAAAGAAGTTTTGTATAGGGAGAATGGATGCGAGTTTAGATTTAATGTTGATACTTGCTATTTTTCTCCGCGTTTGTCGTCGGATAGAATGGAGATTGCTTCTTTGGTTAAGAAAGGAGAGAATGTTTTGGTTATGTTTGGAGGGGTTGGGCCGTATGCTGTAGTGATTGCTAAAAATTCTCAGGCTTCAAGAGTTGTTTCAGTAGAATTGAGCCGCGGGTGTTCAAAATATGCTTTAGAGAATGTTAAACGGAATAAATTAAATTCGAGAGTTGAAATTGTGGGAGGAGATGTTCGCCGACGAGTTCCTTTAATGAAAGAAAGGTTTGATAGAATAATTATGGCGCGCCCGAATTTGAAAGATACATTTTTAGATATTGCTTTTCGAGTTATTAAAAAAAATGGAATGATTCATTACCACGGATTTTATTTGGAGGGAGAGAAAGAAAAAATGATTGAGATGATTAGGGGAGAGGCTTTGCGGGCGGGGAAGAAAGTTAAAATAATTAATGTGAAAAAGGCGGGGGAGATTGGGGTTAGAAAATGGAGATATCGAGTTGATTTTAAGGTTTTGAATTAATTATAATTATAAAATTCGCTTTTGGATGCGCCGCAATTGGACTCGCTGACAATTGCGATTCTTATCGGTAAAATTTGATTTTATTGTGTCGCATTTGGACGCACAATTGCGTTCGGCTGTGCGTCTTATCTGAAAAATTTGCTCCGCAAATTTGGCGCGCCGAATTGAATTTTGCCGACGTGCTGAAATTAAAATTATTCTAGAGAATATCTTTCAGGATGGTTTGTCTGCATTGCAGTTATCGCGCCTTCGAATTCTATTTCTGCTCTGCTTCTGCTTATAGGGTCTTTGTATTTTTTTATTTCGCTGATTGCTTGATTAATCCATGCCCCGGCTTTCGCTTCGGAAGGAGCATTCGCAATTTGATGAAGTAGCCCGCGGGTTTGTTCGTTGATTCCTTCCCATCTTTTGGGGTCTTCGAGCAATGTTATCAAGCCCGGAATTGTTTCTGTCCCTCTGAAAGTCTCTGAGGTTTCAATGTCTTGTTCTTTGTATACTTGCGCATTTCTGTCTCTTGCTTTTTTGACAGCGTAGACTCCTTCCTTGATTTTTTCAGCGATTATTTGAATGCCGTTGCGGATTAATCCTAAATATTCCCCATCCCATTTTTCTACTGATTCTAATATTTTTGGGCCTGTCCAGCCAGGACCTTTTCTTAGCTCTTGAAATCCTAATTTCCTTAATGCTTCATACGATGCAGATATCATTCTATTTTTTATTTCAAGAAGTTTTTAAATTTTTACTTGTTGTAAAAAGATAACGTAATGTTTAATAATCTCTTTTGTTTTAAATGCAAAGGTTAAAATGAAGAAAGAGGCGCTAATTATTTTTGGAATTTTTATTTTGATTTGGCTAAATGGGCGGGTGAGCGCAGCGCCAATTGCTGTAATAAATGCTTCTCGAACTTCTTGTGTTGCGCCGTGTGCAGTATTTTTCGATGCGACTGAAACTACTTCGATAACAACAAACAGACCATTCCATGAATTAGATTATACTTGGGATTTTGGGGATGAAAATTCTGGAAATTGGGTGACAAATGGAAAGAGCAAGAATTCTGCGAAAGGGGCTGTTGCTGCGCATGTTTTTGAGAATTCTGGAAATTATACTGTGAATTTGAATGTTAAAGATATTAATGGAGATATTGGTACGAATCAAGTTAATATCAGTATTGAGGACCCTAACTTTTATTATGGTTCTAGCGGATATGGACAGACAATCTGCTTGACAACAAGCAGTGATTCCTCTGGCTGCCCTTCGGGTGGAACTGTCGTAACTGGGGCGAGTTTATCTACCATTCAGACTTATCTCGGCACTAATAAGAGAGTCTTATTAAAAAGAGGGGATGAATGGTTTTTTAACGGCAGTATTGAAATAGGTTATAAAGGACCTTGGACAATTGGATCTTATGGAAATTGCGAAAGTGTTGGAGGAACTTATGACGAGAAAGGGGCATGCAGCAAAAATCCAAAAATAAATTCTATTTCTAATTCGAGAAACATCTTCCAAGTTTATCAAAATAATTTATCTGACGGCAGAATATCTGATTTGATTATTACAGGTCCGTATGGAACAGATACAGGGGGTATTGTTTTCGGGAGTACAACAGTATCAAATGACCTTCTAGTGTTGAGAGTAAACATAACAGGATTTGACAGAGGCACGGATGTACGCGGAAGGGGATTCACAACAAGAGCGTTTTTCATAGACTCTGATATTTATCGAAATTATCGCAGGGGATTAACTCTTGGTGGAAGGCAAAATGTGGTAATGGGCAGTCATATAGGCGGGTTTGATACGGGAATGTATGGTCATATCATGCGCTCATATTACTCCGATAAATTAAATAACTTTTTTATTGGAGATGGAAGAGGAGATATAAAGATCCATAGTGCTCTTTCTGGAGGTCCAAACAGCGAGTTTATTTATTTTGGAGAAAATATTATTAAAGATATTCGTGAATATCTTCCATTTCAACTAGGGCCGCAAGACCAATTTCAAGATGAAAAAATAATTGATGCGGTTATTGAAAATAATTTTTTTAAATCTTCAAATAATACTCAAAGAATAGTTAGTATATGGGCGCAGAATGTAACTATTAGAAATAATATTTTTGACCTTTCGGGGGCGATGGGTTTTACAGCAATTGGTGTTGAGCAGCGAGGGATAGAGCCCCCACCAAAAGACATTCATATCTTTGGGAACAGCGTATATGATAACTCTTTCGATATAAGCGGCGACGGATTGAGCTTTGTATATTTTGGTGCTAATGTCTCTGATGTTGTAGTAAAAAACAACTTAGTTTATTCCCCAAATCATGTACAAAGATTAATTACGCGAGGCGTGTGCCAGAATTTAATTATATCAAATAATCTTATATCTGCAACTGATCCTTATTTAGAAGTATTACATCAAGATTATAATCTTAAAAGTACTGCAACAGAAGCAATTGATAACGGAACACAGATTGCTGGTTTGTTTGAGGATTATTCAGGCAACTTAAGAGATTCACAGCCAGATATAGGGGCCTATGAATTTATTTCCGAGGCAATACCGACGCAGACAAATTGCACAATAACGAAGGCGTATTGGCGGGTAATTTAAAAAATTAAATCTTCACATCTGCTCTTACTGCTGTCGGGGCTTCGCCGCCGTGCCACGTGAATCTTGGACGGACTCTAATCGGGTAGATTCTTTCTGAATTGTCGTCGAGAATTATTGCTGAGCCTTTTAACGGCGGGAGATTGTCAAGCTCCTGCTTTATACTCTTCAGCAAATATGTCTGCATTATTTCGTTAAGAGCTTCAATGTCTGGCTTTGCCGTTACTCTGTGAGCTAGCACAATATCTGACTGAGTCATCACGTCTTTGTGGATTTGTCCTGGCTGCTGCGTTGCTAATACGACGGAAATTCCCGGTTGGCGTCCTTCTCTAAGAAGCTGGATTAGTGCGTCTGTCGCCGGAGTTTTTCCGATTCTTGGAAGAAATTCGTGGGCTTCATCTACGAAAATCCAGACGAGTGGTTCTTTTCTGTCTGATTTGTAGGAAAGATAATCCTGCCCGTGCTGAAGCGCTTCGAGTTCTTCTTTTTTTCTTGCGTCCATCCTTGCTGTGAAAAGTTTTCTTGAAATTATTGAAATTACGAGGGCGCGGACATTGAATGCTCCGATTGAAGAGTAGACAGACACGTCGAGAACTGTTGTTACGCCTGCGTTTACCAAATCTTTTATTTCTGTTCCCTTGTCTGATTTTGAGAAAATTCCCCAGCTGTCTGCTGCTGAAAACATTCCTTCAATTATTTCTTTTGTTTCCTTTGTTGCTTTATGATCTTTTTCTACTTGTTCTTCTATCTCTTTAATCGAGTAGGATTCTTTTTCTTCTTTTATTTTTGCGATGCTTCTTTCTAATAAAACGCCGGGGAGAGAAGTCATTTTCAAGCCGAAGAGCGTGAGCCAGTCTTCTGCTTCTAACTCCGACGCTTTCAGAGCGAATGTTTCGTCGAAGGGGATTTTCTTTTCTCGGTATTCTTCTTCTTTTCCGAAGGGGACGAAAATTTTTACAGGGAGTGTTTTTGATTTCAAGCCCCATTCTTCGAGGAGTTCTTTTTCTTTTTCGTTTTTGAATTTCATTGTCCAGAAGATTCCCATTGTGTCGAAGATTATAGAGGCGATGTTTTGGGCTGCTTCCTGGGGGAGACTTGAGAGTTCTTCTGTTATTGCTCCTAATGTGTAACTATTGTGAACTATTATATCATTCGCCACAAAATTATGGTTTCCTGGAACGCAGATATCATAAACTGTAAATTCACCTTCAAGACCTTCTATTGAAATTATTTCATCCCAAAAGATGTCAGATTCTGCTAATAATTTTAATCCGTTGTGCTGTTCAACTTCTGCAATTTGCAGGAGAGTCTGCCTCGACGGAGAATAGTGAATTCTCTCTCTCATTGCTTTTGGATGTTTATATCCCAACGATTTTCCAATTACTGTCCAGCTTCGCGGTTTAAAGAAATTCCAAATCTCTTTAGGTATTGTATCAATGTTAGGATTTCTTATTTTAGATTGTATCTCTTTTTCTGCTCTTTTTTGTCTTTCTTCTTTTTCTCCAAAGAATCCTATTTCTTTTATGAATTTCAGAGTGTTATCAGAATTAATTACTAATTCATACGATTGGAATGTTTTTCCGTTAAGATTAATTTTTTTATTTCTTAATTTTGATAGAACTTCAAATCTTAGAAGAAGGTGTTGAATTTGTTTGATTAATTTTTTAGAAGAGGAAGCATAAGAAGTTTCCCAATAATCGTTTGTTTTGTAGATGCTGCCGTCGCAGCTGAACAATCGATTTAGAAAAAGAGAAAGATTTTCTTTGTTTAATTGCATTATATTTTGAGATAAATACTTTTCAGTTGAAAGAAGACCGAAGATTTCTTCTCTTTCTATTAGTTTTCTTATGCTTCTTTTTTCATTGATATTTTTGATGCCTTTTATAAATTGTCCTTTTTTATTTCTGATTTTATTGTGCCGCAATACTTTGTTTTTCCAATTAGGCGAGGAAATTCTATAATGGCTTTCTTTTTCTTTTATCAGATTTAAAGAAGGATCAAATCTGTTTAATGATTCTTCAAAATCTTTTACTATTTTTTCGTCTGAATTTGTGAATAATACTATGCTTTTTGTATGACCCTCGGCAATCAGATAGGATAAAATCTTTATTTCATGCTCTAACATTTGTTTCTGACCGAAAGAAGGTAATCTTCGAGGAGTAGCTATTCTACTGCCAATTTTTAACTCTTGAATCGGCTGCCAGCCATTAATTGTAAATACGGGATGCTCAGGAGTTAACTTAATTTCTTTTCCGCTTCTTAGTTTTATTTTTAGAAGATTACTTACTTTTCTTGAGAAGAATTCTGTTTTTTCGGATTGTTCTATTTTAAGATTATTATTTAGAGAAATTATCTTTTCGTTATTCTTTTCCAGATTTTTTATTGGAATTTGCGAGCCGTCAGCTAAAGTAATCAGCGTATCTTCGTGGAGGCATTTTCCGCTGCCACGCTTTCCAGCGACGAGAACGACGTGAGAACGGGCGATGTCCATCCAGATTTTATTCGAGAGAGAGGTGTAGTTTCCCATTTTTACGTATCCCTTGCCGAGATAGATTAATCCCCTGTCACCAAATTTTTCTTTGTCGGCTGGGGTTCTGCCGATTATGATATTATAGCTCATGATTGTAATTAGGGGAAGGATTTATTAAATGTTGTTGTAGAAATAAATTATGGTTTCGGCGCGTAATTGGATTTTTGTAAGAACACCTTCTCGGTTTTCTTACCAACTTTCCCCTTGAGATACTGCTCACGGCTGATTTGCAAAACCTTATCGGTAAAATTCGCTTTTGATGCGCCGCAATTGGACGCACAATTGCGTTCGGCTGTGCGTCTTATCTGAAAAATTTGCTCCGCAAATTTTTGGCGGCGCACTTGCTCCGCGAATTTAGCGCGCCGAATTAAAATATGGAAAATCTAAAGAAATACTCTCTGAGTAGATATTTATTTTTGCAGAGGGTTTTGCCTGAATTGGAAGGATTGGACGTAGAGAATACTCTGCTTCAATTAGAAGAGAAAAAAGGATTGCTGAAAAAATTGGGAATAAAGAAAATAAGAAAGACTTCTGTTGTTGATTGTTCTGACGGCGCTGTTACTAATAGGGTTAAGCAATTAAGAAAAAGTGTTGGAATTTATTTGGAAAGATATTGTGGCAGATTTAATCAGGATGTTCGCGAGGGAAAAATTGAGAGGTGTGTTTCTGGCGAGCAATTGGAATTTAATTTTTCAGGAGGGTTGGAGGGTTCGATGGCGGAAGAAAAAAATTATGTTGATGGAAATTCTTTATTTATTTTGAAGAGCTAGGAGAATTAAACTTCTGCCGCTTCGATTTCATAATTTACTGTTTGTACTTCAACTTAAAATTCCAATATCCGGTGCGTTTTCAAACCAATGCAAGCAAGAAGCAGATTTATCCATTGGTTGGGCAGGATTATCGTCTGTAAATGGGCAATGCAGACTTGTAATAATTCCATTATTTAATGCGGGGCTGTTATCAGTAGGGAGATAATTTACGTCAAGGAGAGGATTAGAAAACGAGGAATGGTCTTCTACATTTGGTTTTATTTTTTGCAATTCTGAGCGATAGTCTTCAAAATTATTTAAAACAACACGATTAGGACTTTCACCAACAGCAAATTGATTGCAATTGTAATATAAGTTGTTGTCAAGATTGCCGGATGCGATATCGAGTTTAGCTGTTTCAACACATCTTAATGGACCATTTCCGACAACAATGTTGTTAACGAAATTTACTTTTCTTGAATACCTATCATTAGATGAAGAGACATCGCCCCAAGGTGTTCCGAGATACAAAATACCGCCGAGAGGATTAGACCCCTGAAAATAATTATTCACGATGTTTGTATTCTTGACTGAAGATAAAGTAAGCGCCCAAATATAGCCATTAGATAGTACAATATTGTTAGCGATTGTATGAGCGCTTCCGGATAAATCCATTGCTCCAATAATATAATTCCCTGTAATCGTTGCGTTATACGGTTTATTGTCGACATCAATCTGTGACCAGGGATGAACGCAAGAACCAGCGCAATTTGACAAGAAGTTATTTTTGATTATTATATCCTTTCCTGAGACATAGATTCCATGTATCAGGCTGGATGAATACTTATCATTCTTTGCGATTATTTTTAATCCAATATCGCTAATATTATTGCCAATAATAGAGATAGAACCATCACCAAGAATGCCCATTCCTGAAGTGTGAAGAATTGTCGTGTTAATAATAGAGACACCAGTTGTACTCCATGACACAATTCCGTACCAAGGGTATTCAATATTCACTCCGATAAGCTTAAAATAATCTGCGCCGATGTAGATTCTTTTCGAAGCGTCGACAACATAGAATTCTTCTGGATTAAATTGTCGTTCTGGTTCCAAGTCTAAATATAGTATTTTAGATGCTGTATCAAAGAAAGTCATATCTATTCCCTGTGCAGAAATTGGTCTAAGAGCAGGATTTAGCAGATGCTCGTAGCTTAGTGCGGTGGAAATGCCAACACCTTTATTTTCTATAGCACCAACAAAATAGCTATCGCTGAAATATCCAGACGAGAAAGAAGAGGTTAAATCAAGAGAGTATAAACTGCCGTCGTTTTGCCAGGTATTAAATGTTTTGCCGAGAAGGAATACTACTTTTTCTTTGTAATAAGGCCTAAATGTTGCATAATTATTTTCTTCACCACCTCTTCGGAAAGTTACTCCTTCACTATATGTTCCTGCCCTGATGCAAACTGTTTCTCCCGGAAGAACACTATCGGCGGCTTTTTGAACTGTGCTGTAAGCATTACCATCTTCTCCATTGCATTTTCTTGTTTCGATATTATATTTTCCATCGAGACAATCGGCGGCGAGGAGATTGTCGGCATATCTGCCGCATTCTTCATCGATATATTCGTCATTATAGGAATTATAAGTTTCGAAACTCTCTCCTACTGAATTTTTATCTGGAAATTGAGAAATTATTTCTTCGCCTTCTTCGGACATTCTTAGAGGATAAATTGAGATTTCTATTATTTGTCCGTTGAGTTCTAGCTCCATATCGGATTCGTCGATGTAAATCCAAATTTTCTGAGTTTCGCTTATTTGGGTTGTGCTGTATTTTTTTATTAGTGAAGATAAACCGTTCGAATCTCTTAATAAAATATAAAATCCTGAGATTTCTTTTCCTCCTGATTTTCTTTCTAGGAGGAAGGAGATTTTTGGATTTTCCTGGGTGCTGAACTCGCTTATTGAAAAGTCAATTCCGATGAAATTGACGTCTTGAGAAATTTGATTTAGATAATTTTGGTTGTTGTTTGTTAAAACGACTGCTACGATTCCAACTGATACTATTGCTGTGAGAGTTATTAGAACTGTTGTGATAATTTCGCTGAGCCCCTCTTTATTCATAGGAGAAGTAGATTTTTTTGATTTATATATCTTGAGTTGGTTAGGAAATAATTGCTATTTGGGGTGTAGCCGATTCTTCCGCAAAGTTTTTAAATAGTGATAATTAAGAGAATGAATGGCTGATAAAAAAACTAAAGCTGAAGAGGATTTTGACGAGAATGAATCTTCTGAATCTGCGACGAGAGAGAAGACTGATTATGTTGGTGCGATGAGGAATAATCCTTGGATTGTTTCTACTGTTGTTCTCGGTTTGGCTTTGATTATTGTCTTGGTTATGAATGGGGGAATTGGAGTGACTGGAGGAGTTGTTAATGGAAATAATGCCGGACAGAATCTTGTTGATTTTATTAATTCGAGAGGAGATGTAAACGCAAGCATATTATCTGTTGAAAAAGACGGCACTCTTTACAAGGCAGTTGTTGATATTGAAGGACAAGAGACGCCTGTTTATATTACTCTGGACGGAAAATACGCAATTGCACAGCCGATTCCTTTGATTACCGAGACTAGCACGATAACTCCGGAGACAACTTCTGCTGAGGTTCCTAAAACAGACAAGCCTACTGCAGATTTTTATGTATTCTCTTATTGCCCATACGGAACGCAAATGGAGAAAGCACTTTCACCTGTTTATAATTTGCTGAAGAGTAAAGCAGATATAAATATAGTATTTATCGGGGCAATGCACGGTGAATACGAAAAGACAGAATCTTTGAGACAATTATGCATAGAAGATATTTACGGGAAAGATAAATTGTTCAGGTATCTAGACAAGTTCTTGGCTGATACAGCAATAGGGGCTTGCCAGGGAGAAGCGAGCTGCGTAGAGCCTTTGATTGAGAAAATTTATCCTTTGGTTGGAATTGACAAGGTTAAGGTTAATAATTGCATGAGCAAAGACGCTGAAGCATTGTATGCTGCGAATGAAGAACAAGCGCAAGCGATGGGAATCAGCGGTTCGCCGACTACTGTGATAAATGGCGTTGAAGTTCAGGTTGGAAGAAGCCCTGCGTTAATTCAAGAAGCAATTTGCTCTGCGTTTACCACTGCTCCTGAAGAGTGCAGCAAGACACTTTCAACTCAGACTGCAAGTCCGGGATTTGGGACAGGGACTTCGAGTGGTTCGAGTTCTACTGCTAGTTGTTAATTTTTAGTATCTTAACGAATTTTCTGCGTCGCTGAATTAAATTTTATACTTCCACAAAATATAAAAATTATAAATTCTTAGATAATTCATGAAATTCTTTCTGCCGAAACTTGAATACGAGTATTCCGCTTTAGAGCCGTGGCTGGATGCGAAGACAATGGAGATTCATTATTCGAAGCATCATAAAACTTATTGCGACAAACTTAATCTGGCTCTGGAGAATCATCCTGAATTTTTCAAGGAGGACGTGAATGAAATTTTGGCGGGATTGAATCAACTGCCGGAAGAAATCAGGACAGCTGTCAGGAATAACGGGGGAGGATTTGCGAATCATAATTTGTATTGGGAGATTATGACGGGAGATGTGAAGAAGAGGGAGCTGAAGGGAGATATTAAAAAAGCGATTGAAGAGAAGTTTGGGAGTTTTGAAGAATTCAAGCAGAACTTTAACGCTGCCGCGCTTATGCATTTTGGGAGCGGGTGGGTTTGGCTTGTTTTGGATAATGGGGAATTAAAAATTGTTTCTACCTCGAATCAAGACAATCCAATTACCGAGGGTAAAACTCCTATCTTGTGCATTGACTTGTGGGAGCATGCGTATTATCTTCATTATCAAAACAGAAGAGCTGATTTTATTGAGGCGTGGTGGAATGTTGTGAATTGGGAGAAAGTTAATGAGAAGTATTTGAATGCTGCTTGATTAAACCAGTGCGTGTTCGGTGTGAATTGCGTGATAAAAAAGGCGTATTGGCGAGTAGCATAATTATTTGCAAGAAAAATATAATAAAGAAAGGCTTCTGCGGTTTAAATAACTGTTGTTCGGGGTTGAGTATATTAGGGGACGGGCGTTTATTTAAACTCTTTTTCATGATTATTATTTTTGATGGACATAACAGAAAAACGGACGCTTTTTATAGAGTTTTTGGGGAAGGCTGAAAAGAACGAAGAAGATTATAATTTGAATGTTCGAGGAGAACGTTTTTCTTTTCGACTTATAGGGTTCAGGAATATTGGAGAAAATGGGGATTGGGGGAAGGGTTTCCCGAAAGATTGCACTGCTTATCGATTGAAATATATGGTAGAAATACTTAATAACGGAAAGCTGACTTTCAGGGCTTATACTAATGATTTGACTGGAGTGATTTTGCGCACGAGGGATTAAATTTCTTTGGTTAGTTTTAACAATTAGAAAAACCTAAATACGATTATTTATTTTATATTCTGATGATAGAAGATTGTTCTGAAGAAGTGAAGAAATTAATTAACGAATACAAAAAAGACGGCATCGTGTTTGGGAAAGATATAGATTTTTTTCTTAAAAGAAATAAGATGTCAAAACAAGAGATTGAAGAAGAAATAATAAATTGTAAAAACCTTTCTTTTACGGAAAAACAAATAAAAGATAATGAAACAAGATACGCGTTGTTTTTTATTTATAGCGGAAGAAAAGGAAGGAAGTATATTGTGACATTTAGAGACGGCAACATACGAGTTATTACGATATTTCCTTTAGGGAGAAAAACGCTTAAGAGATACAAGAAAAAAGGTTTAAATATACGAGGAGTATGAGACTAATATGAACGAATATAAATTTCATTACGATTCAGAAGATGACGTGTTGTATATTCAGAATGCTGTGAAAGATGTTGAAGAGAGCATAGAATTCTCTGAAGATATTGTTTTAGATTTGGACAGAAGAGGCAATGTTATCGGGGTGGAAATATTTTATGCCAGCGAGTTTTTTGGCTTGTTCAATAAAGAAATTGATAAAGAATTTTTAGAGGGTTTACAAGAAGCATACATTGAACATAAAGACTTTAGGAATGTATGGTTTATTGTGCTTGTGCTGCAGTCTAAAAATAAACAGATTTATCAGCCGCTGCCGCCGTTAAAAAAATCTGAATATATTAGTCCGGTTGTTCAGTATTTTCAAATTTCCGGCGCGTTGAATTAATTATTAATATATAGATCAAAAGGATTGCGCGGCGTAATTGCCGAGGCAATTCGAAATTTGTAATTGCGCATTTCGTGCGCAGGCGCCACGCCGATTATTTCTCTAAAAAAGCGATTTCCTCGTCGGAGAACTTGAGAGCTTTTTGAACCGAGGACTGCTGCAGCATCGGCTTGATAAGCGGAAAATCTTTCAGGACTTGCTTTGTCGAGCAATGGGTGAGCTTCGCGTATTTCTGGGCGATTGTTTTCTTTTTTGCTATCTTCTGATTGTTGAGCCAGATTTTCAGAATTCTTTTCGGGCGCTCGTATTTTGTGAATCCAGATAAGGGGGATGATTTGGCGTAAGAGATTCCCGCGCTTTGGAAAATATTTTGATACAAAAGAAAACGCCAGAACTGGTTTTTGTAAATTCTTCCCCTGAAAATATCTGCGTTTCCCAATGCATAGTATGCTTTTGCCAGCTCTTCATTCCTGTACTCTTTGGGAATATTTTCTTCTATCCATAATAATATTTCGTCGAGGGACATTGACGTGTTGTCGAACAAGTTTTTGAAGTCCTGCCTTTCCTTGAATAATCTTCGGAGAATGTTGAATATGCTTTCTTCGACGTCTCTCTTTTCTTCGACGTCTATTTCGAGGGTGTTTTTTGCGTAGGATTCCAAATCGTTAATTGCGGCTCTCAAATCGCCCTGAGCTTTGATTGCGATTTGTTTTAGGAACTGCGGATCTTTCTGGATTTTTTCTTTTTCACAGATTCTTGCCAGCAAAGAAACAATTGTTCCAATGTTCAGCATTTTCATTTCTACTAATTTTGATTTTGCTCTTACCGGCGACAGCTTGGACTGCCAGACGTCGTTGCAAGTCATGATTATCGGGAATTTTGTTGTGTGGATTAAATTTACCAGCTCGGGAATTCCGCCCCTGTCTGTGCCTGTCACGCCGTCGACTTCGTCCATTAAAATTATTTTTCCTTTTTTGAAAAGAGATGACTGCGCTGTTGCAGGCCTTAATGTTTCCTCCAGAGAGGATTTGTTTCTTAAGTTCGAAGAATTTAATTCCAAGATTTCCAAGTTGTTTTCTTTTGCTGCTGCGTGGACGAGGGAAGTTTTGCCTGTGCCTGCGGGACCGTAGAGAATTAATGCTTTTTTCTTCGGGAATTGCTCCAAGAATTCTTTTATCTGTTCGATTGCTGATTCCTGCCCGATTATATCTTCGAATCTTTTTGCGCGGTATTTTTCTGAGAGCTGCATTTTAGATTTTAGAGATAAGAGTTAATAAAGATTGTTGGATTCCATTATTTGTTCGTCGCGGAAAGGAATTAAACAAAAGATTTAAATAAAACAAATCTTATTTATCTTGTAAGTAAGAAAATGGCGGAAATAATTCAAATCGGAAGAGTAAGCTCGAGGGGGCAGATTGCAATTCCTGTTGATGTCAGGAGAGCTCTTGGACTTGAGGAAGGAGAAAAATTAATGTTTGTTTTAGACGGAGATGTTTTGACTATTCGCAAGATTTCTAAAAGCAAGAAAAGCTGGGAAGAATTGACAGGACCTTTGAGAGAGGTTATGGAAAAATCTGGAATCAAAGAAGAGGAAGTTGTTGAATTAATTCACAAGCATAGAAAATTGCAAAAGAAAAAATGAGGATTACTCCCGATACTAATGTTTTGGTTTCTTCTATTTTTTGGAGAGGAGTTTCATTTAAGATTTTAGAAATGGCAGTTCGCGAGAAAATTGAAATTGTTCTTTCTGAAGAAATAATCGGGGAATTTATTAATGTTTTAAATTCTGAAGAGATTGTAGACAAAGTAAAAGAGAAGAAATTGGAGCTTAATTATGCGATTAATGAAATTGCTGCTTTTGCTGAGATAGTTTATCCTTCTGAAAAACTCAATGTTGTCGAAGAAGATGCAGATGATAATAAAATTTTGGAATGTGCTGTCGAGGGAGAAGTTGATTATATTGTTACCAACGGCAAGCATCTTTTGAAAATTGGAGAGTTTAGGGGTATTAGAATTTTGACGCCGAAAAATTTTATTGAAAAGATTTCTAATTTTTAGATTTTAGAGAGATTAGTAAATAAAGATTTGTGTTGTTTGCGGGAATATTTAGGATTGTTAATCGTAAGTATTAAAAAGGAAGGATTATTTTATTATCCATGCAAAAAGAGTGTGTCGGCAAGAAGGGATTGAATGACATTATAACTACTGTGCTCATTGTACTCTTGGTTATTGTTGCAACCGCGATTGTCTGGGTATTTGTGAGCATAATGTTTACTGGCTCAATTTCGCAATTGAGAACAGAGATAGAATTTTTCGGATTGAATTTTGAAATAAGAAATTTAGAGATAATAGAAGTTGACGGCGTGGATAACGGCCGAGTTTCTTTTGATTTGTACAGGAAATCCGGCGGCGGGGACATTTTAGGGTTTGTAGTAGTATTAGAAGATGATCTTAAGAATTCTGTGACGATTAATGATTATAATGATAATCCTTTGGCTGAATTGCAATCAGCTCACGTTACAATTCCTTATGAGGATGATTCAACCGTAACACCGCATGGACTTGAGGGGAATATAATAAAGATTTCAGTTCACGCTGTAATTCAAACACCTGACGGAGGGGTTGCGACTTCGACAAATCCGATTACAACTAAGAGGTATTCTGGGGGCGGAGGCGGAGGCGGCGGAGGCGGCGGAGGATGTATTCCAAGTTGCGCTTCGCCAACTTATTCAGATGTTTGCGCTGAGACTTGTACTAACTGCGATGGCTGTGGCGGATCTTGTTCAAGAATCACGACTGGAGTTAGTTGCGGAGCAGGTTGTACATGCAGCGGCGGTGTTCAAACAGAAACAAACTGCGATGACGATACAGATAATGATAACGATGGAGCTATTGATTGTGCTGATGGGGATTGTTTAGATCAGGGCTGTGAAATTAATGGTCCTGACATGCTTGGAGATCCTGGCACTTGTTCTGAACAGCTTTACTGTAACTTTTGTTGGGATAAATCTGACGGGACTCTTTGTGCGCGTGAAGTTGGCGAAAGTATACAAGTGGGACAGTGCTCAGGTTACGAATGTGTTCTTCCATAAATGATTTAGAATGAAGTTTTGGATTATAGAACAAAACTAAATCTTGCCTTTTCCTGCAAGCACGAAAGAAGCCAATAAAGACTGCAACTGGACGAATTCGTCGGAGCCTTCTGTCATTCTAAATTCTGTTTCGCCTGTTTTTTCTGTCAGGCGGACTTTGATATCTGGCTCTATCTGCAGATTCCAGATTTCTTTCTGGATTGATTTTATTATGTCTGTTCCCGCGACTGATTCTTTCAGCATGACGTCTAGCAATTTGTCCCTTGCGTTTACGAAATCGCCTGCCAGAGCGTAATCTAATACGACTCTGACGTCGGCTGGGCGGGCTTTTGACGAAATCATCAGAATCATTTCTGAATTCACGTCTGGAGAGATTGAGGCTGTTGCCTGAAGAAGATTGATTGCTCTTCTGCAGTCGCCCTCTGACGCTTCGTAAAGTGTTTCAAATGCGTCTTCTGTGATTTTTATTCTTTCGTGTTCTGCGATTTTTTTCATTACTTGAGTTATGTCTTTTTTTTCCAGGAGCTTGAATCTGAATATTACACATCTTGACTGGATAGGGTCTATGATTCTTGAAGAATAGTTGCAGGACATTATGAAACGGCAGGTGTTTGAGAAATTTTCCATTGTTCTTCTTAATGCCTGCTGGGCTTCTTTTGTAAGGGCGTCTGCCTCGTCGAGGAAAATTACTTTGAAGGGGATGTTTTCGATTGCCTTTGTTCTTGCGAAGTCTTTTACTTTCTGCCTGACTACTTCGATTCCTCTTTCGTCGCTGGCGTTAAGCTCTAAGTAGTTTTCTTTCCACTTAGCTCCGAAGAGTTCTTTTACTGTGATTAATGCCAATGTTGATTTTCCTGTGCCTGCGGGGCCTGCAAATAATAAATGGGGGATGTTTAATGACTGAACAAGCGAACTTACTCTTTTTATTATTTCCTGCTGCCCGACGACATCTTCGAATTTGGAGGGACGGTATTTTTCTGTCCAGATGTTGACGTGGTTCATTAATGGAATTGTTTAGAGTTGTTTATAAAAATTTGTATACAGATTTGGAAGGGTTATTTGGTTTAAAGATGGAGGGGATTATTTAGCGTGATAGAATCCTGGCGGGTTGTGAGTTTATTTCGGGAGGGGAGAATTATCTGGATAGAATTTTTAGGGGAATAATTATCTGGATAGAATCGAGAAATTAATCTTCGATTAATTTCCGAGAATTTTGTGATTAACGAGATTTGTTAAAGCGGCTGATTATTGAGATGAGAATATTAAAATTACTTGCTTCGCTCTCTATGCATTTTTCTCTTTCGCTTTTCTTTCTTGAGTCGCTTTCTCTGCCATTTCCAGCGCATTTGGTTCTTTTTTTTCCAGCGACGTGAGCTTCTTTTCATGATTGGGATTGGAAAAGTTGGTTTATAAATTTGTTGGCTTGAGGGATTGTTAATAATTAAGCATTCAAATTAATTTTTTCAATCTCGCTTCTGAAGGTTTCAATCTGCTCTGACGTGAGAATGTCTGCCAGCTGGGAACTTTCTGCCCGAATTATTTTGTCTATTGCTCCAAGTTTTCTGATTATTTCTGCGATTTGCACTTCTTCCAGCGAAGTTTTGGAGAGGATGCGCCAGCCATTTACGGGTTCTGTTCTTGAAAGAACTTCTTCATAAGCCAAGGCGCTAAAAATGTTTCTTTCGTCGAGGATTTCATCATACGACAAATCTTCTATCAGCATTTTTGACCTGCCGATATCAAGTTTTGTATAATCTTTTATCGCCAAATCTGTTTCTTTTGCAACTCCGCCCTTGATTTCTTTCAGCCTTATCTTCAGCAAAGTCCCTTCTTTTCCGAGTTCTACTGCCTGCCTTCGCAAGTCTTCAATTATTTTTTGAATCAGCATTCCTTTTTGTATCAGAGTTACTGCCAAATCAAGATTTGAGTGACTGTAGAATTCTGATTTTGTCAGACGGCTTACGTAAGTGTCGAATAATTCTCTCTGGTTTTCCAAAAGATGAATGTGCTCGCTTGCTTTTCTCAGGATTTCGTTCGGGCTTTGCAACATGTATCTTAAACTTTCGCAAGAAATCCGTCCTCTTTTAAGGGACGGATGAATTGCGCCGCAATGTATTTATTTCTAAATGTCTTGCTTTGAATGAGCTTGTTGTA